>DATAUY010000076.1:0-35215 GCA_036268025.1 Candidatus Sulfotelmatobacter sp. | reverse complement strand
GAGCGGAGAAGCTCTGCGAGTGTGTAGGCAACAGCTATTTAGACCGCCAATTCTCCCGACGGTTCATCCTGCGAAATATTATGGAAATGTTTTCACCTCAAACTCGTATACCTTCATTCTGTACGGCTGCCGAACCGTCATGAGGTAGAGTCGGATTACGTATATTCCCGAGTCCACGGCCGAAATTGGCGATGGCGGCTCGGGAACAGGCGCGCAAATGTTTGGGGGGCGCAGGATGAATCGTCGTGAGTGGTTAAGCGGTTCGGTTGCATTGGCATCCGGATTGGTTCTCGGCAAGGGATCTGGGCGACAAGTTATTCCGGCTTCGCGAACCGTCGAACCTGCCAGTCAGCGTACAGACGTGCTGAAGCAGTATGAGGAATTGCAGTTCGGTGTCTCTTTTCATTTCAGCATGAATACGTTCACGGGAAACGACTACGAGACGGGCGGTGCGCCGGCCAATACTTACAACCCGTCTCATCTCGATGTTCGACAGTGGATTCGTGTGGCACGAGAGTTGGGCGCACGTTATGCCGTGCTCACCGCCAAGCACATGTCGGGGTTCTGTTTGTGGGATTCAGAGGACTACGACTATGACGTGGCCGCGAGCGGGAACAGGACCGATGTTGTGGCCGAATTCATGCACGCCTGCAAGGAATATGGTCTGCGACCGGGTTTTTATTACTGCATTCTCGATCCTCACAACGAAGGTAAGTTCGATTGGGATTCGCCGGTTCCGGATGCTTATTACGCACTAATCAAACGCCAGCTTACCGAGCTACACACTCGATACCGAACGCCGTTCTATCAACTCCTGGATATCACGTGGAAGCTCTCAAAAGAGCAGCGATGGGAAGTGTATCGCTTGATCAAATCCCTGAGCCCTGACTGTCTCGTGGTGATGAATCAGGCTTTTTACCAAAGCCGGCGCAACCTCGGGAGGATCTGCGAACCGGCGAGCTGGCCAACCGACGTGATTAACGGAGAAGATACTTTACCGCCGCCCGAAGGGCACAATCCCCACATTACTATGGACGGCATAATGCGCTACTTGCCGATGGAGGCATGGATACCGACTGGTCCTCCATACAAACCCATGCCGCCGATGCATAGCTGGTTCTGGCGTCCGGGTTTTCAAGTGCAGGATGCGCAGGTCATCGCGGATGCGTATCGCACCTGTAAACAGCGCAACTCAAACCTGCTTCTTAATCTTTCGCCGGACACATCCGGGCGAATGCCGGATGACGCGGTCAAAACATTGCATCAGGTGCGCAAGCTGATTAAGAACTGACCAGCTCTTATTGCGGCAGTCCGTTCGATTCGACTTTTATCCTCAAGGTTACGGTATCGATTTTCTTTCCTTCGCTCTCTGCGTCCCAGCTAAGGTTCTGCCACGATCCCTTTTCAGTCAGCGGCGCAGGGAAGATCTTTAATTGAATTGAGTAGGAATCGTGCGCGCCGACTGCGTAGACACTCGCATCCGGCTGCTGCTTCCATTGTTGCGGAAGCCGGGACTGTAGAGTTATCCGCGTTGCGGTGTCGCTGTCATTGCGAATGATCAACGGGACCCAAAGACCGTCGTTCGGGCCTACTTGTGCTTCCGGACTATACAGAGTTTCTATTCCATCGATGTTGTGGGCTTTCCAGAATGCACGATAGAACGCCCAGGGTCCACCGAGTTCGAGCGCAACATTCGCCGGAGGCGATTGATAGCCTCTGGCACGCAGGTAAGCGATCGGCCTGGCCGTGACGCCTTCGAATACGTCAGCGGTGGGCGAGCCGCCCACGAGCGATTTGCCCAAGATCAGGCGTACCGGCATTTCGGTGAATGCTTTTAACTGCTCGTCCGTGAAATCATTTTGCGTCTTGTAAAAAGCCCACGCTTCGGACGCCACACGCGAGTAGGGGATTTTTCGCGACGGAGAAATATCGCTGGAGGGATATTCAGGGCCGCGCCCCTTAAGAAATTCAAAGTGCGTCGCATCGGTGAAGTAGTAAATCTTCTTGGGCTGCCAGGGCCGAAGTCCCTCACCGTAGTTGTTGATCGAAAGGTGATCCCGAGCGGCCTCAACCTGTTCCGGAAAGGCCAGCGGATTTGCGGCAAGATCGAAGGCTTCCGTCGCGATAACACCCGCTGCCTGGTGGTCCTCATGGTTTTCTCCGACTACATAATTCGGCACCCACGTGAGAACCACTTCCGGTCGTGTGATGCGGACCAGTCGGACCATCTCCTCAAGAGCCTGACCATGACCCCAGGCTTCGAGCGAGTGCAGGACATCACCCCCAGGCGTGTCAGGTCCGTGCATGAACCATTCCTGTGTGATCCCGTACGAGGCCAGTGAATGGCGTGCCTCTATCTCCCGGATGTCGGCAAGGGCTTTCGACTGTTCCGGACCGGCGGCATTGCCGCCGGAATTCCCTCGTGTTCCGTAAACGACGGCGACAGTCTTATGCTGTTGCTCAATGAGTTTTGCTACATAGGAGGCGACTTCAATGTCGTCGTCAGGATGGCCTATGACAATGAGGATGTCGACTTTGTAGCGCGGATCAGCCGCAGGATTTGGCTCAGCCTGTTGCGCTTGCGAGGAACAAAAGCCGGCGAGCGCGAGCAGGAAGAGACTGCAAAGTAAGCTTCTGTTATCCATCTTAGAGTCCCTTGCGCACGGTGCGCACTGCAATGAAAGCCGTCAGAGAATTATTCCACCCGTGGTAACCATCGATTCCGCAGAAGTATACATGTCGATTCGAAAAGCTTTCACATGCGAGGTGTGGCAGGAAGAACTCACACAGGAAGTACCGTAGGCTCCCTGTGGATATGCTGGTCAAAAATCGAAACAGAACAATGTTTTCTCTTGACCGTTACCACCTTTTAGAGCAAGACTGCTTCCCTCATTCCGCAGCCGTATTTCCCTGCGATGAACGAGCGCGTGGAGAGAGCTCGCCCATTCATCCAAACGGACTAAACCGCCTATGTTCCCTTCGAGGAGAAACAAAATGGCAGTCACTTCGAATCGCATCTTCACCTTTGTGCTTTCTTTGTGCGCGTTCGCAATGATTGGGCAAGTTTGCTTCGCGCAGACTTTTTCTGCGTCCATCGCAGGTACCGTCAGCGATCCAAGTGGAGGTGTGGTTCAGGGAGTCAAAATTCATCTTCGAAACATGGGTACGAACGACGTCCGCGAGGTTTCTTCGGGCGAATCCGGATCATACAAATTTGACAATCTTCTGCCGGGAACCTACGAAATTTCGGCTGAAGCGGCCGGCTTCAGGACTTTCAGGCAGAGCAACATGATTCTGCGGGCGAGCACGGGGGCCACATTAAACATTAAATTGGGGGTCGGCCAGGTAGAGCAGAGCGTTCAGGTGACGGGAGAGACAGTCCTTCTCGACACGGAAACGGCAAATAGCTCCGTCACCATGGATCGCACCCTCATTGAAAACCTACCGAACAACACGAGGAATCCGCTGAACTTTGTTTACGACCTTGCCGGCACAACCGAGTCGCAGGGAGGCATGACGTCGCGTTCGCAGACGTTCGATCAACTGGCGAGCACCTTTGGCATTAACGGGGGTCGCTCGGCAGAATCGGAGATTCTGATCGATGGCGCGCCCTCCACGGCAGTCGATTGGGGTGGCCTTATGGTTTCTCCGATACAGGACTCCGTTCAAGAACAGCAGATTGTGCAAAACGGATATGACGCGCAATACCACGGCGGGGGAGAAGGCGTGGTCACGCTTATCACCAAGAACGGCACTGACCGGTTCCATGGCGAAATATACGATTACATGCGGAACTCGGCATTGGACGCCAATACGTGGTCGAATGATAATGCGCCGGTTGGCTCCCCGGCCAGGATACCGAAACCTCTCTTCCACCGGAATCAGTTCGGAATGAATGTGGGTGGTCCGATCTGGCGTTCTCACCACGTCTATTTTTTTGCCGCCTACGAAGGTTTGCGCCAGCCCGGCAGCCTTGGCCAGCAGCTTTTTACAGTACCAACGGCTCTGGAACGGCAGGGCGATTTTTCGCAAACATTCCTTCCGGGCGGCCAGTTGGATGTGATCTACGATCCGTCTACCACGCGGCAAGTCACCGATTCATTCGGCAACACTTACTACACGAGAGACCCATACCCGGGCAACAAGATTCCTGGCGGGCTTGATGCCGTCGGACAGAAGTTGGCGGCACTCTATCCGATGCCCAACCTGCCTGGCGAGGGCCCCAACCATCTGAATAACTTCGTTGGGACCGCTCCGAACGATACGTCCAACGACAAGTTTGATTGGCGTGTCGATTGGGCCCAGAATTCCATCCACCGATTATTTTTCCGTATGTCGGACCGTGTAAGAGAGAATCAGGCTCCCGGCTGCATCTTTTGTAACGGTGCGGACAATATTTCCAATAACGACGACCACGGCTTTCAGGTAGCGCTTAACGACACATTAACTCCGAGTCCGACGTGGGTAATCGACACGTATGGCGCTTTTTCCCGCTGGTGGGAAGGGCAGACCGCAGTCGGCTACGGGGTCTCGGATCTCAGCAAGATCGGTCTTCCACCCAGCTATTCTCAGGCGCCGATGCTGCCGCTCGTTTATGCGGGGCAGTATTCGCAATTGGGCAGTTCCTATTCCAGCTACCAGCGCTATGTCCGCAATCTGGCGACCGGTATTATCAATTTGACCAAGCAGTTGCACACGCACACCCTGAAGTTCGGGTTCAATTACGACGTCGCAATGATCAACATCCGGCAAGATGCTCCGGTGAATTTCAATTTTGCGAACGATCAAACGGCGTGTGATCCCGGTCCAGTTTCCGGTGACCCGTGCCAGGTAAACTTGGGAACCGGCGATTCCGGAAATCCGATCGCAAGCATGTTGCTAGGCATTGGCGATGGCGGTGGTTCCAACTTCAACATGGACCCTGCCATGAGTCAACACAGCTTCGGACTCTATGTCCAGGACAACTGGCGGGCCACAAGCAACCTGTCGGTATTTGTCGGACTTCGCTATGAAAACCAAAGGCCCGCTACCGAGCGCTTCAACCGCGTTGGATATTTTGATCCGAATGCGGTGAATTCGATCAGTACAGCGTTTGGCTCGACGGTCAACGGCGCTTTCGAGTATGCGGGCGTCGACGGACGGGGTCGTTCTGAATGGGAACCCGACAATCTGAACTTCAGCCCTCGTGTTGGGCTCGCCTACAGGGTTACGTCGAAACTGGCGGCTCGTGCGGGGGCGGGAATTTTTTTCACGCCAACCTCCGCTATGATCGGCTATGACGACGGCGGCCAGTCGCCTGGGTATACTGCGTTCACGCCGTGGCTCTCAACGCAATTTGGACAGGGATACATCCCCGAAAATCCGGTCAGCGCGCCGTTTCCGAATGGGTTGGTTCAGCCCGTCGGAAATTCGCAAGGCGACCAAACACTCGTTGGTATCGGGGCAGGACAGGTTTGGCTAAAGGGACCGCATCCGGTGGGAAGGCTTTACGAATGGAGTGCGGATGTACAGTACCAAGTCTCTCCTCACGCGGTTTTGCAGATCGGATATACGGGTGTTCGCGGCCGCAAATTACTTTACGGCAATCCGAACCTCGATTATGACCAACTTCCAACGGCGGATCTTGCTCTTGGGAGTAGTTTGGACGATCAGGTCCCAAATCCTTTCTATGGAGTTATAACCGACCCTAATAGTTTTCTCAGCGGCCCTACTGTGTCGAGAAATCTGTTGTTGCGGCCGTTTCCCGCGTTTGGATATCTCCAACTCACTCGCTCGACGCCGGGCGCCCGTTCTCAATTTGATGCTCTGAACGTCAAGTTCAATCACTCGTTCTCCAATGGACTGGACTCGATCACGACCTATCAATGGTCCAAGAATCTGGACGATGGTTCCGAGGCACGCCTTGGATGGACCGGCGTCGATAATTGGCGTGACGCGACGAATACGAAGTTGGACTATTCGTATAGTACGCATGATGTCCCGCAGAGCTTCGCAGAAGCTTTGGTGTATCAATTACCGTATGGCAGGGGCAGACACTGGGGAAGTGATGCTCCCGCCGCCGTAAGGTACATCGTCGGAGGGTGGGATGTGTCCGCGGCGATACGTCTCGCCAGCGGCCTGCCGTTGCCAAATCCGGTCAGCTTCTACAACAATCCGATCAGCAATTACGGTTTCCCTGGACCCGGCCTTCCTGATCTCGTCGGTAACCCGCGACCCCAAAATCGATCCAAGACAAACTGGATCAATCCGGCAGCTTTTCAGGGCTCAGATGGCACCGCGACCGGCTTGCAGCGATGCGACGATCCTACAAATGGTGCTTGCCAGCCATTCTTATTTCGTTACGGTAACGAACCAGCTCATATGAATCAGCTTCGCGAGGCAGCCAATGATAACTTTGATATGGGTGTAGCGAAGCAGTTTGCCGTTGAAAGGTTTCGGACGGAGTTCCGGGCGGATTTCCTTAACGTCTTCAACCATCCAATTTACGGAGGGGGCAATATCAGCACGTGCCTGAATTGCGGCGATTTGGGCACCGTGTACGGTACGCGGAACGACCCGCGCGCGATACAGCTCAGTTTGAAGATCTCATATTGATTGTCGACTGGTCGGAGCAAATTGCGCCGGACACGTTTAGGCGACACTGCGGCCTGGCCGTCTGCCGCTATTTTCAGACTGGCCTGCAATTTATCTTTAGTGTTTGCTTTTCGCTTCAGGCAGAGCGAAAGCCACGTACACTCCACCGGAGCCGAACTTCGGGTCTTTGCCGCCGCCCGCGGCTATAGCGACGTATTGGCGTCCATTGATCGCATAGGTCACAGGAGTGGCGTTCCCGGCAAAAGGCAAAGTGGTCTCCCAGAGCAGTTCACCAGTTGTCTTATCGAATGCGTGAAATTTCCTGTCATAGTTCGTTGCGCCGATAAAAAGCAGACCGCCTGCAGTGACGATCGGACCACCGTAATTCTCTGAACCGGTACTTCTCATGCCCTTGGCCGCCAGTTCCGGATATTCTCCGAAATTGATTTTCCACTTGTACTCACCTGTATTCAGGTCAATCGCGTTGAGCGTTCCCCAAGGCGGCGCTATCGCTGGGTAGCCATCTGGATCCAGAAAACGGCGGTAGCCGGTAATGCGGTACTTCATTCCGGGCAGCGACGCACCGGAGCTGGAGAGTTCTTTGTTCTCGCCGGTCAGCAAAAATTCAATTAATCCGTTGAGTTGATCTTCATAAAGATTAGGAAATCCCGGCATACGGCCTTTACCGCCGCGGACCGTCGTGGCGATGTCGGCAGGGCTTCTGCGGTCTCCGATTCCCGAGAGCGAAGGAATATCTGGTGGAGCACCCCGCATGTTCTCGCCATGGCACACGGCGCATTGGCTGAGATAGATGGCCTTCGCGCCCCGCTCTCCTTTGTCTTCGAAGAGGGATGCTGTCCACGCCATTTCGTTGGAATTCACATAAATAATATCGGTGTCAGGATCTACAGCAGGACCGCCCCACTCTGCTGCGCCATCGAATCCGGGGAATATGATCGTCTCGGTTCCCACACGAAAAGGAACAAACTGGCCTTCGTGAATGGATGCACGGAAACGGTCCAGCGCCCACTGATGCGCTTCGGGTGTGCGTGTGGTCAACATGTCTTCAGTAAGCGTCTGCCGCGCATAGGGAGCGGACCATGCCGGCAATCCTTGCTCGGCTGCGGCAGTTTCACCGGGTAAGGTACTGGCCGGATATTTGCGGTATTCGATCGGCACCAGCGGCTTTCCTGTGACCCGGTCGAACATGAACAGGAAGCCCTGCTTGCTCGTCTGGACCACGGCGTCTACCGGCTTGCCGTCGCGTTTCAACGTGAGCAGTACCGGGGCGGACGGAAAATCGCGGTCCCACAAATCATGGCGAACCGCCTGGAAGTGCCAAAGCCGTTCGCCGGTGTCGGCCTTTAATGCGATCATGCAATTCGCGAACAGATCGTCGCCGATGCGATCGCCGCCGTAAAAATCGAATGCCGCTGAGCCCGTCGGAACGTAGACGATTCCGCGCGAGCGATCGAGAGTCATGCCCGCCCAATTGTTGGCGGCGCCACTCGTTTTCCAGGCATCTTTCGGCCATGTGTCATAGCCAAACTCGCCGGGATGTGGAATTGTGTGAAACGACCAGCGTAGTTTGCCGGTGCGAATCTCGTACGCTCGAATGTCGCCGGGCGGCGCGGGCAGCGTCTCCGGATTGCGGCCGCCTACGATGATGAGGTCCTTATAAACAACGCCCGGGCTCGTCAAAGCGATGGACTGGTAACGGGGTTCACGCCCGAGGTTGTCCTGAAGATCGACCCGGCCGTCGCTCCCGAACGACGGGACCGGCTTGCCAGTGGTGGCATCGAGCGCGTAAAGAAAATTCATCACCCCGACGAGTATGCGTTTGTCTTTTTTGTCTGCCCAGTACGCCAGCCCGCGATCGGGTTGCATGCCTTTGATCCCCGAATCGAACTTCCAGATTTCTTTTCCCGTGACCGCATCCACCGCAAAAATTTTCTGTGTCGGCGTGATTCCGTATAGAACGCCATCAACTACTAAGGGGCTGGTTTGCAATCCCCCGGCTTCTCCGGTGTCGTAGCTCCAGGCGATATCTAATTGTTTAACGTTCGAACGATTGATTTGAGAGAGGGAAGAATAGTGTTGGTATTCCGCTGATCCACCATAGACGGGCCAATCGCGGGATTCCGACCCATGTTTGTCTTTCGGACTTGCCCCTGCGCTATGTATGGCAAAGACAGATGTCAGCAGGAGACTTGCAAATAGAGAAGTGGAAATCCTGGATCCGCGCATTCGTCAAATTTATATTGTTTTGGCCTCAAGTTCCACTTGATCAATCGAGTTGAGAATCGATTTCAACGCGCCCTGTTGAAGCAGGTAACGTGCCAATTTGTCCGCTGGCAGAATGAAATCTACGCCTGCGTATTTTGGTGGCGCGACGCGGCATTTCCCTCGTGAATGGAATGCTTTGAAATCATCCAAAACGCTTACGCCCTGAAGAACGGAACTTACTGTCCAGGATCTCTGGTCATGGGTAGTGGTGCAGTTTGAACTGCACCACTACCTGATCATGACGCCGCTTGAAATGCCCGCACTTGAAGCTCGATTTTCCAGCGCCACCAGGTTGGGATGCCGCGCCGTAAACTTCGCCGCCCACACTTTATGGTTGGTGCCGGGACGCCGTATTTCTGCTTTAAGGACCTCGACGAGAACAAACCGTCAGGCTCGATCAGGATTCGTGTCGAGACTATCGATTATTTCTTGCGGCGCTACCGTGAAGAGGTCATCCGCAAGCGCAAAGCCGCGGAAGACATTGATACTCAACTGGCTGCGTTGGAAGCGGAGCTGCGCGGCTCGATGACACTCGGGCCAGTTCGGTCAGAGCGGGAGGTGCAGGAGATGGCAGCCGATTGATTGTCTCGAGAATGTCCACGAACTACTCGGTTGACTTAACCACCCGAGGAGAACCTTGCATTTTCGGCGGCACCCCGGACTGCGACCATCGATGCCTGAACAGTTTACCGAAAAGTCGTGTGCGGAGGGCTACTCAACTCAGCGCTAAAGAGCCGAATGTTGATTGCGCTCGACTTTCCTTTCAATTCTGCGCCGCAAAACGATAAACTCGTTACACGAAAATCTATGACAGACGATCAGAAAAACCAACCGACCAGCGACGCCAATCCCACAGACATCACGCGGCGCGACTTTGCAACCCTCCTGGTGGGTGCGGGTTTGGCTGCGACGGTACAGGCGGCAGCGGCCGCGGGCTTTGAAGTGGCCGAGAGTGATGTCGAGATCAAAACTCCAGATGGAAAATGCGACGCGGCGTTCATTCGGCCGAAAACTGGTTCCCATGCGGGAGTATTGATCTGGTCCGACGCATTCGGCTTGCGGCCCTCTATGCGCGCCATTGCGAGGCGTATCGCTTCTGAGGGTGACGGATATTCTGTTCTTGTGCCTAATCCCTTTTACCGCGTGTCCAAAGCTCCTTTCACGGATGCCTCCACCTTCAACTTTCAGAATGCCGACGATATGGCGAAGCTCCGGCCGCTGATGGCGTCGGTGAACGCGGCCGGCAATGCCGAAAAGGATGCCACCGCTTACGTAGCCTTCCTCGATGCGCAAAAAGAAGTGAACAAGGTAAAGAAGATCGGAACCCAGGGTTATTGCATGGGCGGAGCGCTGGTTGTGAGGACCGCCGCGTCTTTGCCTGATCGCATTGGTGCGGGCGCATCTTTCCACGGCGGAGGCTTGGTGACGGATAAACCCGATAGCCCGCATCTGCTCGCGCCGAAGATCAAAGCAAGAATGTATTTTGGGATTGCGTCGAACGACGACGAGCGTCAGCCGGATGCTAAAGATAAGCTGAAGGCGGCCTTTGCAGCCGCCAAGGTCCGCGCCGAAATCGAAGTATATTCAGCCTTGCACGGCTGGTGCGTGCCGGATATGCCGATGCGCGACGGCGCGCCCATCTATAACAAGCCCGAAGCCGAGCGTGCCTGGACGAAACTCGTCGCCCTATACAAAGCGGCTCTGGCATAGCCGTACCGAATAGACATCTGTGTGGCCCCAAAGTGAAAGTCGACTGCACTTCGACTTGTTGCAACGCGCAAATTCGTGCGGGATCACGTCCCGCCGTGTACAGTCCAGAAGAACCGAATAATCCTGGTCGGATAGCGCTCAAGAGCCGACGTGAGATAGGCAAACTGCTCGAACGGCCCCAAATCAAGGACAGCTTTTAAGAGCCTCTTTGGTGACGCCGTTCGGGCTAGTATCGGCATGGTGCCGAGTGAACATTTCTTACTATCCCGTCGCCCTTGCTAGAATGGCGGGCAGGAGCGAGCCCATCCATGACAAAAATGCGCGATGTCGTTGAACTATTGAAGAAGGAACATACTCGGCTGACGAAGCAAATTGACGGAGTCACTGCCGCACTGGCAGCGTTCGGCAATTCATACAGAAACGGAAACGAAAAAAGGACAATATCCGCGGCAGGCCGCGCCCGCATCGCCGCTGCTCAAAAAGCGCGGTGGGCAAAGCAGAAAGCGAAAGCGGGAACACCCAAGAAGCGGGTGATGTCCGCCGCTGCGCGAAAGAGAATTGCTGCAGCACAACGCGCCCGGTGGGCGAAGATCAAAGCGAAATCGTAGCGACCGGGGTTTCGCCTCGGTCAAAGGGTCTTGCCCAAGGTTAGCAGCGAATGAAGTGGGCCCTCCAGGACGATCGACGGCAAAGTCATGTTGTGCACGCAGGAGGGCTCGGTTTTGTGCGCTCCAACGAGGAACATGGCATTCGCAACGTAGGAATGACCACAGCCGATTATTATGTTGTGGCCATCGGTCCGGGAGCCGATACACAGGCGTGAGAAATACGCGTCTGCGAGGCCTCTTTCGACTGGCCGCGGCCCATTCATGAAACTGCCCGCGAACGAGCAGGAAATCAGTCAGAGCGATGCAGTTGCGACCGCTGGCGAACCCAGCGAAGGCGCGGTGCTATTTGAAAATCAATCCGCTTCTCTGGCGCTTGCGGCCTGCTTCTTCGCAATGTTTTGTGTTGTCGGAATCGCGGTGTGGGGACTGCCTTTCTTCTATGATTTCATGGTCCGGGAGTTTGGCTGGACCCGCGCTCAGGTCACGTCGGGAAACGCTCTCAGCAAGCTTCTCATCGGCCCGCTCTTCGGTTTCCTCGCAGGATGGTTCGTCGATCGCTTCGGTCCGCGCCGTCTCATGATCGCGGGAGTTCTGGTCGCTGGCATAGCGCTGGTCGGGCTCGGAAGCATTTTTACGCTGCCCTGGTTTTATTTCTTTTATATGCTGAACGCGCTGGGATATGTCTGCGGCGGACCCTTGCCGGCGCAGGTCGTCGTTTCCCGCTGGTTTGTGAGATCGCGCGGCAAGGCAATGGGCCTCGCGTATTTAGGCATCGGCTTCGGCGGAGCCGCCGCACCCTGGATCGCTGCGTTCCTCTGCCGGCACTACGGCTGGCAACCGGCGCTCGAAATACTCGGAGCGCTGGTGATTTTGATTTCCTTCCCTCTCGTTTTCCTTATGAAGGAACCTCCTGCGCGTGAGCCAGATCAGAAGGGCGAAAACTCCGACTTGACTGGCGCATTCCGAAGCTTCGCGCTATGGCTCATCATTATCGGCAGCATGTGCTCAATCGCAGCGGTGAGCGGCGCGCAACAGAACCTCAAGCTTCTTCTGAGCCTGGACCGCCATTTCGGGCAGAATACCTCGGCACAAGTTCTCTCTCTCGTCCTGGCATTCAGCATCGTGGGTAGAGTCCTTATGGGATGGATGGCCGATCGCTTCCAGAAAAAATACGTAATGTTTTTTATTTATCTTATGGTTGCCGTTGCGATTCCATTCCTCTTTCTTGGGCAGACCTTTGGAATGATTGCGGCTGCGGCTGCGATATTTGGGATTGCGCTCGGCGGGGACTATATGATCCTTCCGTTGATCACAGCGGAAATTTTCGGAATCAAGATCCTCGGCCGCCTTATGGGCGTGATTCTGACGGCGGGCGGGGTGGCCGAAGCGCTGTCGCCCTGGTGGATTGGCCATTTGCGGGACGCAAGCGGGAATTATCAGACTGCCTGCATCATTCTGGTCGGGATGGCCCTGTTGGGTGCTGGCGCCGTACTCATGCTCCCAGCACAGAGGCGGTCGGAATGAACTCCCGGCCCATTGTCCGGCTTGCCAGTCTGAAGGATGCAGATCGTTTCAAAAACCATCTACAGACTTTGAACCTCAACATTCCGTGTGATCGTGAAATGCTCACGGGAGGCGATTCCATTCTTCGCCAGCCGATCACCTGCGGCCGCTTTGAAATTCGCAACCGGATCGCTGTACAACCGATGGAAGGCTGGGACGGAACTGCTGACGGCAAGCCGAGCGAGCACACGATTCGACGCTGGCGGCGTTTCGGCCGCAGCGGCGCTGGGCTGATCTGGGGCGGGGAAGCCGTAGCTGTTTGTCATGCCGGACGGGCGAATCCGAATCAGTTGGTCATCGCCGATCACACGCTTCATGGCTTGGAGCAATTGCGGAAAGTCTTAATTGAAGAATACCGGTCGGTTACCGGATCGAATGACCAACCAGTAATTGGCCTTCAGTTGACGCACTCGGGGCGTTATTGCAAGCCAAACGTTCAAAATCGCAACGAACCGCAGATTGTCTACCATCACCCCATTCTCGATAAACGCTCGGGCTTGCCGCCCGCGTATCCGGTGTTGAGCGATGCCGAGATCGGGCGGATCATCGAAGATTTTCATCGCGCCGCGTCTGCGGCTGCAAAACTCGGCTTCGATTTTGTGGATATCAAGCACTGCCACGGTTATCTCGGACACGAGTTCCTCAGTGCCCACACTCGCCCCGGTGCTTACGGAGGGAGCTTCGAGAATCGAACTCGATTCCTGCGGGAGATTGTTCAAGGTGTGCGCGCGGTCGCGCCTGGGTTGGAGATTGGCGTCCGGCTTTCGGCCTTCGATTCGGTACCATTCCGGCCTGATCCGAATCAATCTTCAGGTGGCAAGCTTGGTCCTGGAATTCCCGAGGAGCACGCCCAACTTCTCCCGTATCAGTGGGGATTTGGTGTGAACGCGCAGGATCCGAGAGAAATAGATCTTGCGGAATCCGTCCGCTTTGTGTCGCTGCTCGAAGAGCTTGGAATACGGATGGTGAATCTCACTGCGGGAAGTCCTTACTACAATCCGCATATTCAGCGGCCGGCGCTGTATCCGCCGTCGGATGGTTATCAACCCCCAGAAGACCCGTTGGTCGGAGCCGCACGTCAGATGGAAGCGGCGCGGCAAATCAAGCAGCAATTCCCCAACATGACTTTTGTGGGTACAGCCTACAGCTATCTTCAGGAATTCTTGCCGCTCGTCGCGCAGGCCGCAATTCGAGAGGGATGGATCGACCTGGTCGGATTAGGACGAATCGTCCTGTCGTATCCGGAAATTCTTTGGGACGCGTCGGAAGGGCGAACACTGCAACGCAAGCAAATCTGCCGGACGTTCAGCGATTGCACGACCGCCCCGCGAAATGGCTTGCCATCAGGATGCTATCCACTGGATGACTATTACAAAGATTCCTCGATGGCTGAACAACTCAATGCCGCCAAAGGAATTTCGCCCAAGAAGCCGCAGACGGTTTGAGTGATCGCCCAGGGAATTAACACGAAAGCAAGATTGACGCAAAAGCCAACTATCGAATCGCTGATTGAGAAGAAAAGGCCTCGCCGCAAAATTGAGGGCATTGCGGCCGCCTTACTGCCTTTTGATAGCAGCGGAAAGATTGCGGTTGAGGCCTACCAACAACACGTCGTGGCGACTCATCGAGCCGGACTAGCGAACGCAGTAAACATGGATACGGGCTACGTGAATCTGCTGACGCAAGCAGAGAAAGCTCAGGTATTGCATTGGACGCGCGAATGCCTCGGTCCGAACGTACCTTTTGTGGCCGGAGCCTTCATTGAAGATGAAAGCGGAGACGCGGTAACGCTTTATCGGCGGAAGATTGACGCAATCGTCGCGGTGGGCGCTACACCAATTCTGTTTCAGAGTTCGCGGCTGAAAGGGAAGTCTCCCGCGGAAAAGGCGGAAATCTACAAAGCGGCATGCGAAGGATTTGATCACATCCTCGCGTTTGAGCTAAGCTCCAGGTTCGCGCCGAACGGTGAAATCTTCGATGCCGAAGCTTTTCTGCGTCTGTTGGACATTCCCCAGATCAAGGGGATGAAGCACTCCTCGCTCGACCGCATGCTCGAATTGGACCGGCTTCAGGTTCGCGACACGCGTCGTCCGGATTTCCGCATCTATACCGGCAATGACCTGGGAATCGATATGATCGAATATGGCTCCGACTATTTATTGGGCCTGGCAACGTTGGCCCCGGAGAAGTTCGCTGAGCGAGACCGGCTCTGGGAATCCGGAGATCCTGAATACTACGCGCTGTCCGACGCACTGCAATATCTGGGCAATGTCGCATTTCGCGAACCCCTCCCCGCGTACAAACATTCCGCAGCGGTTTTTCTGAATCTGACGGGAAGAATGCCCACGGACCTGCCGCATCCGGCGAGTCCGATTCGTCCTCCGTTCGAAATAGAAATGCTAAGAGATTGCGCGATGCGGTTGGGCTTGAAAGTCAACGCGCCAGTCAGTTGATGCACTCACCCCATGCAGCCTAGCGGCAAATCCGGCACAGAACCCCGGGCAACAGAGCAGCCACGAATCAAATCGGGCGCTGCAAGAATCTCCGCCGGTGTAGGCCGTTTTCGTTGGGCGATCTGTACTCTTCTTCTTTTCGGCGTCACCAAGAACTACATGGATCGCCAGGTGCTGGGAGTCCTGAAGACGACTCTCCAGCATGATCTCGGCTGGAATGAAATCGATTACAGCAATCTGGTCTTCGCATTTCAGGCGGCCTATGCGGTCGGCATGGTGGTTGTTGGGCGATTCATCGATCGCCTGGGAACGCGGTTGGGATACGCGCTTTCGATGATCTTCTGGAGTCTGGCCTCAATGGCGCATGCCGCTGCTGGGTCATTCGCTTCATTCGTGATTGCGCGTTCGGTCCTGGGGTTTGGCGAAGCGGGTGTTTTTCCGGCGAGCATCAAGAGTGTGGCGGAATGGTTTCCGCAAAAAGAACGCGCGCTGGCCACAGGCATCTTCAATGCGGGCTCGAATGTGGGAGCGATTCTGACTCCGCTGATTGTGCCCTGGATCTCCATTCACTACGGCTGGAGGGCCGCTTTTGTAGTAACCGGTGCGCTGGGTTTCTTTTGGTTGATTTTCTGGCTGCTGCTTTATCGCAGACCCGAGGAACATCCCAGCGTCTCGAAAACGGAACTCGACTACATCCTTAGTGACCGTCCGGCCCCTCCGGCGAAAATCAAATGGGTCCAGATCATCTCGTATCGTCAGACCTGGGCGTTTATGGCCGGCAAGTTCACGACCGATCCGATCTGGTGGTTTTTGCTGTTCTGGATCCCAGATTTTCTGCAACGAAACCACGGACTCAAGCTCATGCAGATCGGTGTGCCTATCATGGTGATCTACGTTCTGGCCGATATCGGCAGTGTGGCCGGCGGATGGCTTTCGTCCGCGATGATTCATCGCGGACATAGCGTCAACAAGTCGCGCAAATTGACAATGCTTGTGTGCGCGCTAAGCGTTGTTCCCATCGTTTTCGCGTACAAGATGGAAAGCCTGTGGGGAGCGGTGCTGCTGATCGGTTTGGCGGCCGCTGCGCATCAGGGATTTTCCGCCAACCTATTCAGCCTTACCTCTGACATGTTTCCTGCTCAGGCAGTTGGCTCGGTCGTTGGAATCGGCGGCATGGCCGGAGCCATTGGAGGAATGCTGATGGCGAAAATTGTCGGCTACGTTTTGCAGTGGACTGGCAGTTACATGATTCCTTTTCTGATCGCCGGTTTCGCGTATCTGGTGTCGTTGGCAATCATTCAAGTGCTTACGCCGCGTTTGGAACGTGTTGACATCAAGTGAGCTATGATTCGTCATCTCCTTGCCTGCGAAATCGCATGAAGGATTACTAAGGCGTGACCAAAGCCTCCCGCAAAGTTTCTTCTCCGCGCGTCATTAACATCGACGATCTTCGGCGTATGGCCCGCCGGACTGTCCCCAAGATCGTTTTCAATTACATTGATGGCGGCGCAGACGGCGAGTTCACCATGCGCGAGAATCGCCGGACCTTTGACGCCGTGACGCTGCGTCCTCGCATGGCGGTTTCGGTTCCGGTCGTAGATCTGAGAACCCGAGTTCTCGGGATTGATCTCGCGATTCCCGTCTTACTGGCGCCGGTGGGCTACTGTCGCGTCATACATCCCGGCGGTGAAGTCTCGGCTGCGCGGGCCGCGGGAAACGCGGGCACGGCCTACATTCTTTCTACCGTCTCCGGTCATCCGCTCGAAGACGTGAAAGCAGCTTCCAATGGCCCTGTCTGGTTTCAACTTTATCTGACGGGAGGCAGAGAGGCTGCGGAGCAAGCCATGCACCGGGCGCAGGCAGCCGGCTACACGGTGCTGGTCATCACGATTGATTCCGCCGTCATCGGACTGCGCGAGCGGGAAGTGCGCGACGGAATGGATCAGTTGCTGCGCGGAAATGTTTTGTCAAAATTTCCGTTTGCTCCCCAACTTCTCGCTCGCCCTCGCTGGTTGGCGCGTTTTCTGTTGCATGGTGGATTGCCGACCATGCCCAATATCGTGCTGCCCGGCAAGGGCCCTTTGCAGGTTGGCAATGCACATACGACGATGAATCGCATTGCCTTCTCATGGACCGATATGAACTGGATTCGCGATCTTTGGAAGGGGCCGATCGTCGTTAAAGGAATTATTTCTGTGGATGATGCCCGGCGTTCTCTGGATCATGGCGCAGCGGCTATCGTGGTTTCGAATCACGGCGGGCGTCAACTTGATGGAGTTCCAGCGGCCATCCGCGTTCTGCCGGAGATCGTCTCTGCGGTGGATGGGCAGGCTGAGATACTTCTGGATAGCGGCATCCGGCGCGGCACCGATATCGTGAAGGCAATCTGCCTGGGTACGAAAGCCGTTCTTTGCGGCCGCGCTTACGCGTATGGCCTTGCTGCCGCAGGAGAGGCAGGAGTCGTTCGCGCACTGGAAATTCTTCGAGACGATCTCGATCGCACGCTCAAGCTTCTGGGCTGCGCCTCAATTCGCGACCTTGATCGTTCCTATGTAAACGTCCCACGCGATTGGTCGACGAACATATGACTATCTGACGCTTGCGGTATTGTTCCTCGCAGCCCGGTAAATCTCTTCGACAAGCGCAATGCTCTTGCGTCCTTCAAGGCCGTGACATGCAGGCTCGCTGTTGTTTTGGATCGCTTGGATGAAGTCCTCGAAAACAGCCTGATGTCCGCTGAAATCGCTCACTACCGGCGATCCGGTATTTTCGTTATCTTTCGATGGAGTACCAGGCGTGATTTCCGAGGCGGCGTTCCGCAAATCGGCGGCGATGATCCGGTCATGTTCCAGAACCAATGTGCCCTCGGTTCCGATCGCTTCGATTCGCCGCGGATAACCGGGAAACACCGCGGTGCTGGCCACCAAAGTTCCCACCGCACCGCTGGAGAAATCAAGCAGCGCAATCGCAATGTCCTCGCTCTCAATGGCGTGCAGCTTTGTGGCGATGTGTGACTGAACGTGAATGACAGCGCCGAACAGCCACAGCAAAAGATCCACAGTGTGGACCGCCTGGTTGATGAGAGCACCGCCGCCATCGAGCGCCCGCGTGCCGCGCCACTTTGAGCCGCTGTAATACTCCGGCGGCCGATACCACTTGACGCGCGCATCCACGAACAGAGGTTTACCGATTACGCCGTCGTCGATCCATTGCTTGAACTTCCGAATGTCCGGCTTGAAACGGTCCTGAAAGATGACTCCCAGCTTCACACCCGATTCTCGCGCCACCGCGATGAGTTTATCTGCGTTTTCGGTCGAGATGTCGATTGGTTTTTCCGTCAATACATGTAGACCGTTGCGCGCCGCTGCTATGCCATGTCTTGCGTGCATACCCGAAGGACTTCCTATTACCACCATATCCAGCGGACGGTGCTTCAGAAATGCTTCGAAATCGCTATATGGTGTTCCGCCAGACTCACGCGTGAGCCGCGTGACCTTGTCTGCATTGGTGCCGTAGACCGCGGCGACCTCGACTCCGGGAATTGCATTGGCGGCGCGGGCATGGGCCTGGCTGATGTTGCCGCCGCCGATCAAGCCGACATGAATTGTCATCTAAGGCTTTCGTTCTTTGTGCTGATATTCTGCGCGTATCGCGCGAATATATCACGGTAGGCCCGGCTCATATAAAGACGAAGCCTGCGCATTTATTGGCTCGGATGCGCTTCTCAAGTTTCCTGTGGGGCAGATCGTCATCGTTTATCCTTCTAAAGATCATTGTCAGTAAACACTAGCGCCCTGAAAAGGGCGAGAACTCGGCTAAGCAGTCTTTATCCAGGAAGGCACAAATCATGATGGGATCCGATCATGGACGGCGGGATTTCCTGAAACTTGGCGGTGCGGGCGTAGCTGGCGCGGTCACGGGTTTGCTAGGTTCGCCTGCGCTTGCGGCGCGACTGCGGTGCGGCAGATTTGTTCGTACTCACTTGCACGAATTTCCTTTTCCGCTAACGCACAGCCCGAGTATGGAAAATTGGGGGGAGCTAAGTATACGTACCGGCTGTCGAGCTACTTTCCTGGCGGCGCATATTCGTAGCGACAAAAACTAGTGTCTCCAGTTACAAAATCCGGAAAGAAAACGCCCGCACATGTTATGCACAGGGACGTAAGTTAGGCTCCGGAAATCGTGATCTGAAAGCGCAGAATGTCCTGTCGTTCCATCCCAAGTGCCACCCTGGCTCTCAGGCATGCAGACAATTTCAGTCTAAGGAGTAGCTATGCGATCCGCTGTGAGTTGTTGCCTCGCTTGTGTTGTCTTCACATTCGCTACCATGTGCGCCGTGTCTCAAACCGATGAGAAACCCGGTTCGTTGCCGCCAACCTCGTGTACTCCGCCCGCGCTTTATTGCGTAGGTGGCATGACTTCCACCACGCCCATCCGGCAGAACAACGTTTTCGTTTCCTCGCTCGATATCAGTTCGTCCGACGAAACCATTCTCACGAACATGCTTGGTCCAGGAAACCCCAATAACAGTCACATCACGGGCGTGCTGGTAAGTGTCCCCTCCGGTTGCCTTTCCGGTTGTGTCACCGGGGGTCCCTACATTGACTACGGAGGCGCAACCCACGGCTCCGGTGTTTATTGTCCTTCGCCCGACTTCACCGCTCTCGACAGCTTCGTCAGCACGGTCTACGGCGCCAACACCACGAATCGTAAGTTGACGAACATCGTCGTGGCGCCCGCCGGCTACAACAACAATACAGAAACTCCCGGCGGCATCTTCTCGCAAGCATGGGCCAATACGCTGGCCGACTGTTCCGGCAACGCACTCTATTCATTAACTTGGGGGCTGGGGCATCTCTACATGCCCGGAGACTACATCAGGGATTCCGGAGGGAATTTCTGGCAGATTCGCACCGGCACCGCTAATGTAAACTTCAAGCCCACCAATGCAACGTTTACTTCAGGAACGGCGAAAATTACCGTGACTCCAACTCCCGCGTCGTCGTTGATCGGTCAATCCATAACTGTCACGTTAGCCACTCCCTCGGGCGCTTCACAATATAACGTTGTCGACGTTCCGGTGACCAACGTGAGCGGAAGCGCCATCTGGTACTCGCTTGGCCCTACGCCGACCTTTTCCGGCTCCGTTACTGCCGGAGACATTACCGGCGACGCTCGCTGCACGGCGGGATCGAATGGATCTCCCACTCCATCCACGACCTCGCCTTACACCGACGGCTCCGGAACGACTGCCTGCACCTGGTACAAAATCGGCACGAACGCGCCTCCTCAGGATGCCTGGGTGGCAAGCCAATACACCGGATCGGCAGCTTATGAGATCAGCCTGGGTACAACCGGCAGCAGTTGCACGCTGTCGTCGTTGACCTGCAAAGTGAGTCTGACAACTCCATACGTCGGATCGGTCGGCGATTCCATCACTGTTCAGGGAGTGAGCACATCGGGTGCAACCGAGATGAACTGCATCGGCTGTTCGGTGACCGCGATCACATCTACGCAGGTCACCTATAGCGACAGCAACGTGACGTCCGGTTTCGCTGGCCTCATCAACAGCGGCGCTACCCTGACGGCTCAACGAGTCTTTAACACCAATTCCGTTAACGGGTCTTCGAATCTCAGCGTGATTGCTTCCGGATTGCCGACTGCGTACGAAGCTCCGATGAAAGCCTGGATCAAGTACATCTGTCGCCAGGTGTACTCGCACTACGCAAGCGACGGCCGCGTCGGTTATATCCGTTGTGGCTTGACGGAGGGCGGGGAAGCCGACACGGTTGGTCTGAAGCTGAATCCGGGTTGGCCTTTCGGCTCGCAGGCCGTTTTCGTCTCCTACTACATGGATTTCATGAGCTACGTCTCCGGGCTTGCGTCCACCGATGGTCTGATTTGCATGGGAAATTTGAATTCGTTCGACCTTCCCGAAGGCCAGATTTCCATCTCCGATAGCTGCGGCATCGGCACGAACGGCTACAAAGTCGATGATGTAGTGGCCATCAACTTCAACAGCGATTGCCTGGTCATTACCGACGTCCAGTCGGATTGGTGTTGGAACTTCAACCAATATCAAACCGTCACCATGCCCAACGGCAAACAACCCATCCTCGAATTGCAAACCTCCAAAACCTCGACGCCCGGAAGCGATGTACTCGGCACCACCGGCGGACTCTCACACGATTCGACCACCTGCGGGTCCTATTGTCCATGGCCGGGTTTGACGCCTCTGGCCGACACCTACAAAGCAAACGATGGTGAATGGTATATGTGCGATTTCGAGATCGCCTACGATCCCAACTATTCAACCGACGGCTGCAATTCGTCCTACGCGTCTTACAAGATGCCATACCAGACGGCATTCGGTGGCTTCGCACCGTAACGAAGGAAGGTAGGCAGTCGTCAAATGAAAAAAAAGGGGCCGGAGAAATCCTGTCCCATTTTTTCTTTTGCTGAGGTCGAGTAAGTTGTCATACTGCGAAAAATTTGTCTTGTCCGGCCAACCGCCTATAAGATTCTCTTCCGCAATGCACGTTCGACTCTGCGGAGGGGGCCACCATGAAGACATTCGCTCCGCTGACGCTGCTTGTTCTGTTTTCTCTTTCATTCACTGTCAACGCATATTAGCAGTCCAGTTACGACGTCCCTTCCTCTGGCCGGCAATCCGGAGAAGTCTGGTTCGTTTGACATGGAAAGATATTTGAACAACTGGAAAGCGATCGAGCGCTGAAAAACTCACCCTGATATTTTCGATTGATCGACGGAGGGCTGTATTTGGTAAAGTTCCGGCGGGTAGCCGGTGCCCGCTGTCAACTGATCCCCAACTGGTGTTGAATCTGTTCCAGCGGCACGCCCTTAGTCTCCGGCACCATCATCTTCACCCAAATCAGTTGCAAAACCATCATGCCGGTGAAGAATAAGAAGATGTAACCCGGCGCGATTGCGGCGACCATCCTGGGAAAGAAAGTTGTAAGCGCGGCGGCAAAAACCCAATGCGTGAAGCTGCCCAGAGTCTGGCCTTCCGCACGGTGACGGTTTGGAAAAATCTCTGAGATAAACACCCAGATCACCGCCCCCTGTCCGATCGCATGTGCTGCGATGAATGCAAAGATGCACACGGGAACGATCACATAGTGGTGCGTGAAGAATGCCCACGCTACCGATCCAAGCGACACAATGTAGCCGAACGAGCCGATATAAAGAAGGGTCCGGCGCCCCAGCCGATCGATCAGCCACAGGCCTACAAAAGTGAAAACGAGATTCGTGATCCCGATTCCAATCGATTGCAGCAGCGCGGCCTTCGCCGCGAGTCCCGTCATTTCAAAAATCCGCGGAGCAAAATACAGGATCGCGTTGATACCGGAAAGCTGATTGAAGAATGCAATCAGGAAGGCAAGCAGGATCGGCGTACGAAGTTGTTTCGTCCAGAAATGTCCGGAAGAAGCTTTTTTGGTCGACGCAGCGATGATCTCGTCGGCTTGGGCGGCGATATCCTGCATCGAGAGCTCGGGCTCCGCTCGATGCAGCACCTGCAAGGCTGCCTCGCGGTCGCCCTTCTTGCTCAGCAGCCAGCGCGGACTTTCCGGCAGTCCAAAGCACATCAGCGCATAGAGCAGAGACGGAAAGGCGGCCACGCCCAGCATCCAGCGCCACGCATTTTGACCAACACCAGCTAAAGCATAATTCGATGCAAACGCCACCAGAATTCCGAACACGATGTTGAACTGGAACATGCCGGCCAGCCGCCCGCGCTGCTTCGCCGGGGCGATCTCCGAGATATACATTGGAGCAACCACGGTCGAAATGCCGATGCCCAACCCGCCGATGACTCGCGCCGCAATGAACGTTTCGACGTTCGTAGCCAGGCCTGATCCCACCGCGCCGACGAAATAAAGCACTCCGATCCAGAGCAGCGTCGCCTTGCGCCCGAACCGGTCCGCCGGCCATCCGCCGATAAGCGAGCCGACAACCGTTCCGTACAGCGCCGACGCCATCGCAATCCCGTGCAGGCCGGGATTCAACGACCACAATGTCTGGATGGTTTTTTCCGCGCCGGAAATAACGACAGTGTCGAAGCCGAAGAGGAAGCCGGCCAGCGCCGACGTCAGCGACCAGTAGAAGATGCGTCCATTCATAGGAGGAGCCTGCGCAGCTTACCACAGAAACAATGCGGGCATCCCACTCTGACTCTTTGTCTTTTCGAGAAGCGAAGCGACGAGGAACCTGCTTTTTGCCGGCGCCTGATCTCAGCCTCGCCGCCTCAATCCTTCACCAGCGGATATCCTTTCTCCCTCCACCCTCGAATGCCGCCATCCATCGAAATCGCATTGGTGTAGCCCATCTTCTTTAAATTGTCTGCTGCCAGTGCCGAGCGGAATCCACCTCCGCAATAAAGAATCATTTCGGTGTTCAGATCAGGCACGCGTCCCTCAATGTCGCGCTCGATAATACCCTTGCCCAGATGCACAGCACCGGGAAGATGGTCCTTCGCGAACTCGCTTTCTTCGCGCACATCGACGAGCATGAATCTATCACCGCGGTCCATGCGCGATTTCACTTCGTCCACATTAGTCTCGCGGATGCGTGAGCGCGCGTCGTCAACAATCTTCAAAAAACGGGGAGGATGATTATGGGCCATAAGAACTCCTTCGAGGCTATGGTATCAAGCGCTGGGCGCGCAGAACGGTACATGTTCAGGCAGAAGCCAAACTCCGGCAAGGCCCATGTGGGGACGGCCGCCCCCGGCCGTCCAGCCGCGCAGCGGCGCACTTTCTTCGGTAGCATAAGCCTCGTGTCCGAACACGACTCCCGCAAAACAGGTCTGGCGCGCTCTCTTTCGAAGCTTGGCTACTGCTCGCGTTCGCAAGCTGCCGAACTGATTCGCGCAGGCCGGGTGTCGCTGAACGGAAAAATCTGTCGGGATCCGGAAACCCCAGTCCATCTCACCCGCGACCAAATCGACGTCGATGGCAAACCAATCGAAAAACCACAGAAGATTTATCTAATGATGAATAAAACCCGCGGACTGGTCACCACCGCCTCCGACGAGAAAGGTCGCGAAACCGTTTATTCGATTCTGGAAAACACGAATGAGCCACCGCCATGGGTCGCTCCGGTTGGCCGCCTCGACAAAGCGAGCGAAGGCCTGCTTCTGCTGACCAACGACTCCGAATGGGCAGCGCGAATTGCAGACCCTGAGACGCACCTCGGCAAGACTTATCATGTCCAAATTGCAAGAGTCGCAGACGACGAACTTACGCAAACCTTGACGCAAGGTATCCGGACAACAAACAGCGACATCCTGCGATCCAGGCACGTCAGAACCCTTCGCGCCGGAGAAAAGAACTGCTGGCTCGAAATCATGCTCGATGAAGGCAAGAACCGCCAGATTCGCCGCATGTTCGATGCGCTCGGCATTGAAGTACTCCGCCTTGTCCGAGTTGCAATCGGCCCGTTACAACTCGGAAAGCTCCAAAAAGGCACATTCCGCCGCCTCACTGACGAGGAAAAGCATCTGCTCGAACGAGAAATGATAAAACGAGTCACAAAACAAAAGGCATCCGCGGCCGGCAACCAGACAGCCCCGAAGCGGCGAAAGAAAAGATCGCGTACTTCTCGCAAAAACTGAAGGCTTCCACATTCATGACCGATCTTCGATTTCTTCCGGCCGTAGTCATGGCCCAGCAAATCCGCGATAAGAAGCTGTCTCCGGTCGAACTCGCCAAAGCTCACCTGCTGGCGATCGAGCGCTTGAATCCTAAACTGAATGCTTACGTCCACATCGACGCTGACCGCGTACGCCGCGAAGCGAAATCCGCCGAAGAGGCTGTAACCAGGAACACCCAACTCGGCCCGCTGCACGGCGTCCCCGTAAGCATTAAGAGTTCGATTGACGTTGCCAGAATGCGTTGCGAAGCCGGCACTCGTCTGCGCGCGGGAATGATCGCGGAAAAAGACGCTCCGCTGGTCGCGCGCTTGAAAGCCTCGGGCGCGATCATACTCGGCGTCACCAACGCTCCCGAGATGCTCATGGCCTGGGAGACCGACAACCTGCTGCACGGACGAACCAACAGTCCCTGGGACCTCGATCGAACTCCCGGTGGATCGAGTGGCGGCGAAGCCGCAGCCATCGCCGCCGGAATGTCTGCCGGTGGCGTCGGCAGCGATGGCGGCGGATCGATTCGCGTTCCCGCACACTTCAGCGGCATTTGCGGACTCAAGCCCACCCCGGGTCGCATTCCTTGCACGGGCCACTTTCCTCCTTCAGGCGGGCCTTTCGCCCTGATCGGCGTGGTTGGCCCGATGGCGCGCACAGTGGCCGACTTGAAGGTTCTCTTCGAAGTGATGCAAGGTCCCGACGACGGAGACACCTGCGCCGCGCCCGTGCCGGTGCGTTGGCCGAATGAAGATGAAGTAAGAAAACTCCGCGTCGGCTATTTCGAAGATGACGGACGCACCCCAGTCACACCCGAAACTCGCGCCGCGATTCAGGCCGCCGCGAAAGGGCTGCGGGACGCTGGATTTGAAGTGGAACCATTCCGCCCTGACGGCCTCGAAGAAGCGCGTCAGCTCTGGAGGATTTTCTTCGTCAAGATCGGCGGCACTCTCATCTCTGCGATGTTTGATGGACGCAAGCTCGATGAGAACGCCATGCTCAAACAGTTCGTCGATTGGTCCGCAGCCGAACCGGAATTGACCAGCAGTCGCCTGCTCAACGCCTGGATCACCCGCGACACGCTGCGTGCGAAGTTCCTCGCACAGATGCAAAGGTATCCGATCCTGCTCTGTCCTGCCGCCGCGATTCCCGCCTTCCGCCATCGCGAGCGCACCTGGACCATCGAAGGCAAAGCAGTCGACTACCTAGACGCCTGGAGCTACACCGAATGGTTCAACTTGCTCGGTAATCCCGCGGCGGTGGTTCCTGTGAGTCATTCGTTCGAAGGCCTGCCCATCGGCGTGCAAGTCGTCGGACGACCATGGGAAGAGGAGCAGGTGCTCGCCGTAGCTGCCGCGCTGGAACGCGAGTGCAAAGCATGGCGAATTCCGCCGATTCACTAATCCCTGCGTCACGGATTCTGCAACGCAGTGTCATCCTGAGGACGGCGCAAGCCGTCCGAGGGACCGTACGAAGGCGTTCAGAGTTGATGCAGACGAGAAGAAAACCACAGCTGCCGAATAGTTAAGCGTTCTCCTTGACAGCATTGACGCTTCAGGCCGACGTACGATCCCTCACGCCGGCTTCGCCGCCGCTCAGGACGACATCCGAGATGGTTTGCACTGTGCCTCTGTGGTTAAATCTTTATCCAGATGAATCTCAAGATTTCAGCCGCTCTTTTGGCCGTTCTGCTGGCGATCGTTGAACTTCTCACGCCCGCCCAGCCCAACTCTGCCGAAGCTGCCCGCCACAACAATCTCGGCGTGGCCTATATGAACCAGCAGCTCTTCGAGAAGGCGTTGAAGGAATTCCAGCAAGCACTCGATGCTGATCCAAAGTTGGCGATCGCGCGGCTGAACGAAGGCGTCGCCTACCTGAACATGCAAAAGGTGGACGACGCGAAGAAGGCGCTCGAAGATGCGCTCAAGCAGGATCCCAAGAGTCCGAACGTATGGTACAGCCTCGGCCTGCTCGCGAAGAACTCGGGAGACGCTCCCAGTTCCATCGACGCGTTTAAGCATGTCACCGAGACTGATCCCGGTGACGCAGATGCCTGGTACTTTCTCGGAACCGCGTATGCACAAGCCAAGCAATTCGCACCGGCCATTGACGCCTTCGAGCATGCCCTGAAAATCAATCCGCTGCATGCCTCGGCCGAGTTCGGATTGTCCCGCGCCTACCAGCAATCCGGCGACACCGAGCATGCCCGAGAACATCTGAAACAATTTCAGCACATCACGCAGAACAAGCTCGGCTCGCCCATGAGCCTCGCCTACGGCGAGCAGGGACAGTACTCGCGCGCAGTCGAGTCTCCGCAATCTCAGTTGAAGCCCCCGGCGCAGATCAAGGTGCAGTTCGT
This sequence comes from Candidatus Sulfotelmatobacter sp., assembly GCA_036268025.1. Taxonomy (GTDB): domain Bacteria; phylum Acidobacteriota; class Terriglobia; order Terriglobales; family Acidobacteriaceae; genus Sulfotelmatobacter. The sequence continues at coordinate 8,002 of DATAUY010000076.1, read as the reverse complement.
GGATGTGACAAAGGAGGCGGGGATTGTGGGCAAACCCGATCAGGATCCCCAGCAGTTCACTGATGCGCCCCCGATGTCTAGGCTGGGTGCTTGCTTTTTCGACTATGACAATGACGGTCGGATCGACCTATTTCTTGCAGACAACGGTCCGCTGGGCAGCATCGGACTCTATCACAATCTAGGAGACGGAAAATTTGAGGACGTCACGACGAAGAGTGGATTGGATCCCTCTCTGCATGCTACGAGCTGCACAACTGGCGACATTGACAATGATGGATTCGCTGACCTGATTATCGGAGCGGGCGGCAAGGTTCTCATCGAGCACAATCAAAAGGATGGCACGTTCAAGGACATCGCTTCGCCAGCAGGCATCCGCGGGATGGGAGTGGTCACGTCCTTAACGCTGATTGACTACGACCACGATGGCGACTTGGATATTTTCATCGGTTCAGGTTCACCTCAGAGTGGTATGTTGTGGCGTAATAATGGTGATGGCACCTTCACAAATGTTTCGGAGCTATTGCCCTTGGATCACGGGTTCCCGGTTTTAGGTGCGGTAGGCACCGACTACAACAATGACCGTGCGGTTGATCTCGTCGTTGCGGGGCACGCTCCAACAATTTTTGAAAATCCACGGGAGGGGAATTTCAAACCTCAACGTCCGTGGGAAGGTGGAAAGCCTACGCTGTCATTTGGAGTAGCGCTTCTTGACTTCAATCATGACGGATGGATGGATCTCGCATTCGCATCCAGTCCCGCCACGCTGTGGCGCAACGTTCGCGGTTCATTTGAGTCTGTTCCTCTTCCAGATACCAGTTCAATGCTTGTTACCGGCATTGCGGCCTTCGACTACGACAACGACGGATGGGTTGACTTGGTCATCGTAGGCGGAACGAGAGACCAAAAAAGCAAGGGAGAGATCAGGCTCTTCCGCAATCTCGGACCCGACGGATTCAAAGACGTTACCGCCGACGTCGGCCTCGACAAGATTCAACTAAGTGAGAATGCGTTTCCAGCAATAGCCGTTGGCGACTACGACAACGATGGCGCAGTCGATCTGCTCATCACGCAGAACCACGGCCCCGCCGTCCTGCTGAAGAACGAAGGCGGCAACAAGAACCACTGGCTGCGCCTTGCGCTCAAGGGACTGGCCGACAACAAGTCGGCGATCGGGACGAAGGTCGAAGTCTTCTCCGGAGGCAACCGGCAGAAGTTCGAAATCTACGGATCCAACGGATACCTCGGCCAGAACTCGCCGTATCTTACCGTCGGTCTCGGCGAATCGAAGGATGCTGACATCGTGCGCATGCTCTGGCCGACCGGTGTCTTGCAGGATGAAATCAACATCGCCGGCGACAAGCAGCAGGACTTTATGGAAATCGACCGCCGCGGCAGTTCATGTCCGACTTTATTTGTATGGAACGGCGAGCGCTACGAATTCGTCGCCGACATGCTCGGCGCCGGAGTAGTCGGTCACTGGATCGGCCCCAATCAGCGCGACATCCCGCGCCCGGTCGAATGGATCAAGATTCCGACTGGTTTGGCTCACGCGAAGGAAAATCCCCACTTCTCGCAAACAACGCGAGAAGTGGGGCACCCGCTAACCCCGAATGCCGGACGCCGCACGCCGGTCCTCAGTTTCCGTTTCATGGAGCCTCTCGAAGAAGCCGTCTATCTCGATCAGGTGCGTCTGCTCGCAGTCGACCATCCGGCCGATGTCGATGTATATCCCAACGAATACTTCGCGTCCAATCCGCCGTATCCACCGTTCAAAGTCGTTGTCAGCCGCGATGCGCAGCCGGTCGCGGGCGCGTGGGACGAACACGGCCACAACTTATTGCCCGATCTTCTTGCGCACAAATTCGTCGGCGATTTCGCGATGACGCAGTTCCAGGGATTTGCGAAGACTCACGACATCACTCTCGATTTGGGCCAGCCCTACGACGGGGGCGCGCTCTGGCTGCTCATGCACGGTGAGATCGAATACTTCTCCGCCAATAGCATGTATGCTGCGTCGCAGGCGAAGCTAGAGGCGATCGCGCCCTATGTCGAAGCATTGAGCGCGGACGGCAAATGGAAGCGCGTGATAGATGACATGGGATTCCCGGCCGGTGGCCCGCGAACGATGACCGCGGATCTCACAGACAAGCTGCCGCAAGGTACGCAGCAGATTCGCATCACGACGAATCTGCAAATCTACTGGGACAGCATCATGGTGGATCGAACCGAGCAGGTAGCGCCGGCCTCTGGCCGGCTGTCGCGAGGGCGTCCCGCCGTCGCAGGGACAAGCGATGCAGCATCTGTTGGATTGAACAAAGCGGGCGAGACGCCCGCCGGACAGCCGGGGGGACGCCGGCGCTACGATTACCGGCTCACGCCCGTCCCGCTCGCGCACGCCGATCTCGCCTTCCACGGCTATCCTTACAAAATCGAGGGATTGCCGCCCGGAAATGTGAAATACGTTTACGAAAAAGCCAGCGCGACCGGACCGTATACACGGCCCATGGGAACCTACACGCGCTATGGCGACGTCCTCCCGTTGCTCACAAAGACGGACGATAAACTCGCCGTCTTTGGCTCGGGAGACGAAGTCCGTCTTGACTTCGATCCCTCGAAGCTGCCCGCGCTTCCGCAAGGATGGGTGCGCGATTATTTCTTCGCCGCTAACGGCTACGAAAAAGACATGGACTTCTACGCCGCCGAAGGTAACTTCGTGGCGCCGCTGCCGTTCCTCAGCATGGGCGAGTATCCCTATTCGCCGAAGAAGTCGTTTCCGCTCGACGCTGCGCACGTGAACTATCTTCTCGAATACAATACGCGTCACATGTCAGGCAACGAGCAACGGGGATACTGGTTCGACTACGGGCAAGGATCGCGCAAGTAATGTCCTGCTGTCAGTGGATGCCCAACGAAGTTGTCATCCTGAAACTTGGCGAAGGCGGCCGCTGACTCTTGGCCATCGGTCTTAAGATCTCGGCGAGCTCATTACAACTTGCGCTGAATGTGGTGAACGCTCGACTACGTCGACTCCTACTCCTTCGTCAGTTTGTGCAGTTCCTCCGCCGACGTATTCAGCAAATTCCGCAGCACCACCACTTCCGCCGTAATCCCAGTCCGAATCGACGGTTCCACATCCGGCGCAAAGAGTGGAGAATGATTCGACGGCAATGCGTTCCCCAACGCCTTCGCCTCGGCAAACTTCTCGGGATCGGCCCCGCCGAGGCTAAAGTAAAATCCCGGCACTCCCTGCTCGACGAAATAAGAAAAATCTTCTGACGGCGCAATCGGCCCTTCGATGATCACGTTGTTCTTGCCCAAAGCCGCCTCGAGCGGAGCTTTGAGCCTCTCCGCCAGCGCCGGATCGTTATACACCGCGTCCGTGCCCTCAATGTGTTCGATCAACGGTTCGCGCGGAGCGTTCGCGGCAGCCGCCTCCGCCTTCACGATCCGCGTGATTGCCGTGATAATCTGCTGCCTCACATCCTGTTTGTAGGTCCGAACGGTTAGCCCCATCTCGGCATGGTCCGGAATAATGTTGTTCTTCGTTCCGGCGTGGACATAACCGACCGTGACCACACCCATTTCTCCCGGCTTGATTTCGCGCGAAACGATCGTCTGCAATGCCAGGATCGTTCTCGCCGTAATCACAATCGGATCCACCGTGACTTGCGGCATCGAGCCGTGTCCGCCCTTGCCGTAGATCGTGATTCGCAATGAGTCAGCATTGGTGTTGTAAATGCCAGGGGTGATGCCAATGGTCCCTGCCGGCCCGGCATTGCCAACGTGCAGCGCGACTGCAACATCGGGTTTAGGAAAGCGGGTAAAAAGCCCATCTTCGATCATTCTCTTCGCGCCCGCGATCGTTTCTTCGGCGGGCTGGCCGATCAGCATCAGCGTTCCATGCCAGGTGTTTTTGCTGCGCGCCAAAATCTCCGCCGTACCCAGAAGCGAAGCCATGTGCACGTCATGGCCGCAGGCGTGCATCACGGGGACATCCAGCCCGGCATCATCCTTCGCGTGCACTTTGCTTGCATAAGGAAGGCCCGTCTTTTCCTCGACGGGCAGGGCATCGAGTTCTGTTCGGAGCATGATAGTCGGGCCCGGACCATTCTTCAGCAACGCGACAATCCCCGTGCCGCCCACATGTTCAGTTACCTCATATCCGGCGGCTCGCAGGCGTGCCGCCAGCTTCGCTGCTGTCTGCACTTCGTGCCCGGAGAGCTCAGGATGCTCGTGCAGATCCACATACAACGCATGCGAGTCCGGATAGATGTTGTCAATTTCCTTTAAGGGCGCATTCTGCGCTAAGCCAGTCGCGGCAGTAATAAGCAGTACGAGCAAAAGCCCGGGTGCAATCATGGAAGTGCATGATAAATTGCGCAGAGGTTGCCGGCAAAATTGAGGCAGGAAAAAAATGTCTTCTGACACCCTCGTCTGCGAGCAGATTTCCGGAAATTAAGTTTTGAATAACATTCTTTTCATTTGCAAAGTTTTTTCTCCGCTTGCATTTTTTCTACCGGGTGTACAATCAGCATTAGAAAGCGCACTTCGTAGCAAGTCGAGGCGCTCATGAACGTTCACATTAGTTACCGGCTTCAAAAGTTTCCTACCGTCGAGAAAGACGTTCAGCATCAAATCGAAAAACTGCAAAAACGCCTTCAGGTCTACCGGCCTGAGTTGGTGCATCTCAAGGGAGTTGTCGAGGAAATCTCCGCGCGCGAGGGCACGAGTGTCTCGCTGAACCTGCGTCTGCCTTCCGGACAAATGGCGGCGCAGTCCAAGGCGCCCATCCCGACCGCGGCCGTCAAGGCTGCATTCGAAGACTTGCTGCAGCAGGTCAACAAGCATAAAGACCTTCTCCGTGCGTCGCACAAATGGCAGCGTGGACGCCGTGGCAACAGCGCGCGACCACAGGCTCCCATGCATGCGGTTCCATTCGAGACAACTCTGGCAGCAGTTTTTCCCGCGACCATCTCCGCCGATGACGTGCGTTCGTACGTGAATGTTAATCTGGCGCGCCTGACCCGCTTTGTCCAGCGTGAGATTTATTTTCGCGAGGAGCAGGAAAGTATTCTCCCTGGCTCGCTTTTAGCGGAAGAAGTCATTGATGAAGCCGTTGCGGCGGCGCTGAGCGACAGCCAGGAGAAGCCGGAGAAACTCGCGCTGGAGGCCTGGCTTTATCACAAAGCGCTACGCGCTCTCGAAGACCTTTCGCGCGCCGATGAGATCAGCAGCGACGCGGTCCATCTTGAAGACTCAGCCCGCCAGCCGAACGTCAAAGCCAGCGACGAGCCTGAGTTGCAGTTTCATCAACCGGATGAATCTTTCACCGGCGAAACCGTAGTGGCGGATTCTCGCGTCTCAACGCCCGAGCAGATTATGGCTTCTGACGAGTTACTTCGGCTGATCGCGTCTTCGTTGCGCGATCTTGGTTCCGGAACGCGCGAAGCGTTCATTCTTCATGCCGTCGAAGGCTTCAGCGTCGAAGAAATTGTTGCCATCACCGGCACGCCCGCCGAGCATATTCTCGCCTGCGTTTCCAGCGCGCGCGATCATCTCCGCAAATCGCCCGGTCTCTCCCGGCAGTTTCACGGCCGCTTCGCTCCGACCGGCGCCGCGTAACTGACAATTTCATATTACTTAGGGAGATCATGCATGAGTATTACCCGCGAACAAATCCGTGAACTGGCCGATTTTCAGGATGAAACCTCTTGCGCCGTCAGTTTTTATTTTCAGCCTTCCACGCCGCGCAACAAGGCGCACAAGGAAGACACAATTCTGATCAAAGACCTGGCGCGCGAAGCGCTACGTCAGCTCGAAAGCAAAGGAAAGCACGACTGCGCGCGCGCCGACATCGAGCGGATTGTAAAGCTCTCCGGCGAACTGCGTGCTAACGGCACGCATGGCAAGGTCGTATTCGCCTCAGCACGGAAGCACGTTTGGCGCGAGTTTGAAGTTCCACCAATGCTGGGCAACACGCAGCTCTTTGTTGATCGCCATTTTCATCTCAAGCCTCTGGCCCTTCTGCTCGGCGCATCGCCGCTGCTCGGCGTCGTTTTTGTGGACCGTCACCGGGCGCGCATCTTCGATCTCCGCCTCGGGGAGTTGACCGAGCGCGAAGACCTTTTCCATCCATTATCGCGGCGTGGACGCAGCGATGGTTTCGCCGGATACGACGGCGGCCATGCCCAGCGCCGCGTTGAAGACGAAGCCCGCCACCACTTCAAGAATGTCGCTGAAATCCTGAAAAACCTGCTGGAAAAAGGGATGTTCGAAAAATGGATTCTCGCCTGCCAGGACGCGCTTCGCGCGCCCTTCGAGGCGCAACTGCATCCCTATCTGAGCCAGGCACTGATCGGGCGCTTTCACGCCGATCTGGCGCATGCCACTCGCGATGAGATTTGCGCGCAAGCGCAGTTGATTGCCGATGAATGGCACGACAGCCTGAGGAACGAACGCGTCGAACAGGCGTTGGGTGAGGCGCGCAGCAATGGGCTGGGCGTGACAGGTTTGCGTCGCGTACTCCGCTCCCTCGAACTGGGCGAAGTCCAAACGCTGCTGATCGGTGAGAATCTTCAGGCCCATGCCGTAGAATGCTCGGCGTGCGGCCATATGGACGCCCATATTGTCAGCTTCTGTCCCGTCTGCGGGCACTCCACCCAGGAAATCGTTGACGTCGGCGAGGCGATTCTTCCCTGGGTCGTTCGCCGCGAAATCGAAACGTTCTACGTTAAGGATGACCCGGCGTTCGACCAGGTCGGCAATATCGCCGCGCTGCTGCGATTCCGCTCCGATAAGGTGCAGCCAATCAGCTCAGCGGCCACCGCTCTCCCCAAAACGGGCACGGAGTCGTCAAGCCGTCCCCGAAGATTTCTTCGCTGAGATCGCCCACCGCGAAGCGAAAAAATGGAGACGGTCGCTTGGCTGCCCCCAAATCAGCATCAATCCGTTTCCTCGGTGATCTTCTATGTTTTAAGTTTTTTGTCTGCGTCTGCAGTGAACCAGCCTACGCCCGTGATATTCTTCCGCGTTCCGCACATCACATCGGAAGCCTCCAGGAGGACTTCGTGACAGTTTCGCGCCGTGATTTCGTAAAGACATCCGTTATGGGAGCCGTTGCCGCCGGAGTCAGCACGCACTCCAGGTCGGCCGAGGCAGCAGCCGATTCTTCGAAGCGCCCGATCATCATCTGCGCGAACAACGGTCACGCCTATGTCGAGGAAGCCTACGCATTCCTGAAGGGCGGCGGCGACACGCTCGACGCCGCCATCCGCGTGGTCAAAGGGCCCGAGAACGATCCCAACGACGATTCCGTCGGCTTCGGCGGCTTGCCCAACGAAGAAGGCGTCGTCGAACTCGATTCCTGCTGCATGCATGGCCCTACGCGGCGCGCCGGTTCGGTGGGGGCGGTGCGCAATATCAAAAATGTTTCGATGGTCGCGAAGGCCGTAATGGAACACACAGGCCACGTCATGCTGGTGGGCGAAGGCGCAGAACGGTTCGCAGTGGACATGGGTTTTCCGCGCGAGAACCTGCTCACAGAGCATTCCCGCAAAATCTGGATGTTATGGAAAGAATTCAACTCTGACCGCGACTGGTGGGGCCCGGGAATTTCCTCGCCGCACTGGACAGGCCCCGCTTCAGATTCCAAACCGCAAGCCGGTCTCTGGCGCGACCGCATTCAGCAATTGCAGCAGCGCGCCGACGAACTCGGCATCGAGCCGGAATTTCAGTTGGCCGCGGTTCGCCGCGTGCTGTTCCCGCCGACCGGAACCATCCATTGTTCGGCCCTGAACGAAAAGGGAGAGATTTCCGGCATCACCACCACGAGCGGCCTGGCTTTCAAGCTTGCCGGTCGGGTGGGCGACTCGCCGATCATCGGCGCGGGCTGCTACACCGATCAGGATGTGGGCTCCGCGGGCGCGACCGGTAGCGGAGAAGAGAACATCAAGGTTGCCGGTGCCCATACGATCGTCGAAAACATGCGCCACGGAATGTCTCC
>DATAUY010000075.1:0-42962 GCA_036268025.1 Candidatus Sulfotelmatobacter sp. | reverse complement strand
GCTGTCGCTCCATCGATGATGAGTTCGGTCGTCAGCGGCAGCCAAAAGTCCGGCATTCCCGCGCCAGTCAGCTTCGCGCCGAAAAATCCCGGTGCAGCAACGCCGATCACCGTGAACGGATGCCCATTGATCTGGTAGCCGGCACCGACTACAGACGGGTCAGATCCGTACTTGTCCCTCCATATGTGATAGCTCATCACCGCCACTGACGGCGCACCTTCGAGATCATCTTCATCCGTCATTACGCGGCCGATCCATGGCTGCACTCCGAGCGTCCGGAAGAAATTCCCAGAGACGTATTCGCCATTGCGCGTGTCCGCTGCGGATTGGGAGCCTTCGCGCCGCACTCCGAGAGGAGCATTGCCGGCCTGTAGTGCCGCCAGGTCCGCGAACTCCGGCGTGTGGGCTCGAAAATTCTTGTAGGTTTCCCACGAGAACAGTGCAAAGTCCCCGTCATCACCCTGGGTATACCCGCCCCAGTTGCAGCAGCGATCTTTGTCTCCGATGCGCCACAGTTCGCCTGGCTTGGTCACAGGCAGCGACTTCAACATCACTTGATGCACCAGCGTAAAAATCGCCGTCGTCGCCCCGATCCCCAGTGCGAGTGTGATCAACGCTGTTGCTGTAAATCCTGGTGCTTTCCGCAGTTGCCGGGCCGCGTCACGCAAGTCCGCTAGCATTTATGCCTCCGCCATCTTCAGTTTAGACAGCCTTCGCTTGATTTGGTGAGCTTTGCCTTGCCGAGACGGATCACTGAGCGCCTTAGTCGTTGGCCTGCTTTAACTGCGATGCGGTATTCTAGGTGCGTACCCCATTGGACCAATTTTGCGTATCGCAGATGCGAACGCGCATTCATACGTGACTCCAGAGATTGAAAACAGATTCCATCCGCATTTGAAGGAGCACTCATGCGAAGAGCATTCGTAATGTTGGCTTGTGTTTTGGCGCTGGCTACAGGGGGATGGGCACAGACGGGCATGATTGGGCAGTCTTCGCCAGCGGCGAAACCGGCGACTCCTGCTGCGCGGCCGACAGCGATCATTAATACGACCGCGGGCAAGATGACCTGCACACTGTATCCGGACAAAGCGCCGATGGGCGTGGCGAACTTCATTGGTCTCGCGACTGGGACGAAAGATTGGAAGAATCCGATGAGCGGCGCGACCGTCCACGGCAAGCCGCTGTATGACGGCACGATCTTCCATCGCGTGATTCCTGGTTTCATGATTCAGGGCGGAGACCCGGCCGGGAATGGATCGGGGGATCCGGGGTATCAGTTCAAGAACGAGACTTCTCCGGATTTGCTCTTCAATCAGCCGGGACGGCTGGCGTATGCGAACTCGGGGCCGAACACGAACGGGTCCCAGTTTTTCATCACCGAAGTTGCGACGCAACATCTGAATGGCGGATACACGATCTTCGGGCAATGTGACGAGGCGACGGTAACGCTGGTAAAGCAGATCGCGCGGATGGCGACCGATCCGACGAATGACAAGCCGTTTCGTCCGGTGAAGATTACGCATGTGACGATCATTAAGGCTGGAGCGACGGCGGCGAAACCGGCGAGCACGACGACTCCGGCGGCGAAGAAGCCATCGGCGACGACTCCGAAGACGGCCACGCCTCCGAAACAATGATTTCGTGCAGAGGGCCGCTCGCTTCGCTTCGCGAGACGGCCGAGGCGGCCGTCGACACATGTGCCGCGGCTCTAGCCACTAAAGACTCAGGACTAACGACTTTTTTTGAAAGGACTCTTATGACTCGACAGCCTGGAACTTATGCCACGTTTGAAACTTCAGAAGGAACCATTGTTTGCCGCCTGTTCGAAAACGACGCGCCGAAGACGGTTGCGAATTTCGTTGAACTCGCAGAAGGAAAACGCGAATGGAAGCATCCCTCGACGGGAAAGAAATCGAATGAGCGTCTCTATGACGGCACGATTTTTCACCGCGTGATTCCCGACTTTATGGTTCAGGGCGGAGATCCGCAAGGCACAGGCATGGGCGGCCCGGGGTATCAGTTCGAAGACGAGACCAAAGGCTCACCGCACAAGTTCGACAAGGCGGGCAAACTGGCGATGGCGAACTCCGGCCCGAACACAAACGGCTCGCAATTCTTCATCACGACGGTGCCGACGAGCTGGTTGACCGGCAAGCACACGATCTTCGGCGAAGTGGTTGAGGGACAGGATGTCGCAGAGAAGATCACGCGAGTTCCGCAGAATCGCCAGAACAAACCGAACAACGATGTGGTGCTGAAGAAAGTTACGATCGAGAAGGTATAGGTGGTGGCCGTATGAAAACTGGCCGCAGAATGTTCGTCGGAGGCAGCGGTCTCGCGCTGGCTGGGACGATTACCGGCTTCGCGTCTGGGGCGAGCGCTGAAGCCGCGCCTTCGACAGGCACGAAAGTTGCTAACTTCGGCTGGGAGCTCTCCGGCCTTCACGGCAACGGCGCCAATGCATTTTTCGAGGTCAAGAGCAATCTGACGCTGACCGCGGCGGAGATCGACCTGGCCCTTATGATCACATCCGTTCCTCACGACGCGGGATTTGCGGAGGTGCTTGTCCAGGGATCGGTTTCGATTGGAGGACCGCCAAAGTTCGGTACCGACGCCCGCGCCCCAGTCCTGCTGAGTCGGAGTTCACACTTCGGCTTGGTCGAAGATAACAATCCGTACAAACTGACCGTTTTCAAGACCGGGCACATTGTTCAGGACATGTTTTGCAGCGTGATTTTGAAATCATGGGTCACACGCGATGGAACTGCCTCTTCGACAGATCGCCATATTCGCATTACACCTTCTTTTGCTTTGAATGCCGGCGACTTCATCGCCTTTCACATGGACCACGCCGGAGTGCCGGTGGACTGCGAACTTCAGGCGGTGTTTGAGTATGAGTTGCGGTGAAGGCCGACCACAGGGAGCAGTGATGAATGGCCGCGATCTGTAAATACTGCAATCTGGACATGCTGATGGCTGTCTCAAGATGGCTGTCGACTTCAAAGACGGACGCAAGCTCGACCCAATCCCTTAGGTAGCGAATCACATAAGTATTCCGGTACTGGAATCAACCCCTCTGAGTGGCACGATTGTGCCGCCAAAATCGGGCACTATCATCATCCGGGCTGCGACTGGGAACAGGTGTCCAAACTGCGGCGGCCAATTGTTAGGTTGCGAGTGTTGGGCGAAGAATCCAAGACGACGAGTTTGTGAACTCCACCCTTACCGGTCGGCGGGTCTCGTTTGTCGTGTCTGAAGAGTGATCGGCCTTATCACCGCAAAAGGTTCGCCAGAACGCGTGATCAGAATGGGTCTGCGAGTTCTCTTCACCCGCAGCAGGATTCTTGAAATGTTTCTTCTAAACTCGGAAAGAGGGATTTCTGTCATGGCGACGAAGGTTTCATCGTCACGTGCTGTCAACGACTTTAGCTCGCCTATGGCTAGATCACATGGTTGCCCGCACACTCCGTCCATTTTCGAAGAGTAAGGACTTAATCGGATCGCTAGACACCGATCACGCCGCACAACTCCTTCACTGCCGCGGCGCTCTTATCCAATCCTGCCTTTTCTTCGGCAGTCAACTTGATCTCGATGATCTGTTCGAGTCCCTTCGCCCCCAGCTTGCATGGCACGCCGACATAGAGGCCGTTGATGCCGTACTCGCCTTGCAGATACGCCGCGCAGGGGAGGATTTTCTTCTTGTCTTTGAGGATTGCTTCGACCATTTCTGTCGCTGCTGCCGATGGCGCGTAGTAAGCCGAGCCGGTCTTCAGATATTTCACGATTTCTGCGCCGCCGTCGCGGGTGCGTTGGACTAACGCGTCCAGCTTCGATTTCTCGATCAATTCTGTGATCGGGATTCCGGCGACTGTCGAGTAGCGCGGCAGCGGAACCATGGTGTCTCCGTGGCCGCCGAGGACGAAGGCGGTCACGTTTTCTACGCTCACCTTGAGTTCATCGGCGATGAAAGCGCGGAAGCGGGCGGAGTCGAGGACTCCGGCCATGCCGATGACGCGCTCGCGGGGGAATCCGCTGAGTTTGAAGGCGGCTTGAGCCATAGCGTCCAGCGGATTCGAGACGATGATCAGGATGCAGTTCGGCGAATTCTTCACGACCTCGCCGACGACCGCTTTCATGATCCCGTAGTTGGTGTTAAGAAGATCGTCGCGGCTCATGCCCGGCTTCCGCGGGATGCCGGCGGTGATGACCACGGTGTCGGAGTTGGCGGTGTCGGCGTAGTTGTTTGTGCCGCTCACATAGGAGTCCCGTTTTTCGATGGGCATGGCCTCGAGCAGGTCGAGTCCCTTTCCCTGCGGAACGCCTTCGATGATGTCGATGAGCACGACGTCTGCGAGTTCCTTGGAGGCGATCCAGTGAGCGGCAGTGGCTCCGACGTTGCCGGAGCCCACGATGGTGACCTTCTTACGCATGAAATGAACCTTTCGGATTGAGTAATTGAGAAACTTGGTAATTGAGTAATTGAAAAGCCAATACCGTATTGGGAAGCAAAATTGGAAAATTTCTCAATTACTCAATTTCCCAATTCCTCAATCTGTTACACCAGCACTCCCGCGCCCATGTTCTCGATGATGTAGCTGGCGAATTCGCTGGTTTTGACTTTGGTTGCGCCGTCCATCAGGCGCTCGAAGTCGTATGTGACTTTTTTCTGTTCGATCGTGCGCTCCATTCCGTGCTCGATCAGGTCGGCGGCTTCGTTCCATTCTAAGAAACGGAAGAGCATCACGCCGGAGAGGATCACCGAGCCGGGATTGATTACGTCTTTGTCGGCATACTTCGGTGCGGTGCCGTGCGTAGCTTCGAAGACAGCGTATCCGTCGCCTATGTTGGCGCCCGGAGCGATGCCGAGTCCGCCGACCTGCGCGGCGCAGGCATCAGAGATATAGTCGCCGTTCAGATTCGGGCAGGCGAGCACACTATATTCTTCCGGACGGGTGACGATTTGCTGGAAGATCGAGTCGGCGATGCGGTCGTTGATCATGATCTTCTTTTTCCACGCGCCGTTGCCGTGCGTGGAATAGATCGCGTCCAAAATCTCTTTCACTTCTTTTTCGACCGATTGGCGGAAGGATGGCGGAGCAAACTCCATGCCGGGTTCGATCTGGTCGGCATTCTGTGCGACCGTGATGTTTGGATTGGAATCTTTGTTACCGAGAATCCAGCTTTCGCGCTCAGTGACGACCTTGTCGCGGAATTCCTGCGTAGCGAGCTCGTATCCCCACTTGCGAAATGCGCCTTCGGTAAATTTCTGAATGTTGCCTTTGTGGACGAGCGTCACGGTCTTCAGCTTATTTTCCAGCGCGTGCTGGATCGCCATGCGAACCAGGCGCTTGGTGCCGGTGATGGAAATCGGCTTGATGCCCACTCCAGAGTCGAGCCGGATTTGTTTTTTTCCGCCCTTGAGCATGTCTTTATTCAGAAACTCAATCAGCTTCGCGGCTTCGGGAGTTCCCTGCTCCCACTCGACGCCGGCGTAAACGTCTTCTGTATTCTCCCGGAAGATGACGACGTTCATGCGCTCGGGATGCTTCACTGGCGACGGCACGCCTTTGTAGTACTTCACCGGACGCACGCAGGCGTAAAGATCCATGATCTGGCGCAGTGCGACATTGAGCGAGCGGATACCGCCGCCCACAGGCGTGGTCAGCGGGCCTTTGATGGAGACGCGAAATTCCCGCGCGGCCTCGACTGTGTCGTCGGGCAGCCAGGTATCGAACTTCGCTTTAGCTTTTTCTCCGGCGAAGACTTCGTACCAGGCGACGCGCCGCTTGCCTTTATAGGCCTTCTCCACGGCGGCGTTGAAGACGCGAAGTGAGGCTTTCCAGATATCGCGTCCCGTGCCGTCGCCTTCGATGAACGGGATGATCGGATTGTCGGGAATGTCGTACTTGCCGTTTGCGTAGCCGATTTTCTTTCCGTCCGAGGGGACGGCTACGCCGTTATAAGAGCCCGCCATGAACAGCCTCCGCTATCAATAGTTATCGGTATGAGGTGAAAAACCGATAATTATAAAGAAATTCGAGCGATGGGCGGGAGATTCTTCGTTTCTCTGCCTCATTGTCGGGGCCATTGCCAAGGGAGATGCCTCGTCGCATTCGTAACAGGCACGGCTTCGGGCCGGCCGGGGGTTCGCTTTGCCGATGAGATCGACGCCCACGATCCTTTTATTCCGCACTGTGGCATAATTCACGCAACTGCTCAGGCGGCGTCGCGTGTCCGATGGAGGTAGACCATGAAATCTCCCAGTTTGCTAATTTTATTGCTTCTTCTGTTGATACTTTCCACCACTGCTTTTGCGGGTGCTTCGCGCGACCGCACGCAGTTTGGGCACGATATCACTGTCCGCGCCGGAGAAGAGACAGACGAACTGACGTGCTTTGGATGCAGCATAAAGATCCGGGGACAAGTGAACGGCGATGTAACCACATTTGGCGGCAGCATCCTCGTGGAAGAAGGAGGCAAGGTTGGCGGCGATGCGACGGCGTTCGCAGGAACCTTGCGGCTTGATGCGGGCACGTCCCTTGGAGGAGATGCAGCAGTTTTTGGCGGCCGATTGCAACACGATCCCTCGGCTACAATCGGCGGTGATGTTACGGCTTTCCGGGGCGGTATCTGGATTGCCCTGATCTTCGGCTTTCCATTCCTGCTCCTGGGCGCATTTATCGCGCTGATCGTTTGGCTAGTGCGGAAACTTACGCACCGAACGGTCCCCGTGACTGCTTAGACAGGGTTAAAGGTAAGAATCGGTGTGAGTCCCCGAACGAGGCGTCCGCGGCTCCCGGTTCCCTTTCACCATCTTCTCGTGCCAAAAGTTTTGCGAACGCCGAGGCTCATGTAGCGCCCCCACGGTCCGTTGTTTCCCAAGTCGGCGATGCCGAGATAGCTGTCGCGCGCTCCGAGGCGATCGAAAAGAAAGTGCTGCGTGACACGGAACTCGAAGCCTTTTCCCATGTAAACGCCGGCTCCCCAGGAGTGCTCGATGCCGATCGCGTCTGGCGACCAGGTATAAAGCGCCTGGGGCACATTCTTTCCGAAGAGGAACGTAGGTGCGCCGAAGACCATGAAGCGGCGCAGCGGACCGCGGCCGAACGGCCGCACCTCGAGAATTCCTGAAATCATGTAGCGGGCGAACATACTGCACGGCGCGTTGGCTCCGCCGTATTGGGCGGCATTTCCGGCACAGATATTCGGGTCGATTTCGTTATGCGGAGGCGCCAGATCAAACTGAGCCCACCCCCACAACATGTCGCGGGGAAAGAACATGCGCTCATTGGAATCGGCCTCGTGCCACGCGCCTTGCGAACTTTCTCCGGACGCATTTCCCTGCAAACTGAGCGATGAGGATGTCTGCGCGCCTGCTACGGAAACCAAGACCAATCCGACAAGAGTCCACGCCAATCGTTTCATTACGCCTCTTTTCATTGTCACCTCAAGGTTCCTTCGTTTCGGGTTCGTAGCGGCCTGCGATTGTTCCGTTTTCTGTCACCCAATCTATGACCCAGCTCAGTTGCATGTCTTGACAATGTAAAGACTATTGCCGAGAGCCGTTCCGGTCTGCCAGGAATCGACTGACAGCGGCGAGGATCTGGCGATGTGCATGCCGAGAAAGCGCAACATTGTAACCTGCTCTCATGATGCGAGTGCGCGCGAGATTAAGGGCTTCGAGACGCTAGTCATTGAAAGGAGTCGTGAACACAGATCCCAGTGCGCCACTTGATGAACGTAAATCGATTAACGTACACGTAGAACTCGCTGCACGAAAAGTGCACGACCCTGCGCAGCAGGATTTTCCGGAACATTTCGAGAGCGATTCCGCTGTTTGAAGCCCGAAAATCGTCAGCAAGTGTGGGTTCGCGTCTCGAAATTCAAATGAGAGAAGCAGCGGGAGGGCGAGCGTTCTTCCAGAATTCATATCCTGTATGCGAATTCTTCCATTCGTAATACTTCCGTATAGGTGGAAAGCTTGCTAAACCGGCAAAAACATAGGTTTTCGTGTTTGGATCGAGGATTGCACCCAGAGGGGTACAGTCTTGCCCAGGAACCCCTTATGCCACAAGAGATTTCCGTCTCATTTCAAGCGATCAAGAGCAAGGTATATCGGCTCATCGACGCGCTCGTCGTGGGAGAAAAGAGCGAAGCCGAGGTGCAGGAATCGGTGCGAAGATGGTGGGCGCTGATCCATCCGGCGGATCGTCCCATTGCCCAGAAGTATTTGCTGATGGTGCTGGGGCGGTCGAACTCCGCGCTGGACGCCATGGCGTCAGAGATGCTTTCGGTGAGCGGATGCCAGCCCGTTCAACTGCACGTGACAGAGTCAAACCTGCCTAACAAACGCATGCGCCTGATTGAGCGCGTGATGAAAGAAACTTCGGTGCGTACCGCCGTATAGCCAGCCTGCCGTCCGCTCGCGTGACATAAAGTTTACATTGTCTGCATTGCAGAGGGCGTGCTCTGCGCCGTATGGTGGTCGTGCCCGATAATTCCGTTCGCAGGAATCCAAAATTTCAGGAGTCAGGAATGACATCATTCGTCAGCCGTTTGAACCGCACAGCAAAATATCTTCTGATCGGAGTACCGTTAATTATGGCTACATCGCTTTCTGCAGGATCGGGCTTGTACAACTTCACACTGAACTCCATTGACGGCAAGCCAGCGCCTCTCGCGGAATACAAAGGCAAGGTGGTGATGATCGTCAACGTCGCCAGCAAGTGCGGCTACACGCCGCAGTACAGCGCTCTGGAAGCGACCTACGAGAAGTATAAGAGCCAGGGTTTCGTGATCCTCGGCTTCCCTGCCAACAATTTTGGCGCGCAGGAGCCCGGCACGAACGAAGAGATAAAGACATTCTGCACCCGCAAATACAACGTCAGTTTCCCAATGTACTCGAAGATTTCGGTGAAGGGCGACGATCAGGCTCCGCTTTATTCCTACCTGACGAAGGATGCCGGCGCATCCGTCGCGGGAGATATCAAGTGGAACTTCACCAAGTTTCTGGTAGATCGCAACGGTAATGTCATGCAGCGCTTTGAGCCCGCCGTTACGCCCGATTCGAAGGAAGTGACCGAGGCGATTGAGAAGGCGTTGAAGTAACGCTCATTGCCTGCCGGGATAGTTCGCGTCTTATTCTCCCATCTCTTTTTCTCTGATTCCTGGAGAGAAGCGAGATGGGATTCTTCTTTACGCGGAGATTCTATTAAGGTTTGGTTTGCCGGAATTGAACTGGGCGGCTCCAAACTTTTCACTTCTTTACAGAAAACACCGTATAGACCTTGGTCATGAGCATCCGTCACACTGACGGGAGCCTGTAAAAGACTGCGTAGACGCGGTTTACTAAAGTTCCGGTCTTTCAACTGGAGGAAAACCTCTCCCTGATGACCCCCTTGGACAGTTCGTCGGTTTCCAGTCTCGCAAGAACTCGTTGTAGTTCCAGATGTTTCGGCCTCAATGGGGCGCTAACGGGCGTTCGGCAATGTGCCGGTCAATGCAACGCCTGGACCCGAGGTCGATGAATAAGTCACCCCAGAATAAGTCACCACATAGCGATCTGGATGTGGTCATCCTTGTTCCATGCGGAAGGGATGCGGCGCGGATCGATAAACTCCTGCACCAATCCGGAGTACACACGCGCATGGTCGCCGCTGCTGGCGAGCTGATCGACGCGGTTCCGCAAAATGCCGGTGCGGCCATCGTTGCGGAAGAGGCAATGCTTGAAGAGACGATCACTCGGCTGGCCAGGAAGCTTGAAAGCCAGCCAAAATGGTCGGATTTCCCCATCATCGTGCTTACCGGCGGGGGAATGAGCACGCGGACCACTGATATCGCGATGCGCGAGCGTGCGCCTCTGGGAAATATGAGCTTGCTGGAGCGTCCTGTGCGCGCCGCGACCGTGCTCAGCGCTGTTCGCAGCGCACTGACAGCGCGCCGCAGGCAGTACGAGATCCGGGACCACCTTCAGCAGCGCGAAATGGCCGAACAGGCGCTGCGGCATGCGCGCGACACACTGGAATCCCTGGTGCAAGACCGGACCGCCGCACTTCGCCGGCTGTCGGCGCAACTGTTGCGCGTGCAGGATGAGGAGCGTCGACGCATTGCCCGTGAATTGCACGACGGCCTTGGCCAGTATCTGGCCGCTGCGAAGATCACGCTGGACACATTGATGATCACTCACGGCACCGATGCTAACTACCTTAACGATGTCGAGGAGTTAATCGATCGCTCCATCACCGAGACCCGGACTCTCTCTCATCTGTTGCATCCGCCTCTGCTCGACGCTACTGGGTTTTCCTCCGCGGCCAGTTGGTATGTCGATGGATTCGGCAAACGCAGCGGCATGGAGACGTCTCTCAGCATGCCTGCCAAACTTGGCCGCATGCCCACCAGTGTCGAGACCGCGCTGTTCCGCATCATGCAGGAGGCGCTCACCAATGTTCACCGGCACTCGGGCAGCCATAAGGTAGAGATCACACTCGAAGTCGACAAGCCCCGAACGCTGGTGACGCTCGCCATTCGCGACTTCGGCAAAGGCATTCCCAAAGGAACGCTCGAAGAGTTCAAAAGATCAGGCACGAATGTTGGTGTGGGCCTGGCAGGTATTCGGGAAAGATTGAAAGAATTAGGCGGCAGTCTAGACATTCAGTCGAACAAGAGGGGCACTACCTTGAAAGCAGCGGTTCCGATAGCCGAGCGCCTTGAAAGCGTCTTCGCGACGCCTTCGTCTTCACACATCTACTCTTCTTTTGTCACTTAGGTTAACTCTTAAGCAAACCTGATAACGCCGGACTCCATCTAAACTTTGCGCCGTTGAAGGAGCGAGGAGCCGATTTGCCACATACCCTTTTGGTGGTAGATGACAGTTCTGTGATGCGGCAAGCTTTATGCAAACTGTTCCGGGCAGCCCGCGGATTTGAGATATGCGGCGAGGCTTCCAACGGGCTGGAGGCAATCGAGATGGCGCGCAAGCTTGACCCATCCCTCGTGGTGCTCGATCTCTATATGCCCGGCATCAACGGCCTGGAAACGGCCCGCCGCTTGCGTCGGCTGGTTCGTCCGCCGCCGGTAATCCTCTACAGCATGAACGCCGAGGAAATTGCCGAGGATCAAGCTCGTGAATGCGGGGTTGCGGCGGTGGTCTCCAAGGCGGAAGGAATCCGGTCGCTGATCAAGAAAGCGCACGCCATCCTGGGCGGAAGTTAAGTGCGGGTCTGCTGAGCTCAGCCGCAAACGGCTGGGTCAGGCGGATCAGTTCCGATCTTGAGTTTTGCGCACCCACCCAAACTCCCTGCTAGTGACAAAAAACAAGAGGCTTGTTCGCCCGGGCATTTGGCGTCTTACCTCTGCGTCCACGTGTGATCAATCTTCGGTGGGTGCTGCAAGGTCTGCATCACCACACAATACTGTTCTGTTTTTGCCTGTAGAGCGCTTAGCTGCTCTTTCGTCGCCTGCGGTGCATTGACGTCGAACATGACCCTGATGCTCTGAAATCCGACAGGTGTCTCCTTCGAGAGTCCCAGTGTTCCTTGCAGATCAAGATCGCCTTCGACGGTCACATCGATGCTCTCGGTAGAGATGCCCATCGCGGCCGCGACCATTTGGCAGGTGATCTGAGCGCAAGCGGCCAGCGCGCCTAACAGCAGGTCTCCTGAGCAGGCTCCGGTTCCTGCCCCGCCTACGCCCCGGTGGGCCTGCGCGTCGTAAATGGCCCGGCCCAGATCGACCGAACAAGCGATGGGTGCGCCGGCCTGGCTGCCGCGCGCGGTGAGGGTGATGCGGGAGCTCGCCGGGTCCTGCCGGTAGCGGTCTTTGAGAGGACGCTGCAACGATCGAACATCCACAAATTGTCTCCTGAAATCTGAGGTATTATAAACGCACTCAGGGGCGCTGCGGCGGATACACCGCGGCAGCCAGTAAAGATTCCACGCAGATCAGGCAACGGCGATCAGCTTTCTCGGGGCCGAGAGCTGCGCCGGAACGAGGTTCATGAACCCGCCCGAAACTCCAGCCTTCCAGCCGTCGACTTTGTTGCCCGGCACGCGCTTCGGAAATTACCAGATTCTCCAGCGCCTGGGCGCAGGCGGCATGGGCGAGGTGTATCGCGCCCGCGACACTCGCCTCGAACGCGAAGTCGCCATTAAGACGCTTTCGCTGGAGCACGGTTCTCAAGCGGACGCGTTAACACGCTTCGAGCAGGAAGCCCGCGCCGCCTCCGCGCTCAACCATCCCAACATCGTGACAATCTATGAACTGGGCGAAGCAGATGGAACCCGCTACATCGCCATGGAGCTGGTGACCGGGCAGACGGTGCGCGAGCTATTAGCCACAGGCCCCATTCCATTCCGCAAAGCGGTCATTATCGCAACCCAGATTGCCGACGCTCTTGCCAAAGCGCATGCGGCTGGCATTGTCCATCGCGATCTGAAGCCGGAGAACCTGATGGTATCCGGTGACACGACCGTCAAGATTCTGGATTTCGGTCTCGCAAAACTCCAGCGCGGCAAACACTCCCACGATCCGGACGCTTCGACCACTATTACCGAGCAAGGAATCGTGATGGGCACGGTCGGCTACATGTCACCCGAGCAAGCGACGGGCGAGGAACTTGATTTTCGCTCCGACCAGTTTTCGTTCGGATCGGTGCTTTACGAGATGGTCACTGGACTTCCTGCCTTCCGAAAAAAGACCCATGCGGAAACCACGGCGGCCATCCTTCGCGACGAACCAGAGCGCCTCCGCTCCAGAATGCTGCAGGCCCCGCCTCCATTCGTCTGGATGGTGGAACGCTGCCTGGCGAAGGACCCCAAGGAGCGTTACGCCTCGACCCACGACCTGGCGCGCGACCTGGCCGCGGTGCGCGACCGTTTTGCCGAGGCCTCTGCGGGATCTTCCGAGCCGCGGCCCAACAACCTGCCGGTGCAACGCACCGCGTTCATTGGACGCGAACTGGAAGCGATTGCGCTCCGCCGGCTTCTGGGCCGCGAAGACGTGCAGCTCGTGACCCTCACCGGTCCTGGTGGCATCGGAAAGACGCGACTCGCCTTGCAGGTGGCGGCCGATGCCGCCGGAGAATTTCCCGGGGGTGTCTGCTTCGTTCCGCTGGCGGCGGTGAGCGATCGCGCTCTGATTGCTTCCTCCATCGCGCAGGCATTGGGAGTGCGCGAAACCGGAAACCAGTCGCCGCAGGAAAGCCTGAAGGAATACGTGAACGGATTAGGGCAGCCGATGCTGCTCGTGCTCGACAACTTCGAGCATCTGGTCTCCGCCGCGCCAGTGATCACTCAACTGCTCAATACCGGACCCAAGCTTAAGGTTGCGGTTACCAGCCAGGCGCCGCTTCACGTCTATGGTGAACATGAATTCCCCGTGCCACCTCTGGCGCTGCCCAATCTCAAGTCCATTCCTCCGGTGGAGATGTTGTCGCGGCTTCCGGCGATCGCGCTCTTCGTGGAACGCGCGCAGGCCGTGAAACGAGAATTCGCCCTCACGCGGGAAAACGCGCCCGCGGTAGCGGCAATTTGTGCTCGTCTTGACGGCTTGCCTTTGGCCATCGAACTGGCGGCGGCCCGCATCAAGTTGCTTTCGCCGTCGGCTATGCTGACGCGCCTCGAGAGCCGCCTGAATCTCCTCACCGGAGGCGCGCGCGATCTTCCATCACGCCAGCAGACTCTTCGCAGCACTGTGGACTGGAGTTACGGCCTGCTCAATTCCGCGGAGCAAACTCTGTTGCGGCGGCTTTCCGTGTTTGCCGGCGGCTGCACTCTGGAGGGAGCGGAAGCGGTCTGCGACACCAAGAGCGACCTCGGCCTCGACATTCTGGACGGTATGGCCTCCATGGTGGACAAGAGCCTGGCTCAGCAGGTGGAGCAAGGCCATGCCGAAACTCGCTTCCTTATGCTCTCTACTATCCGGGAATATGCTCTCGAACGCCTGGCCGAGAGCGACGATGAAGCGGCAACCCGCCGCGCCCATGCCGCGTACTATTTGGTGCTCGCCGAAGAAGGGGCGGAGGATATGGTGACGCACCCCGAGTGGCTTGACCGGTTCGAGATCGAGCACGACAACTTCCGCGCGGCGCTCGATTACCTGATCAAGACCGGAGACGCCGAATGGGGCCTTCGCCTGGGAGCGGCCTTGTTTCGCTTCTGGGAGACGCGGGAACATCTCACCGAAGGCCGCGACGCGAGCGCCAGACTGCTTGCACTGGAAGGGACCGCGGTGCGCCCGAAACTCCGCGCCCGGATAATGTTTGCGGCGGCAGTTCTGGCGGGTGAGCAGGGCGAACACTCCGCGGCGCGGCAACTGTTCGAACACAGCCTCGAGATCTGCGTCGAACTCAACGACAGCCGCGGCGTCGCGGTCGCATTGAACGCTTTGGCCGTCAACGCCCGCGATCGCGGCGATTTTCCTGCCGCCTCCATGCTCTTCGAACGCTGCGTTGCGATCTGGAAAGACCTGGGCGATTCCGCGGACATCGCCCGCGCCCTCAGCAATCTTGCCAGCGTGATGAAAAGTCAGGGAGATTACACACGCGCGTCCTCGCTCTATGACGAGTGCCTGGCAATGTTCCGCAGGGCGGGAGACGGCGCTGGCGTCGCCTGGACGCTCAATTATCAGGGAGATGTCGCCCGCGAACGGGCGGACTTCAACACTGCCCGCGCATACTGCGAACAGAGTCTGGCGGCTTTTCGGCAACTACGGGACGGTTGGGGAATTGCCAGCGCCCAGTCCGATCTGGCGACTCTGAGCTGCGATCAGGGGAACGACGCCGAAGCGCGCCGACTCTACGGCGAAAGTATCCAGATGTTCCAGGAGTTGGGCTACAAACGCGGGATCGCCCGCTCGCTTGAATGTCTGGCTGCCAGCGCTGCGGCGCAGTCGAAGGCCGAACAATCGCTGCATCTGGCAGGGGCCGCGGCCGCGCTGCGTCAACGGCTAGGCGCGCCGCTTACGATGGCAGAACAAGCAAGACTCGACAAGGCACTGGAATTCGCGCGCCGGACGCTGGGCGATACGGCAGGGATGGCGGCGTGGATGGAAGGCTGGAAGATGCCGATCGAGCAAGCGGTCCGCGAGGCGCTGGACGACGATCGGGAAACAGGTCAGCTCAAGCCGAACTAAGTCCAGATCGAAACTACGCTCGGATCAATTGGCCGTGCCAGGATCGATCAGGCGGCGCACCGCCGAAATGCGATTCGCGGGAAAACCTCCGCGGCGTGCGTGTTCGCGGACGGTCTCCTCGTCCGGCGCCAGGTACACACAATAAACTTTGTCGCCGGTCACGTAGCTATGGAGCCATTTGATCTCCGGCCCCATGTCTTTCAACACGCCTACGGACTTTCTGGCGACTGCCTGCAGCTCCGCGTCCGACAAATTGCCTGCGCCCGGGATCTCCCGCTCGATCACAAACTGGGGCATATCCACCTCGCGAACATCCCAATGGTAGCAGATAGCGCCGCGCGAGCGCATTCAGATGTCGTAGTAAAGAGCGAACTCATATGGGTGCGGTCGAAGACGAATGGCGGCCACTTCTTTCGAGCGTTTGTAATCCACGTAGGTCCGCAATAACTCTTCGGTAAACACATCCCCCTTCAGCAGGAAGGCATGGTCGCGCTGAAGGGCGTCGAGCGCGTCTTCGAGTGAGCCGGGCATCGACGGGATGTTCGAGGCTTCTTCTGGATCCATTTCGTAGATGTCTTTGTCGAGCGGCGGTCCTGGATCCATCTTGTGCTCAATGCCGTCAAGGCCCGCCATCAGCATCGCAGCGAAGGCCATGTACGGATTGCAACTGGGGTCAGGCGGGCGGAACTCGATGCGTTTGGCCTGTGGCGAAGCGGAATACATGGGAATGCGACAGGCGGCGGAGCGGTTGCGGCGCGAATAGGCCAGATTGACCGGAGCTTCGAATCCCGGGACCAGGCGCTTATAAGAATTCGTTGTCGGAGCAATAATTGCTGCCAGCGCCGGTCCGTGTTTGATCAGGCCTCCGACGTACCAGAGCGCGAGTTGCGACAGGCCGGCGTATCCGTCGCCGGCGAACAGCGGATCGTCCGCCTTCCACAACGATTGGAGCGTATGCATGCCGCTGCCGTTGTCGCCGAAGATGGGCTTGGGCATGAATGTCACGGTCTTGCCATTGCGGTTCGCGACATTTTTCACGACGTATTTGTACAGCAGCATCTTGTCCGCTGAGCGAACGAGCGAGTCGTACTTCAGATCGAGCTCGGTCTGGCCTCCGGTAGCGACTTCGTGATGATGGCATTCCACTTCGAGGCCGCAGCTCTGCATGATGAGCATCATCTCGGAACGCAGGTCCTGATAGTGGTCGGTTGGCGCGACCGGAAAATATCCTTCGCGAAAGCGCGGACGGTACCCGAGATCGTTCAGTTCCCTGCCCGAATTCCAACGTCCCTCTTCGGCGTCGATGTAGTAGAACCCGTAGTGTTCGCGCTGATCGAAGCGCACGTTGTCGAAGATGAAGAACTCGGCCTCGGCGCCGAAGAACGCCTTGTCGGCGATGCCGGTCGAGGCGAGGCAGTCCTCGGCCTTGCGGGCAATGTAGCGCGGATCGCGGTCGTAGCTCTGCTTGGTTACAGGGTCGATGACATCGCAGACGAGCACGAGCGTCGGAACTTCGGTGAAGGGATCGAGCAGATGCGTGCTGGCGTCGGGTTTGAGGAGCATATCGCTCTCGTGAATCCCCGCCCACGCGCGGATGGAAGAGCCATCGATGCCGAATCCTTCGTCGAATGAGGATTCAGTCAGTTGATCGATCGGATAAGAGACGTGGTGCCAGAGCCCTGGGATATCGGTGAAGCGGAGATCGAGAATTTTCGCGTCGTGCTTGCGGGCGAAGTCGATGACGGATTTGGGATCGGCCATAAGAACTCCAGCGGTTGCATCGAAGCCGGCAAAAACCCCACTTCTCGCGCAAAAGGCGCGCAAGAAATGGGACACCCCGGCTGCTACAATCGGGCGGCGTTGTGCGGACGGAAGAGTCTAAAGCCAGCAGTCAAGAGTGGCAATTCGATTGTTCTTATAGGGGCGATAAAGGTGACTTTATACTCAAGCTGTCAGCCTTCAGCTAAGAGCTTTCAGCAAATCCGGATGGGATTCCGGAATGCTGGCTGATAGCTGAGGCTGATGGCTGATAGCTTTTATGGACTTTGACCAGCTCGAAACGTTTCTCGAAGTCGCGCGGCACGCGTCATTCTCGCGGGCGGCGGAGAAGCGTTTTCGGACGCAGCCTGCAATTTCCTCTCAGATTCGAGGCATCGAAGAAGAGGTCGGGGCCAAGCTGTTCGACCGCTCCGGCGGCAAAGTTTCGTTGACGGCCGGGGGCAAAGCGTTTCTTAAATATGTGGAAGACACTCTTGACGCGCGCAAGGCCATGATGGTCTCCATCGCCGAAATGGAGCGCGTGCCACGCGGCGAGATCATTGTCGGAGCGAACGAAGGAACGTGCCTGCATATCCTGCCGTATGTGTTTGCCGATTTCAAGAGGCAATATCCCGACGTGTCGGTGAACATCAAGCGCGCAGACTACGCCAAGATTCTTGAGTCGATCATCGATAACTCGGTCGACTTCGGCGTGATCTCCCTTCCGATAAACGACAACCGCCTGACCGTGGTTCTCATCCATCGGGATGAATTGACTTTGATCGCGCCGCCGCAGCATCCGCTGGGGAAGATGAAATCGGCCACATTCGCCGATGCAAGCAAGTTTCCGCTGATCGTTCCCAAGGCAGGTCATACGCGCGACGCGATTGAGCAACTGTTTCACGAGCGGCGTCTAAAGCCTAACTTCTCTATGGAACTGGATTCGAGCGAACTGTTGAAGCGATTTGTGGCCGCCGATGTTGGTATTGGATTCATCGCACGATCGAATGTCGAGGAAGACGTTCGCGCCAAGGCTCTCGCCGCAATTCCGATAGCCGATGCCCAGATTCGCCGCGATCTTGCCCTCGTCTTCCGCAAGGACAAGGCCCTCAGCCGGGCCGCTTTGGCTTTCATCGATATTGCAGTGAAGCACAAATCCACCCAAGAATTAGTGCAGACCCCTATTCGGCGATGAAGGCGACTTTCATACTGGCGATTTTCGTTTGTCTTGGGCTGGCCATGCCTGCCTTGTGCCAGTCTGGGCAGAAGTCTCTGGCGCAGATGCCCGCTTCAGCACGGCGGTTAGTGGAAATCAAAATCACGGGCAGCAAGCGCTTTCCCGAGTCTGCCATTGTGGCCGCCAGCGGCTTGCAGATTGGGACGCCTGTCACCGACGACGATTTCAAGACGGTCGCCGTGCGGCTCGGTGATACGGGAGTCTTCACCGACATCGCATACTCTTTTTCCTATTCCGCTCTGGGGGTTAAGCTGGAGTTCCACGTCACCGACGCCAACAAGTTCGTGCCGGTGCGGTTCGAAGATTTCGTCTGGTTCCCCGAATCCGAAATGCTACAGCGCATCAAGCAACATGCGCCCTTGTTTGACGGCGAGTTGCCGCTCTCTGGCCGATTGGCAGAAGAAGTTTCCGACGTGCTGCAAGCGATGCTAGTGGAGAAGGCGATCCCAGGGCATGTGGATTTCATTAAGGCAGGCAAAACGGACGGTCCCGTCGAAGCGATTGTCTACCAGGTCTCCGATGTTCTGATCCAGATTCGCAACGTTGAATTTACTGGGGCAGGCCAGGATGAGTTGCCGGCCTTGGAGGCGGCGGCGAAGCGTGTATTTGACCGCGAATACTCACGGACAGTCCTGAGCGCGCTCGTGCAGCACCAACTTCTTCCGGTCTTCTACGCGCACGGATATCTCAAGGCGCAATTCGGCGATCCGGAGCCGAAGGTCGTGAAAGCCCCATCGGTCCAGGGCGACGATAGCGTTCGCAATCTGACGATTGTCGATGTCGCGTTTGCGGTCACGCCGGGGCACCAATACAAGTTGAAGAGCATTGCATGGGAGGGAAACAAGGAGTTTCCAACGGACGTTCTGCAGAAGATGGTGCGAGCTCAGCCAGGTGAGCCGGCCAACACCGTTCGGCTGGAGGACAACTTGAGAGATGTGCAGAAGCTGTATGGCTCGCGTGGGTTCGTGACGGCGTCTATCAAAGTGCAGGCAGACTATGACGATTCCGCAGGCACGGTCGCAATGAAACTGGTGGTGACGGAGGGTTACGCCTACCACATGGGCGACCTCGAATTCCGCGGCCTGGACAACAGCCTGACGGCAAAGTTACGAAATGCGTGGAAAATCCGTCCCGGAGAGGTGTACGACGCAACCTACTTAAGCGAATATCTGCCGGAAGCCCATAAACTGCTGCCGTCCACGCTGGATTGGGATGTTTCGTCGCATGTTACTGCAAATGCACGTGACAAGTCGGTAGACGTGGACTTGATCTATTCGGTGAAGGCGCCAAAATAGTGGGCTTAAAACCTTTGAGTATTCTTGTTCGGCTTTTGGAACAAATTCCTGTGCCGTTTTCGATTAAGGTGGGGCCGGGATAATCTAGCGCGTCGCAGCCAACATGCTTGCCGGCAGCGATTTGGGAAATCGGCGCGGCTTGGTACACTGTCCCGCTGAGTCTCCGAGCATTATCAGGGAGACAATAACAGCGGGGAGTAGTAAATGCGAATCAGTTGTAAAGGAATATTTTGCCCGGTCGCTTCGGTTGTTTTGGGGATGCTGCTGTTCCTGGGAAATGCCGCGGCAGCCGACAAGGAAACTTTAACCGGCGAAGTTAGCGACGCGATGTGCGGCGCGCAACATGCGCAGGGACCGCCCAGGGAATGTACGCGAGCCTGCGTGGGACATGGATCGAAGTATCTGCTGGTAGTGGGAGACAAGCTGTACTCCCTCAACACCAGCGACAACGCCCTACTGGCGGTTTTGGACCAGCAGGCGGGCAAGAAGGCGACCGTGACTGGAACCGTAAACGGGGTCGGTGTTGAGGTGAGTTCGGTGGTTCCAGTCAAGTAGGTTTTGCTGTAGCATCCGCAATGCAAGTTTGCCCGGGCCCTCCCCCTAATCTGACTCCGGGCATGCGTGGGGACGCGCGCCAGCGCGTTCCCACATTTTATTTTTTGACAAAAACACACTCTTCGCCTGTAACCTTCCGTCCGCAACCGCATCTTTTCTGGCGAAGGCGTATCTTTGTCTGTAGAAGGCCGGTGAGAGATCCTGTTCACTCTGATATCCAAAAAGGAGAAATGCATGATGAAAGCTGTGCGCAAGAACTTTGCTTTCTTGTTATTGAACTTTGCTCTGGTCGTCGGACTATCGGCCGTGTCGGCGTTCGCCGCGTCGAAAACCTACACTGGGACCGTGAGTGACGCAATGTGCGGCGCTAAGCACGCCATGGGCGATGCCGCAGCTTGCACCCGGACGTGCGTTGGCAAGGGCTCGAAGTATGCCCTGGTAGTCGGTGACAAGGTCTACACGCTTGAAACCAGCGACAAAGCTGCCCTGGCCACGCTTGACAAGCAGGCCGGCGAGAAAGCCACTGTAACCGGCACTGAGAAAGACAGCACCATCACGGTCGCTTCCGTTAAAGCCGCTCAATAGAGTTCAGGTCGCGGGTCTTGGGTCTCAGGTCTTGGCGTGATGTTCAACTTTGATTCGTGATCTAAGACCTAAGACCTGAGAGCTGAAAGTGGGCTGGAGCCAGGCCACTCCCGCGACTTTCTTGATCCTTTCCCGAAATTCATCTTCCCTTTACAAATCATTGTGTTAGATTGTGCATTTTCAGCACAAAATTTCTCTCTCTGCGGAGGACACGCGAATTGGGTAAAGACATGGTTCCGAAACGGATTTTCTTCACCAAGGGAGTGGGGAAACACCGTGAGCGGCTGACATCGTTCGAATTGGCGTTGCGCGACGCCGGTATTGCCGCCCAGAACCTGGTGCGGGTCTCTTCGATCTTCCCGCCCAACTGCAAACTGCTCGCCCGTAAAGAGGGCGTGAAATATTTGAGTCCCGGTGAAGTGGTTTTCGCTGTGGTCGCGGAAAATTCTACCCGCGAGGCGCACCGCCTGCTGGCCTCATCGATCGGCGTAGCGATCCCGGCCGACCGCAACACCTACGGATATCTGAGCGAGCATCATTCGTTCGGCGAAACGGAAGACGCTGCCGGAGAATATGCGGAAGAACTTGCGGCAGAGATGCTCGCAACGACGCTCAACGTGGAATTCGACCCCGATCGTTCGTGGGACGAGAAAAAACAGATCTACCGCCTCTCGAACAAGATCGTCCGGACGGCGAACGTCACGCAGTCGGCTGTCGGCGACAAGCGTGGCCTTTGGACTACGGTGATCGCGTCGGCGGTATTGATTTTCGACTAGTCAACAGCAGGAGTAAAAGGGCCAAACCCATGGCACGAGCTGTGGGTTTTTCTATTTCCCTTCGATCCACTCACGATTCTCAAATCCCGAGGGTGGCAAAGACTCCGCTGACTACCCGATCGCACCGCAGCGTGCAACTCAAAACAACGCGAGGCAGCGTCACCGATGGACCGGTACAGATGCTTCCGCAGTGCAGCGTGGGCACGGCGCAGCCGGACTTTGACATTCTCCTGTGTCAAATTGAGGTAGCGCGCAGTTTCTTCAGTGTTCAAGCCTTCGACATCGCGCAGCATGAACACCAGGCGATGTTCTTCGGAAAGTGAAAGGACGGCTTTCTCCAGCAGACCGCCGATCTCGCGACCATAGGTTTCCTGCTCTGGACTGCGCTCGCTCGATACCGCTGAATTCATAACATCTCCACTCGAATCGCCAGCAATATCCACGGATTGGAAGCGCAGACGCTTTCGCGACCGCGTCAGTGCCTCATGCACCGCAATCCGGGTTAGCCATGTGGCAAACTTCGCACGCCCTTCGAAGCTGGCGAGATTTTAATCGGCCGAACGTAGGCATCCTGCATCACGTCTTCGGCTTCGCCGTCGTCCCGCAGGATGGCTCGCGCGACGCGATAGATGCGCTGATTGCGCTGTTTGAAAGGTTACAACTTTGGTAACCATCTGATAAGCCGGATGTAATCTTTCGTTAACAGTCCCGCGTTATCATAGAAGTGGGTCGAAATAACGGCCCAGCTAGTCAATATGGCCTTGGATATCGAAACCCTGCGCAGAAAGCAACAGGCGCTGCTCGTCCAGATGGTTGAGCGGATGGTGCGCTCCCGCGCCCAGCAGCTTTACGAAATGCGCGGCCAGGCGGCAGGCCAGGACTTGCAGGATTGGTATCAGGCTGAATCAGAAGTGCTTGAAAATAATGTTCTTGGGTCGCTCTATCGGCGCTTGAAGAATGTGGGCTCCCACAGCGGCGATCGTGCGCCCCAGTACGCTGGCTAGCCACTGCAAGCGTCAAAAACCAGAAACCACAGCCAGGACCGCTCCGCAGTGGCCGTTGGGCTATTTCCGTGCAGCAGCCTTGGCGGTCTTGCGAGTTCCGCCTTTCCTGCTTTTCTCCTTACCGTTATCAAGGCGTTCAAGAACGGCCGCCACGATGATGGGCAGCCCGATGGTGGCGTCTACGAAGACCTCGCCGAATTTCCCGCCTTCCGACGGGGGTACGAACTTCCCCCAGGAGATAGCCTCGCTATAGGGACTGCCGGATAGTCCTCCCCAGTAGACCGGCTCAGGGCAAATTCTCAGTCCGTAGTGATAGCGCTTCAGGGGAACGTGCTCCCCTAAACGCCGGTGGCGCAGTTCGATAAAGGGCCCAAACTGCTGCGACCAGTTGCGCGGCACGCCTCCGCCGATGGTGAAGATACCCAGCTTTTTTTGACGAAGAAGCGTCGCGGCAAAGTGCTCCAGATCTTCGAAGGGATCGAAGCGAATCTTATGCCTGCCGGTCGATTCGCGGAGGCGATTGTTCAGCGCGGTATCGAGGCCGAGCTCAGAATCGCTGAATGCCGGCACAAATACCGGCACGCCCTTTTCGTAGGCTGATTTAAGAATGCCGCGCTGCCCTTGAGCGTGTTTCGCCAGATGCTCGCCGATGGCGTGATTCAGCTTGTAGGAACACATGATGTCATTGTGGTCCCAGGCTTCGAGCACGGCCGACATGATCTCTTCCACGTCGTCCAGGTTCTGTTCCGGCTCCAGCGTGTCATACACGCGGTTGTAGCCCTGTTCGTAGAGCTCTTCGTCGGAGACCTCCGGATTCGCCCGGAAATGCGCTCTCCCGCTCGCCTCCACCAATCCGTGCGCCATGAGCGCTCCGGTGGAGACGATCGCGTTCACGATTCCGCGGTCAATGAGCTCAGTAATAATGAGGCCTTGCTTGGCGACGGTCATCGCGCCGGCGAGCGTCATCACCACAAACGCGTCTTCGTCGAGGGCCATAGCTTCGAGCACATCGGCGGCCTCGCCGAGCTGGCGCCCGGTGAAGGCGGTCTTCGCCATCGCACGGACGAGGCTATCGATCGACGTTACATTCGCGAGATCGAGCGGCTCAAGCGGCACCAGACGGTCTTCGATCGGGTTGTGGAGGTGACGGTCCTTCCCTTCTCCGCCAGATGCCTGCTGCGCAGGATGTGAGTTGCCATGATTGCCGTGTTTCAAGGAAACGCCCTCCACTTTTTTCGATTCCAGCCGACTCACTACTCTACAGGAAGCGCATGAGAGCGTGTCAAAACTGACCTTGGTAAGGCTCGGTGAAGGCCGTTGGGAGCTGATCGGCCGCACTGCTTCTTGGTGGTTTTGGCAAGGGCTGGGACTTTAGTTGCCAACTCCGCACCGCATCTACTTCAAGAGTCCATCTAATTGCACGATGTCGGAGTCGCTTTCGCCCAGTCGATTTCTCGCGACAGCCGATGATGCTGCGGCAGAAGCTGCCTGGCGCTTGCCGCGATGCCTCTCCGGAGAGTTTTCAAGTGTTATCTGAAATCTCTTTCCACCGCGAAGGATCCGTAGTTTCGTTCGGTGTTGCTTTCCGCCATCGCACTGTCGCGCCAGGATTCGGCTGTGGAGTTCCTGCTCGATCTGGTCGCAAAAGAATCCCGCGATGCGGAAGGCGCGATCGAAGCGCTCGTGCGCGCTCTGCCCTCATCCGAAATTACTGATCGCCTGGAAAAACTCGTAGCCGGAAGTCTGCGGTTGGCGCGTCATCTGGCTGCACTGAGAAAACCCTCGCGTTAACTGTCTGTTCGAGAATGGCACAAACGAAAAAGCCCGGACCGTTAAGGTCCGGGCCTTGGTTTGGCGTCGGAGAAATTTCCGACGGTTCAAATCTGACTAGTCTACCGTCAGCTTGAACGATGCTGTTTGCGTCACGCCGCCGCCAGTGGCGGTAACGGTAATCGTGGAGGTTCCAGTCGCGGCTGCCGCGTTGACCTTGATCCTCACGACTGACTGTCCGGATCCAGGAGCGGCAATCGTCGCCGGCGTAACCAGCAGCGATACTCCGTTGCCTCCGCCAGAAACGCTGACGGAAATAGCGGAGTCGAAGCCGCCACTTACCATCGACACGACTCTGGTCTGACCGGTACTGCCCCTCGCAACCGTGACCATCTTGGGCGTCACACCGATCTGGAAGGTGCCTGCGCCTGTGCCCGTCACTGTCAACGAAACGGTAGTGGTTTCGGTGGTGCTGCCCGCGGTCCCTGTCACGGTGATCGTGTAGGTTCCGGTGGCAACGCTGGATCCAACGGCCATGGTCATCGTCGAGGTGCCATTGCCGGTGATGGAGGTTGGATTGAAGCTGACGGTCACGCCGCTGGGCTGGCCGCTCGCGCTCAATACAACTGCGGTGTTAAAGCCACCGGTCACCGTGCTGGTGATAGTGGACGTTCCGGATGCGCCTTGCGCAACCGAGACGGAGGTCGGATTGGCCGAGAGGCTGAATCCAGACGTCGTGCCGGTTCCCGCAAGCGAATCCACCAGAGGCTGCCCGATCGGGCTGCCGATGCCGGTTGTCAGATCGTAGCCGACGGCGGTTCCCAGGCTGTTGCCGCCGCTGGTCTCGTCGTGGAAGTCAGCCGCATAGCTCGAACTCCCGTAGATGTCGTACACGGCCGGGTTAATGAACCCTACGGAAGAACCGCCGTTGTTGGCCGCCTGCTGGTTGACAAGAGCCATGAAGCCGCCCCACATTGGCGTCGCAAAGCTGGTGCCGCCAAAGTCGTTGGCAGTGCAGCCTTCCTGATCGGAGCAAACGTAGAACGTGAAGTCGGAGTTGCCCGAAATATCCGGGCCGTTGCGAACGGTTTGCGAGCACTTCGCGCAACCGGCCGCTGCAGCTACCTGATAGGAGGGAATGGGGAACTTGTTGGGAGAAACACCGCCACCACCATCCACCCAACCGGTTTCCGAAGCCCACGCGCCAGCCGGGCCCGTGGTCTTCAAGTCCGTTCCGCCAACCGAAGTAATGTTTGGATCATCGGCGGGCCAAACAAAGGAGGCTGTGGCCCAGTTGCCTGAGTCTCCAGAAGCGGTGAAGAAGCTCTGGCCCTGTGCCTGGAATTCTTCGAAGATGGGGTCGTCAGTGGTGTTGTCAGCAGGACGCCATGCCCACGAACAGCTCAGCTGGTTGTTCAAAGGATTGGCAGTCGCCATTGCGTTGAGAATGCCGGGGTCGTCAAGCGTTTGTCCCGACAAACCGCCTTTTCCGATATACATCACCAGGCTCGACATGTGCGGCGCCATCGAGATGGATTGCGTCATGTCAAGGGTCTGTTCTGTATCATCGCAACCGCCGCTGGCCGTGCAGCTCGTGCTCTGGCCGTCGACGGAAAGAAGAGTAACCGGCACGAAATTGGTCTGGCCTGCGTTGGTGAAGTACGTGGTCAGGTCAGCCAGATCGGTACCGATGAAGTTGAAGATGCCGATCGTCTGGCCGGTTCCATCCAGCGTTCCGCCGGTCGATGTGTAATATGCAGCTCTCATATCGCTGCCGCAGAATGATGCCTGCGGGCAGGATCCAGTGGTAGCGTTGGCGATGACGCCGCTCGGCTGGCTGGGATTGCGCCGTTTGAGCATTGGCTTCGGGGTGGAGTAATTGTCGAGACCGGCGATGCTCCACAGACGGACTGCCAGATTCGGCGTGGGCTCGCGGTCCGGAGCGAAGAAGGTGCGGCTCTCCGTGGGGTGCTGATAGATGCCCATGTGAACGTTCAGAGCTCTCTCAACATCTGACACAACTGCGCTTACCCGCACGACCTGGCGGTTGCGCGTGGTGAAAAGAATTTTGAATCCATTTTCTTTTGCCCACGCTTTTACGGAGTCATAGTCTTCGCGGCTGGGGCCGTATTTTGTCGTGAACTGATCCACCGATAGGAAGTGGCGGTAGTTCGGATTCTTGGGGTCCTGGACGTCTTTCAGGAACTTTTCCAACTGGGGCTGGTTGCGGTGTTGGAGAACAAGCGTCATCTCCATATTCTGCGTTGCGGCCATGCGGCCCATGTAGGGGGCCGTCTTGCTTGTGACTTCTTCGCGCGTGTGGCGCGTCATCAGTGTTTGCGATTGCGCCAGACAGACGATGCTGCCCAGCGAAACGAGCGCGGCAAGTGTCAACACAAATCTACAGGGTCTTCGTATCACGATTTCTCCTTATGGTCCGGTGAGCTGTTCTGGTGTAAACGAATGGCAAGTTCCTGCGTGCCTTTTCTGGGCATAACAAAAGGCGAGCGATTGTATAACGATTTGTGTTTTGAAAATGTAATTCTCGTATTTATTTTTTTGGTTACGCCGCTGAGCGCGCGAAGATTGCAGAACTTTGCACATTTATTGCGCTCTCTTGCGAACTTCGTCCAAAAACCGCGCCAGTCAACCAGTACAGCGGCTCGTTCTAGGGAGAAATCTGTATGCAGGAATCTGCAAAGCGAGTGGTGATGACAGATTCAATCGCGCCCTACTCAGCATATTCGGAGCAAAATAATCTGAATTCCCGGCCGATGCTATATTGATCGCGGGGGTCTTCGAGAGTGCCAGCGGAAAAGTTTCGGGTTGCATTGATCCAGATGTCGTGCGGACCCGAGCCCGAAGAAAATCTGGACAAAGCGCTGAAGCGAATCGCCGAATCCGCAGAGCGTGGCGCACAGGTCGTCTGCCTCCCGGAGCTATTTCAGACGCAATATTTCTGTCAGCGGGAAGATCACGCGCTGTTTGACCTGGCAGAACCAATCCCTGGATCCAGCAGCGAGAAACTCGCGGCCGCGGCACGCAGCAACGGTGTGGTCTTGATCGCATCGCTTTTTGAAAAGCGCGCAGCGGGTGTCTATCACAACACGGCAGCAATTTTTGATCGTGACGGATCGCTCAGCGGGCTTTATCGCAAGATGCACATTCCTGACGACCCTCTTTACTACGAAAAGTTTTATTTCACTCCGGGCGATTTGGGATTCCGCGCGCTCAACACCAGCGTAGGGAAATTAGGGACGCTGGTCTGCTGGGACCAGTGGTATCCCGAAGGCGCGCGGTTGACGGCGCTGCAGGGAGCGCCTGTTCTTTTCTATCCGACAGCGATCGGTTGGCATCCGGCAGAGAAGGCAGAGTTCGGCCTGGCGCAGCACGATGCGTGGAGAACCATCCAGCGCGGACACGCCATCGCCAACGGGGTTTATGTCGCTGTCGTAAATCGCGTAGGATTTGAAACTGGAAATATTCGCGGGAACTCCGCGGCGGGGCAAGGACTCGAGTTTTGGGGCGGATCGTTCTTCTGCGATCCGTTTGGGCGCGTGCTGGCAGAGGGATCGCACGACAAAGAAGAAATTCTGATTGGCGAGGTTGATTTGAGGGCGCTGGAAGACATCCGCCGCAACTGGCCGTTCTTGCGCGACCGCCGCATTGACAGCTACGCGCCCATCACCAGCCGTTTAATCGATTAGCCACATGAGATTGCTGAAAAAAAATTTGTTGGGAAGTATTGCCCTTGCAACCCTGGCGCTCGCCTGCTCCGCTAAGACTCCGACTTTGACCGGCAAGATGGTAGCGTACGATCCGTTGCTGCACGCGGGCAAGGTTGCGTCGAATTTGGCAAATCGGGAAGAAGTCATTCTCGAGACACCTGGTCACAAGACGAAGTACGTAAAGCTTGTGTTTGTGAGCGTGGGCACAGCGCAAGTCGAAGAAAAATATTTTACTGGGACGACCCCGCTGACCGTAAAAGCGCTGCGCGACCGGACCTGCGACGAAGGCACCCCGCGATTCGTGAAGCAGGTTGGCCTCGATCAACGCTCTGGGACCTATCTTTTAACGGACGCCTTCAAGAATTCCCCGCCTGCAAGAATCAAAAGTCTCGAGTGCTATGAAGCCACGCGAAAGAAGTAGGAGTGTGGCGGGTCCAACGGAAGTTGTCCCCAGCGCCCTTGGCTACCGCATGCCCGCGGAGTGGGAACCGCACGCAGCGACCTGGCTGGCGTGGCCGCACTATGAGGGGGACTGGCCAGCGAAGTTTGAACCGATCCCCTGGGTGTATGCGGAGATCATTCGGCATCTCGCGAAGCATGAGCGGGTCGAACTGATCGTGAATAATGCGGCCTCTGCGAAAAAAGCGCGGAGGATCCTGGAACGCGCAGATGCGTTCTCGTCCAACATCAGGTTTCATCGCTGGCCAACGAATCGTGTGTGGCTGCGCGATTCAGGGTGTATTTTTCTGACCGCGGGACAGCCGGGCTTGGCCCGGCCGGACCCATTCGACTCGCTTCGCTCGCTCAGGGCAGGCTCACGAGGGCAGCTGTCCCCGCATGATTCTCTTGAATCCACGATTGCCCTTAAATTTCGTTTCAACGCCTGGGCAAAATACTCTAACTGGCGGCACGACGAACGGATCGGATCACTCATGGCGAGAGTTGCCCTTCCCACAGTTCGAAAATCGCGAAGGGTGGGGCAGCCTCTGGAAATTTGTCCGCACTCGGCTGGAAAACGCATCGTTCTCGAAGGCGGTTCCATTGACGTCAACGGAGCGGGCACAATTCTCACCACTGAAGAATGTCTGCTCAGCAAGGTGCAGGAGAGAAATCCGCACATGAGCCGCGTTCATTACGAAAAAGCATTCGCCGACTACCTGGGCGCGCAGCATACGATCTGGTTGGGCCGCGGAATCTTGGGTGACGACACCCACGGCCACGTGGACGACCTCACGCGCTTTGTCACGAGGGACACGGTGATCACGATGGTTGAGCCGAATGCCAAAGATGCGAACCACTCTCCACTGCGCGCGAACTTACGCAGGTTGCAATCGGCACGCGACCAGAGCGGCAAACAACTCACGGTTGTCGAATTGCCGATGCCGCAACCAGTAGTCTTTGAGGGCCGGCGGCTTCCCGCAAGTTACGCCAACTTTTACATTGCGAATGAAATTGTCCTGGCGCCCGTTTTCAATCGTGCGAACGACCGCGTCGCGCTGAACACTCTCGCCGAACTCTTCCCTTCCCGGCAGATCATGCCGATTTATTCCGGCGACTTCATTTGGGGGCTGGGAGCGATGCACTGCATGACGCAGCAGCAACCCGCGTAAATCATCCCGGTACAGACCTCGACGCTGAATGAAAGCCGGTTAATTTCTGCTTTCGGCTTTCAGTCAGCAATCGCACATTCACCTCCGATAC
Organism: Candidatus Sulfotelmatobacter sp.; assembly: GCA_036268025.1. Classification (GTDB taxonomy): domain Bacteria; phylum Acidobacteriota; class Terriglobia; order Terriglobales; family Acidobacteriaceae; genus Sulfotelmatobacter. The sequence goes on along the minus strand of DATAUY010000075.1, from coordinate 13,424 downwards.
TCTCCTTCTCTCACTGCGGAGGAGGAGTCGTCGTGCTCCCGCTCGGCATCTGTCCCGGAGGACATGGCGCAGGTGCTGGACTCGTCCCCGTCGAAGGTTGCGATCCACTTGGAGTAGACGAGCTTGACGGATTGCTGCTCGGAGTTGTTGTTGAACCTGGTGTTGAACCGGGCGCCGTCGATGTCGATCCGCTCGGCGCTGTGCTGGCTACGCACGTAGTCGTCGCTCCTGGAGTAGTTGCCCCTGGGGCCGTTGTGCCCGGCGTAGTTCCCGGTTGCTGAGTTCCGGGAACCGGACTCGCAGTATTCGGAGTCGTCCCACTCTGCGGAGTTGACGGTGTAGGTGTGGTTTGCGGAGTCGAAGGCGAATTCTGCGTCTGAGGCGTCGATGGCGTGCTTTGGGTCTGTGGGCTCTGTCCGGCCGCCTGGGTGGTGATTGGAGTCGGCGGTCCGATCGTGCTGGAAGGCGTCGAAGTCGTCGGGCTCGTAGTTGGCGCAGGCGCGGACGGAGTTGCCGCCCGCTGAGCCATCGCCCAGGTCGTGCAACTCAATAAAACAGAGAGAGTCGTGAATCGAATATTCATAAAAGTCCTCCCGGATGCAGCCGCGCAGGCCGCCTCCTAGGCACAGTTTCAAGCTGTGAATGGCGAGGAACTATCCGGTGAATTACGTAGGGGTATGGCAGCTTACACTGAGAGAAAGATTCTTAACGCTGATATTGCGTCGGCTGGGGGCCTTTTTCGAGAGTTTCACGGTCCCAGATCCAGCCTTCGCGCGTATAGCTGGCCAATTCGAAGTCTTGCGTAAGTTCGAGCGCGTCGGTGGGACACGCATCTTCGCAGAGTCCGCAGAACATGCAGCGGCTCAGGTCGTAGGTGAAGTTGGTTAATTCCTTGCGGCGGGTCTTTTCATTGCGTTCGCTCGACACAACGATCAGGTTCTCGGGACAGGCCAGCGCGCACAGATCGCAGGCGATGCACATAGTCTCGTCGGTATCGGGATTCACGTTGAGACGCGGTGCGCCACGATAACGCTCGGCCACTAGCGGCCGCTCCAGCGGATACTGCTCGGTATAAATCTCCTTGGGATCCTGATAGCGGAAGGTAACCTTCAGGCCCTGAAGCAGATCGACCAGGAATATCTTTCGGAGCAGGCTTGGCACGCCCATATGCGGCTAGCATAGCACGCGAAATCGCGTTTGCTCAAAGCAGTTGAGAGGATCAGCCAATTTCACGGGAACTTCTGGGCTTCTGGCTCCGTACCTTAACTTAGAATCAGAGGAGTCATGAAAGCGTATTTTGAAAAACTGCCGACCAAAGCATGGCTGCTTATAGTGGTGCCCGTGCTGGTGGCGGGCTATCCGTTAGTTCGGGTGGTGGTTCCGACAGTCATCCACGCAGTCGTGCCCGAAGTGGTAAGGAACGTTCTGCATTTCATCTAAGAGATCCCTCCGATCTCGGAAGAACGGGCCGCGCTGGAGCATCCGCGCCTCACGCGACCTATAGCCCCACCGCCTCACGCTTGCAGTTTGACTATGCCGCCTTCGCCGGCATCGTCATGACGCGAGCAGCGCCGGGTTTAACCAATGCCGCGGCGCAGAGTCCGACAATCACAAAGCCAACGAAATTGTCGAAAATGTTTGCGACGGTGTACGTCGCTGGGAACTCATACCAGTTCCAGTATTCGACGTGCGTCATGAGCGCCACGATTAGTCCCACGACGGCGACAAATCCGACGCGCGCGACGTAACTGGTAAGTCCCGGAGCCTTCGATAAAAGATAGGCAGCCAGTATCGCCAGAATGATGTCGAGGATGGCTTCATTCACAAGTTGTGCAGGCCGCATCGCACTGGCGCCGACGGGCTGGTAAATCAGCAAGCCGTGTGCTCCGCCGACCCGATCGGCGGGAAGATTTCCCGCCTTGTCGGCTTGCGGAAACATGTAGAAACCCGATTGAGGCAGCGACGCCTGCAAGGTTTGCATGACGGGCTGCTGCTGCGGGAGATACTGCATGCCCGCCTGGCCAAGGCCCAGCACCGTGTGCGACAGGCCTCCCCAGATGAACAGCGCCAAACCACCGGCTATTCCTGCCAGTAGAATTCGTTTCGTCATAGACATCCTCCCGAGCGCGCGTATTATGCCCCAAACCGCAGCTTCGGGGAAGACTGGAATAGCAGCCTGGGACGAATAGCGGACGTACGGCCGCGAGATAGAATGCTGCGTTGACGGGCTGCGGACGGATCTTTCATGGACGAACTCTAAGCGACGAACTTTCATGGACGAACTCTGGATGGAAGAAGCGCTGCGCTGTGCGCAACGGGCGCTCGAGCTGGGCGAAGTTCCGGTGGGCGCGGTGGTCGTGCGCCAGGGTCAAATCGTCGGTCGGGGATGGAACCGCAACATTGTTGATCGGGACCCGACGGCCCATGCGGAGATTCTCGCCCTGCGCGAAGCCGGGGAAAGCGTTGGTAACCACCGGCTGGGCGACTGCGAGCTGTTTGTTACAATTGAACCGTGCGCGATGTGCGCGGGAGCCCTGGTTCATGCGCGCATCAAGCGCCTGGTTTATGGCGCGGATGATCCGAAAGCTGGCGCGGTTGCTTCGGTCTTACAGGTAGTGAATCATCCGCAGTTGAACCATAAACTTGAGGTTCGCGGCGGAGTCCTCGCCGCCCGCAGCGCGGAAGTGCTGCAAGAGTTCTTTCGAAATCGTCGTTAGTCGTTGCTCGTTAGTTGTTGCTCGTTGGTCGTTAGTCGTCGGTCGTCGGCCTCGAGCTCTCTGTTCTTGTCATTCCGAGCGAAGCGAGGAACCTGCTTTTACTGGCAACTGACAACCGTCCGTCGCGGAGAGGTGCGTGAGTGGTTGAAACGATCCGCCTCGAAAGCGGACATACCTTAACGGGTATCGGGGGTTCGAATCCCTCCCTCTCCGCCATATCTTCTTAGTTTCATTTCCACTCTCAGTTCCCTCCTGCGGCGCTTTTACCCTCGGCAGAAAATCGCGCCGGTTGCGGACGATATCCGTTGCGTGTTCGTACCTTGTATTTCTTCAGCTTCTCTCCCACCAGCTTCACGGTAATCGAGCGCCATCCGCTATTGGGATTGACCTTGGGGTAGTAGCTCAATGAGTAGAGATGATCAAGGTCATCGCGAATCGAATTGAAGGCCATGTGCTCGTCCCGCCAATTTTTGGCGAAGTACGCTTTGCCGCCGGTTGCAGCTGTCATGCGATCGAAGACTGCCGTTGAAACGGGCTCCAGCCGCGCCTGCTGTGTGCTGATCATGTAGACAGAGACTCCGGTCGATTGAGCGAATTCAGCGACGTCCTCGGGAGGAACGACGCTCGAGTTATCCGGGCCGTTGGAAAAAACCACGACGACTTTTCTGCCCGTGTTCTGCGCGGCGTCCTTCAACGTGAGCAACAGCGCGTTATAAAGAGCGGCTTGATCGCCGGCCACGGTCGAGCGGATAGCGCGAAGCAATTGCCCGCGATCAGCAGTCAATCCAGCGGCGCGCGAAAGATCGCGGCTGTAGGAATAGAACGCAATCTTGTCGGCAGTTCCCAGGGAACGAATGAAGTCGCTGATCGCGTCCTGCGCGAACACGAAGCCGCGATACATATAGTCGCTGGTATCGAACAGGACGAACACGTTGGCGCCGTTCACCAGGTTCGACAACGTTGCAACATCCTCGGGGGAAACTTGCATTCCCGGGACGGACACGGCTTCTCCTTGCGCCGCAATCTCACTCAGGCTGCGCGTTGGGCTGTTACCCTCGGAAAACGTCGCGGCCTTCTCCAGGATTCCATCCTCGACAATCGCGAAATCTTCCGGACGGAGCCCGGTGATGTAGCTACCTTTCTTGTCGGTAACTGCCACGTTAAGCTGGACCATGTTGACGACTACATGGATATCGGGGTTCCCCTGAGCGCAAGCCCGCTTTACGCCGGGGAAAACGGCGGCCAGCGAAAGCCCTATCAGCAAACTGCCTTTCCTGACCATGGCTGGAAGATTCCTCCTTGATGACACGAACGCGACGATGATACGAACGCGGCCCAGTCGATCGCTCTTCAGACAATTCCTTAAGGTCGTGCGCTGCTAAGTCGCGACTGGGTACCTAGCTTGCCTTCTTTGAATTCCGCTCCGGTTTCGTGCATAGCACGAAGCAGCGCTCCCCAATCCTCGAAATCGGTGGCAAATATTTTCTCGATCATGGCCAGCGTGAGTTCGGGGACGAGGTGATTCAACATGACGGGAGAATATCCGCCTTCATCCGCCAGGCGCGCCCAGTAAAGATTGGGCGAATCCCACGACTCTGCGAGAAAGCGGTTGGACTCTCCGGCAAAGGGCGGCATCGGAGCGACATTCAGCAGCTCTAATCCATAGTTCTGCGCCATTCGCGGATGCGGCGTACCGAAGTCATGCGACAAGCGGCCCCAGCTGACTTCCTCCGGATGCTGTCGCGCGAGGTCTTGCAATTCCTGAATAGCGCTGCCCAAAGCGCCAGTCTCATCGGGATACTTGCGTTGAAATTCCGCCGCCAGATAGAAGGTGTCCGCAGGCATCATCCTCGGGATCAGTTGTTCGGTTTGGCCGCTTTCCAGGGCGTGCTGAACCTGGCTGAGCCGCAGCGGCAAGAGGCGATCGGACAAAACATCGAGCACTTTGCCGCGCAGCACTTCATCTTTCTCGGAAGCGACCAGCAGTTCTTCTCCCGCTTTCTGATAAAGCGCCACGGCGTGCAGTTCGAGCGGACTGGTGTCCCACCAGCGCGGCACGGTCGCGCTGGTCAGCAGTTCGGGCGTGACCTCCGCCCATACCAGCGCCTGGACGCTGCTCGGAGCGATGAAATCCTGTTCCAGGGAAGCCAGCGCATACGGCAGATCTGCAAGCGAGCCTACAAAATGCGCGCCGCCTCCCGCGGGCGTGCCCTGACCGACCAGTTCCGGCGCCTGCCACAGCGTCTTCATGCCTCCGATACTCTCGCCGGCGAAGTCGTGCGAGCGAACGAAGAGCGGGTTGTTGTGCAGTGCCTGAGCGCCCGGCGGTTCATAGTAGGCATAGTTCAGGCCGACAAGCGTATCGCGCAGGAATGATGCAAGCTGGCCGCGGGCGTCATCAATCTGCGCACGTGAAACCGTGGGGGACTTGAGCACTTTCGGCAGATCGGAGTGCATCTCCGTATCCGTGTGATGGTTGTTGTAGACGCCGGCGGCCCACTCGGTTCTTTCGCCGTTGGTAAATATCGGCCGGGGCATTTCGAACTCGCGGGTCTGCGCCGCCAGCGTCGCTACATACTCTTCGGGACGATTGCCTTTCGCCTTTTCGACAAGACCATCGCCAACGGCCAGAAGCGTGTCCAGCGATACCAATCGCTGATCGTCGAGCACGGAGCGGATGCGGTTGGCAACTTCGCGGTGCATCCGCATTCCTTCCGGCGTTTTCTGTTCGGGACCGGCCAGCAGCTCGATAATTTCGTCCTGCGAACCGCGGACCTTTCCGGTGGAGAAGCGGAAGAGTTCGCCCAGCGATGTTCTGCCTGCCTCGAACACCTGCGCCTCCGAACGAATGCCCGAGAACGGGCTGATAACCCGCTGCCAGGAATCGTTCAGGTGCGAAGTCGAGATCTGTCCCTGGCGGGCCAGAATCTGCCAGATACCAACATTTGCCTGCAAAATTCCGGAAGCGTTACCGCGATAGGCCATCGGGGCCCGGTTGACCGCCTGTATGACTTCCAGGAAATGGGCGATCGAGTCGTCGTCAAGCTCCGGGAACTCGGAAAAGATCCGGTATTGGTCGCTGACATCTTCGAATTTTCGGGCAAGCAAACCCACCGTCGCTGCCGACAGATGGTGTCCGGCAGCTCGTCTGCCGTCGAGTTCGCTGATCATCATGAAGATTTGCAAGGGGCCGCTCTCAGTTGGCGCTCGGGAAAGGGCAAACATGGTTTGGACGAGATCGTCAGGCTCGCTCAACTTGCCGTTTTGCCTCGTCCACTTGTGGACCAGGTTCGCATTGTGCGACTGGGAGAGAAATTCCTGCCAAACCTTGATTCCTCCTGGGATAAGCGGCGCGCCGGACTCATCGAAGCGCAGCCGAGTCGCCAACAGCAACATTCCGGGCGCAGGCCGGAATGCTCCACGGATTGCGCCGCCAGCTGCTTCCGGGCTGCGAAGACCGTTGTAAAAGAACCGCAGTCGGCGTGCATCCGTAAAATATTGCTGCTGTTCCTGGCTGGCGCGGGAAAGTACGTCGAAGTAAGCCGCCAGCCAACCTTTGTCCTTAGCCAACAGCCTGGTGACGAATGCCGCCGGAGACGACGGACTCACGCCCACCAAATCTTTCCACCCGCTTTCAGCATTCGTACCGCCCGGAACGCGAACCTTTCCCGAAGAAACGCAGATTTCCCCGCCGTAAAAATCAATCACCGCGGCGTATGGAAGTAGCTTCGTCACACCGACCGATTGCTGAAGAAAAGTTCTGGTTTCAGGGTCGAGCCGCGAGAGCGCCCAGTACAAGCGCGCCACGGATGGGTCGTACAGAATCGTGTCCAGCAGATCTTTGCTGAGTTCGACGTAATTCTTCTTGCTGGCCTTGGTCCAATCGCCTTCGGGAAAAATGACCGGCACCGCTGTGGACGAATAAGGGTATTCAAAGGGTTTTCCGCCTTGAAGCGTCTGTTCAAGTTCTGGCAATGGGAATCCCGAATCAATCGCCAGGAAAGCACGTTCGGGATCCTCAGTCAGCAGCGTCGTCTCAGGCTTGCCGCAGATTCCGCGCGTCCGATAGCCGAGGATGCGCAAGAGTTGCGTCGCATCGTCACAATTCGTTACCCGGATCACCATGCCACTTTGCGCAGCCAAAGATGTCAACTCGCGGGCCTGCACCACGTAGCGGCGAAGCAGAATCAGAAACTCGGTCGGGTGGTCCGCCCGCTCATATCCTTCGGTAAAGGCATTCCTGCTCAGGAGGGGGAGGACTTCTTCCGGCGTGACCTGCTGGCTGATTCCGGCCATCCGCAGGAACGATCGCTGCGGTCCGGGAATGACAAATTCAGATGAGTTTTGCGCAGACAGGCTGCCTGCAAAGAGAGAGAGAGTCGCCAGGATCGACAAGCAGAGAGAAGAGTTCACGGCTGGACCCCTTCGGAACGGCGCGGCTCACTTCACCGAAACTTAACCCGCGAAGTCAAGTTGTGTTCACTTGGCGCGGCCGAAAGTTCCCGAGAGACCCGGCCTAGGGTGAAAACAAGCCTTGCGCACGATCAATGCCCGAACCATACTCCAGATTCGACGCTGGTTCCAAGCATTTTTTGGAACAATACATGGAAAGACGCCGGAATGGGATCGTCCAGCGTAACTTTTTACAATGTCATGTTCGAAAAGAGGACAGTCGGAGTTAACTGGCCGAGTTCCAAAAAAATTGAGATGCGGACGGAGCTTCCCGCATCTGAGCAGGTTTTAGCTCTTCACTTGCGCGACCCGAACGCACCTCAGAAGCTAAAGCGCATGTTTGATTGCGCTCGACTTGCATCGTGGCGTAATGCCGCGAGCTTTCAAATCCAGCATTGCAAACGAGTTTTTCAGCAACATTGTAGAAACCAATTTGGCAACCAAGGTAGACCCCACTTTTTTGCGAGAATAGAAGGAGTGAGGCACTCGATACTCATATGCTCGCTATCAGATCCCGGCGTACCACGCGTACCCGCCTTCAGGAGCGGACGAGCCCAGGCCCTTGCCGAAGGGTTTGAGGCTATCGGTCAGGGTGAGTCGAGTAATATATTTGACGCTCTTATAACCAAGTTGCCGTGGGACGCGAAGACGCAGCGGCCCTCCGAACGGCACAGGCAGTTCGGCTCCATTCATTCGGTGAGCAAGTAATGTCTGCGGGTGCAACGCGTCAGCCATGTCGATGCTTTCCCACCAGTCGGGCTGGATCGAACGATAGACCACGTAGCGGACTTGAGGCAGCGCGCCCACCCGATTCAGGATGTAGGAGAGCGGCACACCCGTCCATTCGCCAATGTAAGTCCATCCCTCCTCGCAGCCGATCATGGTGACGTGGGAATTCGTGGGAAAGCTTTTGATCTCCGCCAAAGAGAATGTCGTGGGACGCGCAGCCATGCCGTCTACGGTCAAGCGCCAGCCTGCGAAGCCTCCGGCTTGCAATCGCTGGAACTCGTCACCCAGAGGATCGACCGCGTTGGCGAACGGCGTTCTTGAAATCTGATCGCGGGAAAATTCGCGCGCCATGGAATGGCGCGTCAGCAAACGTTGCGCAGCATAGGTTAGCGTTTCGCCAGGACCGAACACACCGCTTGCATCCGGCGGAATGAGCCCGTGACTCCGCGCCAGTTTGGCGGCGACCGCAAGACCGGAAACGCCTGCCGCGGCACCAACTCCCATCGTGATGAGTTTGCGTCGAGATATCTGGCTCATAGGATTTACTCCGGCGGCGTCGCCACGCGGCCGGTGATCATCGCGCGCATCCGCGCTAGAAATCCGGCAACGATTACCATCACAACATGAACCAACAGAAAGAACACCAGCAAGATGGTCACAATGAAGTGCAGCGAGCGCGCGGTCTGATGGCCTCCCAATAACTTTACCGTCAGCGGGAATGCGGATACGAATCCGAACGACATCGCCAGTCCCGTCCAGATCATCAGCGGGAAGAACACGAAGATGACAAGCAGATAGGAAAGGCTCTGAAGCACGTTGTATGACCAAGCCTCTTCCGCGCCTGGCCGCTGGAAGCGCAAATGCTTGATGCACGATGCCCCGAGCGACTTCATAGAAAGATCAGACGTCTCGGGCCAGAGATTGCGCCGGAAATGGCCGCTGAGAAATCCCCAGATCACATAGAACAATCCAGTGGCAATCGCGAGCCAAGCGGCCTGAAAGTGAAGATATCGACTCCAGCCGTTCTGATCGGGAAGCGTGTAGCCGTAGGTTGTCGGAACCGTACCGCGCGACGACGGAAGGTGCAGGTTGAGCCAGGGCTGAATGTTCACGTTGCCGGTTTCGCCCCAATAGAAGCGCGGGTGCGAGAGGACGATTTCCCCACCGGTCACTAACAAAGCGAAAAAGGCGACAGTAGTCAGCCAGTGAGTGATCCGCACCAGCGCAGCATGACGCTTTCGCTCGGATGCCAGAACCGCCGCAGTCGTCTGCGCTGCACTCCGATCGGCAATTGGTACAGTTGCGCTCATATTATGTCTGCTAAACGGAATGCTCCGGACGATCGAATTCTACATCGGAAGCAGCGCGCCCATGATTGATTCTTCGATGGCTGTGGCAGTCAGGTCCGATTACTTCCAGAAAACCAACGCGGTCAATTCCGTGGAATCAGCACAGCGACCGAAGCCACGCACTTCCATGTGTGATTGATGTTGACCCAGGTGTCGAGAAAGCGCTCGCGCTGGGTCACGGATTTGCTTTTGACGACGCTCTTGGTGCGAAAGACTCCGTAGACAATCGCCGAATCGCCGTAGACTTCAACTTTGCTCTGTTCCGTCACCGCCTGCGAAGGAACCTGATAACCGGCGGTTTTCAAGCTGACCAGAAATTCGCGCTTCGTCTGGATGCTGCCATCGATATCAATCGACACGAAGCTGTCGGCGAGCAGGAGATCGAGCGCCTTTGTGTCATTGGTTTCGAGAGCGCGGTTCCAGGAGTTGTCCAGCGCAAGCACGCGAGCGCCTTCTTCGGATTGGGAGGGGTTCTGAGCGGCTGCGCAGACGCTGAGGCTCAGGGCGATTGCAAGAATGAGAAACGATTTCATGTCGCGAATGCGTTGAATTCTACATCCAGGCAGGAAAAGCTCCATGCGGATTGTGAACGATTACTTTCCAGAAAACAAAAACGGCCTCTCGTCGAGGCCGTTTTTTCCTTCCTTTTAAAACATTAAAACAGTTTTTCCCGGAATTTCAGCCATCACGGTGCCCAATCCCTTCCAGGTGGCGCTTCCCGAAAAAGTTAAGGCAATGTGGACGGATGTGCGGAACCTAGTATGCCCAATAAGGTCCGGAACCGCCGGAAGTCTGCATTCCTTCGACCGCCGTGAATACGTTGCGCCCGAAGAAAAAGGGCAGTCCCCAATCGAAGCCACTGAGGGAATTCGGCCCGGCGAGAGTGGGGAATACGAACGCAGATGGGTTGTTGTTGAAGAGATTGTCGGCATTGGCTACGCTGAAATTGATCGTGCCGCTGCTCCCGTTAGTCGCGCCCTCGGTGGTAGCCGAAAAATTCTGTGTGCTCGTTGGGCAATAGAAGAAGTCGGCATCGGGACACGTGGGCATCCCTGTCAAACTCGAAGTTAGAACAAACAATCCATTCGATCCGCTGTCTATGAAGCTTTGGTTGTAAGCGACACTTTTGTAGGTGGTGATGAAATTCCCAAATCCGTCGACGTCGTAAATTGTGGCCGAGGCCAATACGTTATTCGATTGCGTCCCGATACCGAAGACCAGCGAGCCCGTCACCGAAACTTGAGGAGTCGTGACCGCCGGCAGTTCAATGATCACGCCATTGTTGTCCTGCGCGAAAAGTATTACCGGATTTTGCACCTGCTGCGACAACGCCTCGCTGATCACAGTGCATCCCGAAGCTGGACACTCGTAATAAAGTCCCGGATTGGAAGCGCCTGTTGTCGCGCATGCGCCGCCGCAATCCTGCGCGAATACGCCAATACCGAGAATGCCGTTTGCGCCCAGCGCCGCCAGCGAGTCCATCGGGGCGCCTTGATCTGAGCACGCCGCAGGTATCGCAAATGCGGAACTGCCGATCACCTGGAGCGGGAGCGACGGCGCTTTTTCGCCGGAGATCTGCACGTCGGCAGTCTGTACCGGACCCCAGGTGAATCCACTTACAAAAGGAAGGCACTCTGCCACGGAATTGCCGTCAATTGATGTTTGCTGGGCAAGTGAAACGGTCAGTGCACTGGAAAGAATCCGCAAACCGGAGGAACCGGTATCCACCAGAACATTGTCGATGGTCTGGCACGACGTGCTTCCGGGCGCACATACGGAGACACTGGTGAATGCTCCATTGGCGTAGTCTCCGTTCGCCCCGGAGTTCACCGAAATGGGCTGCACATTCGACCCCGAAGTCGAAATCGTCATTGCGTTCGTGTGCGCGCTGCTGCCTCCGCAGGCAAGCGAAAGGAGTGCCATTGCGCACGCCAGGAAAAGAAAAAATGCGGTCGCGAGTTTCATTGGATCTTCTCTACGTCGACGCCTTGCGGCAACATATCCGGAACATAAGCGCGTCCGACAAACGAGCGCATGTGGCCCCCAGACTGCACAACCAATCCAGGCTGTTGGATCATTAAAGGCCGGCGGCCTAAGCGCATCGTTTGTTGTGCCTGCGCGGCGCGTTGATATGACTCGAAGTAGCCGGCCAAGATTTGCCGCATATCCGGAAGCCAGGAACCTTGCCACGCCACCGCGAAAACTTTCCCCGACGCCGAAACGTATTCGCGGACGACAGTCCCATTTGGACTTTGAATTTCATGCACGGCATACGCCTGCGCCTGCGTGATCCGCAAAGCTCCCTGCATGTGTGCGCGATCGGATTGCACTGAGCTGACGTCCTCGCCGAGTCCGGCAAACGCGGGTAGCGTGGTAAGTGTTAGGACAAGAATGCCGGTTCCAATGGCGAGTCTCAGGGCGCTCTCATGCCGTTGGAAACATCGATGCACGCTCACGAAATGACTCCTAGTAGAGCAGATAGCTAGCGAGGGTCGCTGGCAGTTGTATAGAAGTGGTTTCTGTTTAGAAGTTGGGAAAACCTCAAGGGTTGCCAGTGCCTGGAACTGGAAGCCTCACGGAGAAGCCGTGGAATAGAGCGCTGAAGACTGATATTTGCATCCGATTCCCTCCTTTCGAAAACGGCGCAGGGTGAACCACGGCGCCGAAGTCGCTCGCTTGAGAGTGGTTCTCCGCGCGCTCATTGTTCGGCGAAGCGCGGGCGATCCGCATTGGACGCGGTTGATGTTGATGTGCCGGCAGCGATCGGGATATCCGGACTTTGAGGCTCCTTCGCTCCTTTCTCCAACCCTCCCCCCTCCCCTCGATATATTGGAATCATTGGGTTGGCGGGAAATCGCGTTTTGATCTATGGGCTGCAACAAGTTGCGGGCAAAATCTTGTGCGGAAAGGAGTTAGTGTTTTTTTCTCCCGATCCCGGCGAATTATTGCTGGCTTGGGGCCAGTATTGGCAGAAATGAAATTCTCAGTCAAGGTTGAATGAACATTGGAGAAGAGAAAGACTGTGGAAAAGTATGGGAACGCTGCTACGCGGCGGCGTGGGCGCGGGATTTTAGCTTTACTTCTGCTTCTGCGCCTAGAAGATCAGCGTACAGGAGGAGCCGCGCAACGCTGAGCGTGGACAGCTTTCCACGGGCGAGTTCACTTACGCGAGGCTGCTGGATTTCGAGGATTCGTTCCAGGTCGCGGGGACGAATCCCACGCCGTTTGACTAGTTGCAGAATCTTCTGGTGCAACGCCGCTTTCAATTTGAGTTCCAGTGCGGCTTGCCGGTCGAGCCCGAGTTCATCCAATACGCTCCCTGTGACCTTGTGTTCATTTTCTGCGGAGCGCTTGTTTGGCATTTCTCTTTTCCTCGCGTTCGGCTTCCTGCACACGCTTCAGCCGTGCCTGGGCCGTTTCAATGTCTTTTTGCTCGATCGCGTTTGATCGTTTTTCGAAGCAATGTAAAACCTGAATTACCTTTTCGCGTCGCACGTAAAGGACGCGGTACCATGCCCGCGCATCGCCTTCTCGGAGTTCGGCCCGACCGACTGAACCGCCTTGCGGTCGGGAGGAATTTGGCCGAGCTGCAATCGGTACAAAGCATATCCGAGGTCACTCTTGACGCCGTCCGGGAAGCCTTGAAGCGCTTGCCGGGAGTTGCCCTGAAAAATCAGCGGCACCAACCCAGTCGATTCATCGGATTTCTTATTATTTGTATACATGTAGCATGTATATTTGTCAACCATCGTCAGGAGAGTGCCGCGATGGATGGCTCAAGTGAAATGTAACTAAGCCGGAAGCGGTGAAGGTCGGAAAATCAACAGCAAGAACGGGTCGGGTTCTGAAACGGGAATGCGGAGAGACACCACGTTGCGTCTGCAGGATCGCTCGACGAACGAGAAGCACGCCCAGAATTTCGCGTGGCAGCAAGGGTACGGCGGGTTCACAGTTGGCATTTCGCAGAAGGCCGATACGATTGCTTACATCCGTTCGCAGCCGGAGCATCATCGCAAGCGCAGTTTTGAGGAAGAGTTCGTTGCGTTTTTGAAGAAACATAATGTGGATTACGATCCGCGGTATGTGTGGGGATAGAGGTTTGTGGTGACGTTTCAGGCGTGCCCTTCGACTCCGCTCAGGGCAGGCTCTACGGCACGCGGTTCCGTTTTCGTGCACG
>DATAUY010000074.1:0-6591 GCA_036268025.1 Candidatus Sulfotelmatobacter sp. | reverse complement strand
GACCCTGCCAGTTACGGTCCGGTATACGCTTTCAAATCCAGACAGCCCGACGCCGGATCCCCGCCCCACCAGGGGCAAGCCGCACCGGTTCTGTCCCCGAACGTCTTGGGGGCGGCCCGGTGCGGTTTTTCTGTTTTTGCGACGAACTCTCTAAGGATTCAGGTGCGCTGCGCAAGTGAATAAGTAGATACGCTAGTGTGGTGTCCGTGAAATAACTAGACAGCTGCTTTCTTGCGCTTGCGAGTTTTTGGGCTGGTGCAGCCGGGCTGAATCTGCTCCAGAGTCCGGCGGCAGCGGGAGAGCTTCTCCTGAATTGATTCGATGGTGGCAGTCCAGACGAAGGGCTTGGGATTTTCGTTCCACGCGCGGAGGAAAGCGGCAATGGAAACCTGAAGGTCGGCGACACTGAGAAAGACGCCGCGCTTGATGGCTTTATTGTCCAGGTAGCCGAACCAGCGTTCCACCAGATTCATCCAGCTTGAACTGGTGGGAACGAAGTGGGAGACGAATCGAGGATGGCGCTTCAACCACGCCGTTACCTTTTCGTGCTTGTGGGTGCCGTAGTTATCCATCACCAGATGCAGCGGCACATCCCCGGGGAACTCTTTGTCCAGTCGGCGCAGGAATTTCAGAAACTCCTGATGCCGATGTCTTTGATGACATTCACCGACGACCTTGCCCTGTAAGGTCTCCAAAGCCGCGAACAAGGTGGTTGTCCCGTTGCGCTTGTAATCGTGGGTCAGGGTGCCGCAACGCCCCTTTTTCATGGGCAGGCCGGGCTGAGTCCGATCCAGCGCCTGAATCTGGCTCTTTTCGTCCACGCAAAGCACAATCGCCTGCTGCGGAGGGTTCAGATACAGGCCTACAACATCGGTCATCTTCTCCAGAAATTTCGGATCGCGCGACAGCTTGAAAGTTTCGGTCCGATGCGGTTGTAGGTTGTGAGCGCGCCAGATGTTGTTCACGGTAGACTTACTAACGCCCTGTTGTGCTGCAAGCGTTCGACAGCTCCAATGAGTCATCCCGGCCGGTTTGGTCTGCAGGGTCGCCTCCACGATCGCAGCGATTTTATCCATTGCATAGAGCGGCTTTCTGCCGCGGCCCGGAGCAACCTCCCATAAACCATCAAGACCGCATTCGACGAAACGTTTCCGCCAGAGAATAACAGTGTTCCTGTTTACCGAAAGCCGCCTTGAGATAGTGGAATCGCCCTCGCCTTGGGAGGCGGCGAGGACAATTCGACAACGTAGCGCCACCTGTTGCGGAGTGCCGTGGGCTGCGACCCACTCCTGAAGCCTTTGCCGATCCGCCGCCGAAAGCTGAAGGGAGACAGCCAAGAGCCAGGTTAATATATCCCAGCACTCCTGTCTAGTTCTTTGTTGGACACAACACTAGCTCTTATAGGTGGTGGCCGCAAGGGGCTGCCCGCTTCCGAATCGCACTATAGACCGACCGATAAACAGGCTCCAACCGACCCGCGATTCCCGCCTTACACCAGTCACTTTTTTGGATTGCGCCATTGCATGGCCTCCGTAATTTGAGCATGATTTATGACACTAATAGGTCATTCAAAAACTGCTCTCAGCGTCGCCGCGCCTCTTCTTGTGACTTGATTTCTGCGTGAGATTGCAGTGGTGGATGGGCAGCGGTTGAAGGGCGCACAACTGAACACGAACAAGCAAATCGCCCTTCGCCCAGCCGCGTAGCTCTGCCTCTTGAATGGGCCGATTTGCTTAAACCAACCCGAACCGCTTCTCTAGAAGCCACGCTTCCTGAGGCTGATTTCATATCCGGCTGCCGCGTCTTACCACCCTCAACAATGCTGCGCCGATTAGTCGCGTTTTGGGTGACCTGGAACGTCGCGCACAGCTCTCGGACTGTAATTCGCGAACGGCTTGCCCCTGCTGATCGCTCCCGGAACCAGCAGTGTCCCACGCTGCGCCGGCGCATGAGCGCGGCCGATGCTGCCAGGCCGTCGCCGTTTCTCTGGTTTCTTCCTCCTTACACCTTCCGCCGTGCGAAATTAGCTGTTCGCACTCGAAATCGATCGAATACCGTTCCTGAGCCGGGCACGCAAGGCCGCAGTTTTGGACTAATTCCCAATAGTCCGCATCATTTTCTGCGGCTACACGTTTGCGGATTGTTTCGTATGTACCACGAATAAAAGGGCTTTGCATCCGGCCTGCATGGCACCCGAAATGCCCTCTTGGGAAGAGCGCAATGCCTCGATGTGATTGGCTCGAGATCTGCCCTGTGCCGGAGTTAGCCCTTTGCCTGAACTGCAAGAAAACGAGAGTAGCCTTAATATCAATGAGATCCTGTCGAATGCCCTGCGCTTCGTAAAGAAGCGGCGATGGTATATTCTCGCGCCGTTTTTCCTCGTGACTCTCGTTAGCAGCGGGGCGCTGGCGATCTTACCCAATCAGTACACGTCCATCGCAACGCTCGTGGTTGTGCAACAGCAGGTGCCGCAACGCTATGTCGTCCCAAACAGCACAACGGATGTCAGCTCCGCGCTACAGGCAATTAAGCAGGAAGTCCTTTCGCGGACGCAACTGTTACAGATGATCTACAATTTCGGCCTCTATCAAAAGCAACGCAAACGTCTGGCGCCAGAACAGTTGGTCGAATTGATGAACAAAAACATAGAACTTGAGGTCATCAACGAGACTCCGCAACAAGTGAGTAAAGACTTCGACGCCTTCCGCATTTCCTTTACCGCCGAAAGCGCCGTGCTGGCGCAGCAGGTCACCACCAATCTGACCTCTCTTTTCACCAACGAGTACACGCGCACCCAAACCGAGCAAGCCACCAACACCAGCAGCTTCCTTCACGAGCAGGTGCAGGAAAAGGGCAAAGAGCTCGAACAACAAGAGACGCGTCTCAAGGATTTTAAGCTTCAGCATGTGGGAGAGCTTCCGGAACAGCAGCAGGGAAATCTCGGCATATTTCAGGCTTTGCAGGCACAGCTTAACAACACAATGTCCAGCCTGGATCACGCGCACCAGCAGCGCGCCCTCTTGCAGGCCCAATTCGACGCCACGCCACGGCGGGTCGTGCAGGACTCCTCCGGACAATTTGTGGCCACTCCTGCGGGAGGCGGCGCTCCGGCTGCGCCCAGCCCGATACAGGCGGCGCAGAGCGAACTGTCTCGCCTGGAAGCAGCACGAAGCGAGTTGCTCAGCCACGGCTATACGGAGCAGTTCCCGGATATCCAGCGTAATCAGCGCGATATTGACCGTGCGAAAGACAAAATTGCGCGTCTGAAGGCGGAAGCCCCGCCCGTAGAGCCTCCGGCCCCGGTTCGCCGCTCATCTGGCAGTTCTGCGCCGGCTATCGCGGTTGGGGAAGATCCGGTGGTCGTCCAGCTCAAAGGTAATCTGGAAGCGAACCGTGTCGAGATCGACAACTTGTCTAAAGAGCAGGCCCGGCTTAAGGCCGAGATCGCCGAATATCAACAGCGGATCAACCAAACGCCCGTTCGCGAGCAGCAGCAGGCCGGAATAGTTCGAGACACCGAGGCCCTGCGGGCGCAATATTCGGAATTACAGAAAAAGGAACAAGAATCCCAGTTGGCCACGAACCTTGAGAAGCGACAGGGCGGGCAGCAGTTTCGTTTAGTCGACGCCGCCAGCCTGCCCGCGCTGCCATCACGTCCAAAGCGAGCCAAGCTCAGTCTTGCGGCCGCGGGGGGAGGGCTAGCTCTGGGTTTTGCGTTGGCATTTTTCATGCAGTTGAAGGACACCTCCTACTACACGGAAAAGGAGCTTACCAAAGATCTGACGCCGCCATTTGTGTTAGGTATTCCCATGCTACAAACCCCCAAAGAAGTCCGCGAACGCAAGTCAGCTAATCTTCTCCAATGGATCGCCGTCTCGGCCATGATGTTGGTGGTATGCGCTGCTGAGTTATACGTCTACAAACTGGGCTAACTGGGCCATGCCAACGAGATGAGTCACTTAAGAAATCTTCTTTATCGGTCTTCGAACGGTGAGCCCGGTAACTCGGCCTCCGCCACCGCGGTTGCCGGCGAAGCAAGCAGCGCGAAAGCTTCGGCCGCCCTTCCCGCGACACCTGTTTTACGGGGAGAAGCGCCGGCGCTGTCTTCCGGGGTAGCGACGATAGCGGATTTCCCGATGGACGAAGCCAACTTCACACCGGAAGCCCGAATCATATTCCATACCGCTCCTCGTGATCCCGCGGCGGATCGCTTTCGCCTTCTGCGAATGCATCTGCGTGACATCTGGAGAACCGGACGTCTCAAGAAACTGCTGATTACCGGGGCGCTTGCCGGCGATGGGAAATCAACTGTCACGATGAATCTCGCCACCGCGCTCGTCGAAAGAGGTAGGCGCAGCGTATTGGTGGTCGAGGCGGATCTTCATCATACAGCCATATCTGAGGTTCTGCGGCTCAAGCAGAAGGCCGGAATGTCGGACTGTCTGGTGGATGAGACATTGTCGCCTCTCGCCTGCATTCGTCGGATTGAACCCTTTGGTTGGCACCTGCTTTCAGCCGGCGAGCCCCGAAAGAATTCGACCGAGCTTCTGCAGGGCCCCAATCTTGGCCGCATCTTGAATGAGGCCGCCGCTTCCTTTGATTGGGTGTTGATCGATTCTCCGCCTGTGGTTCCTCTAACGGACACCGTCTCTTTGCAGCAGCATGCCGACGCGACTTTGCTGGTGGTACGGGCCGAACAGACGCCGCGCGAGGCCGTTGAACAAACTATCTCGCTGCTGGGCAAGAAAAACATTCTTGGGATCGTCCTGAACGGCGTAGAGCCCCGCAATCACCGTTATTACAAATACTATGAAGGCTATGGGCGCCAAAACGCCGACTGATTCTGTTGCGCTCGCGCGTGGTATCTCAATTGGTCCCCGGCACCTTTTGTTCGGCGTCCTTTGGCTCTCCTCGACGTGGCTGTTTTGGCAGCCGTTGGTTGATCTAATTCGCCTATCGCTGCGCGACGAGAACTCGTCTCATATTCCCCTCATCCTGCCGATCAGCCTAGCAATGATTTGGCTGCAGCGAAGCGCCGTCTTCCAAATCTCGCGTTATTCACCGGTCCCCGCCGCACCTTTGTTTTTGGCCGTCGCGGTCACGTGGTATCTCGAGCGATTCACCCTGCCTACGTGGGAACCCACCGATCGTCTGTCCGTCCTCATCGTTCTTATTGTCATATCCTGGGTGGCGCTGTTCCTTTTCTGTTACGGCGCGCCTGCCGTCAAAGCGGCGTGGTTCCCATTGTCTTATCTCTTCCTAATGATTCCGTTTCCCGCAGCCGTAACCGGGCATCTCATCGGTTTCCTGCAAAGTTGGTCGGCGGATGCCAGCTATGCGATCTTTCGCTTAATGGGCACGCCTGTCTTGCGTGACGGGTTTCATTTTTCCCTTCCTGGCGTGGATATCGAGGTCGCCCAGCAGTGCAGTGGCATCCATGCGGCGCTCTCGTTGTTCGTTGCCGGCCTTCTGGCGGCCCACTTCGTGCTGCAGGCGCCTTGGAAGGAGGCCTGTTTCGCCCTGTGCATCCTTCCCATTGCGATTTTAAAGAATGCCATCCGCATCGTAACCATCGCCTGGGTCGGAATCCACGTCAATCCCGCCGTTTTCGATGGTCCGCTCCACCGTCGGGGTGGCTTGATCTTCGGTGTCGTTGCATTTGCGCTCATGGCGCTGTTGCTGTGGTTCCTCAAGGGCTCGACTGCAAGACGCGATCGTGCGCCACACTTTGCACAAGAAACCGCTTCCTAGCGGGCTTTGCTGATATCGTGTTGGAGTGGTATGAACGCTCGCCCTATCCGCTCGAAACGAAACTGGTTGGCGGCGTCCTTCCTCTGTTGGGCGGGACTTCACACCAACGCTCAGGCACAGCCCTGTCTGATGCTCTCGCGCCCCGTTGTCACTGCCGACGGTCTCGCCCAAATCGACCTGCGCCTGAGTTCCACCAGTAACGCGGCCGCCTCAACCATACAATGGACACTGCAATTTTCATCGGCAAATATCGCCACCTTGACCATTCAGGACGGCTCTGCGCTGGTTGCGGCCGGAAAGACCGCGATTTGCCGACAAGATGCGGCGAGCAGCCAATGCCTTGCGGTTGGCGCCAACGCCAATCCGATCGCGAACGGCATCATAGCAAGAATTACCGCGGTGCTTGCGCCAGGAATCGCCATCCCCTCGCTCCAAGTCACCAACCCGCTTGCCGCTTCGCCAGAGGGCTATCCGCTGCCAGTTCGCCTGGCCGGCGATTGCACGCTCCATCTGCCGCAAACCGGTCGCCCCTCACGCTTCGACGGCATCGGTAAATTAAATCGTCGAAATTAGCGCATCCGCCGGCGTCTGTCGAACTTCGTATCAAAACGAAACGCCCCGATCTGCCAACCGGCGGATCGGGGCGTTTTTCGTTTCACCTCAAGCGAGAGATAGGGGTCTACTGAGCCGCTGGCTCCATCGCGATTCGAACCGTGTTGCTGGTGACTGCGCTGCCGTCTGCGCCGACAGTCTGCACCTGCAGCGAAACCGGCTCGTCGAAACTCGCCGGCGCCGGAGCCTGTACTTCGATTGCATAGACGCCCGCGTGTCCGGCCACGG
>DATAUY010000073.1:0-3358 GCA_036268025.1 Candidatus Sulfotelmatobacter sp. | reverse complement strand
GATCTTGGTCTCCCCGGCGCCGGCCCACGCGCCGTGGAAGCAGTAACTGCGCTCGCGCGCGAGATCGTTTCCAACAAGCTGAAGATCCAGGCAAACTGCGCTGCCCGCACGCACGAGAACGACATTCGGCCCATCGCGGAGATCGTCCAAAAGACGGGATTAAAGATTGAAGCGGCCACTTTCATCGGATCCAGCCCGATCCGCCGCTTCACCGAAGGCTGGACGGACGACTTCCTGCTTCAGACGACCGACAAGGCCATCAAGTACGCGGTTTCGCTTGGCCTCGACGTAATGTACGTCACCGAAGACACCAGTCGCTGCGATCCCGAGACGGTGAAGCGCCTGTACGCAACAGCGATCAACTGTGGCGCGCGCGCGGTCTGCATCTGCGACACCGCGGGCCACGCTACACCGATGGGCGCGCTCGCCCTGGTGCGCTTCGTGATCGACGAAGTTGTAAAACCGTCGGGCGAGAAGGTTCGCGTGGACTGGCACGGCCATAGCGACCGCGGCCTGGCCATCGCGAACTCAATGGCGGCGATCATTGCCGGCGCGAACTGCGTCCACGGATGCGCTATCGGCCTCGGCGAACGCGTCGGCAACACGCAGATGGACCAGATGCTGGTCAACCTCAAGCTGATGGGCATCGCCCCGTGGGACCAGCAGGATCTCACAAAACTGAAGCAATATTGTGAGACGGTTTCTCGCGCCACGAATGTTCCGATTCCGAAAAATTATCCGGTCGTCGGCCAAGACGCATTCCGCACCGCGACGGGAGTCCACGCCGCAGCGATCATCAAGGCCTTTCGGAAAAATGACACTGTGCTCGCCAACACTGTTTACTCCGGTGTGCCCTCGCACGTCTTCGGCATGGAGCAGACCATTGACGTAGGTCCCATGAGCGGCAAATCAAACGTTCTGTTCTGGCTCGAGCATCGCGGCCTTCCCGCCAACGAGGATTGCGTCGAACGCATCTACCAGCGCGCCAAACAAAGCGACCACACGCTGACTGACGGGGAAATCCTCGAGTGCATCTCAACCATCGCCAATAAGAATTAGCCTGATGCCTGAATCCCTTCGACACGCAATTCTCGGCGCCGGCGGTATCGGCGGGTTGATTGGCGCCTGCCTCGCGAAAAGCGGCGCGCCAGTCACAATGGTCCTGCGAGCGGAATCGCTGGCGAACTACCCGACACAACTCAAGCTCGAAAGCCCATTCGGCAATTTCACCGTTCCGATCGAACGCAACGCAGAAGTTCCTCCGACAGACGTCCTCTGGATTACCGTCAAAGCCACGCAACTCGATGCGGCGCTGAAATCTGTGACGAGGCCCGAGTCCGTCGCGAAAATCGTTCCTCTGTTGAACGGTGTCGACCACATCGCTCTTCTTCGTTCGAAGTACGGAGCCGGCAAAGTCATTCCTGCCACCATCGCTGTCGAATCTGAGCGCGTCGCTCCTGGCCACATCATTCACCGGTCTTCTTTTGCGCGGCTCAATGTCGCAACCGCAGGCCGCAACAATCTGGACACAACCATCGAGGCGCTTCAAAAATTCGGCTTCGACTGCCGCTTCGTCGATGACGAAGCTAAGCTGATGTGGAGCAAGCTGGTGTTTCTTGCCGCATTCGCGTTGACCACGACCGCGGCCGACAAGAACACGGGCGAGGTTCTTGCAGATCCGGAATGGAGGCAGCTGGGGCTTTCCTGCATCCGCGAAGCCTGCTCCGTAGCAGTAGCCGAGGGCGCAAATCTAGATGCCGAACAGGCGATCGCCGGCGTGCTCAAAATGCCCGGCAACATGCGCAGCTCGATGCAGAAAGACGTCGAGCAGGGCAACGTACCCGAATTGGACGCGATCGCAGGACCGATTCTCCGCGGCGCCCGCAAGCACAACATTGCGGTGCCAACGACCGCCAAGCTGGTGGCTGATGTCGAAAAACGCTCCGGCCGAGTGTTCGGCTTGCTGGAATAACTGTCAGTTCCGTTCGCCCCCATTCGATTACCCGGCTTCGGTAATCTGCCTTCTTGCATTAACTGGTCCTAATCTGGGCTAACGCGTTGTAAACTAACCCTTAAATCCATGAGCCCTAACCCTCCCCGTGCCGATCTGCACGATCTCGTTCCTTCCGTGCAAGAGGAAGTGGCGCGTCTGGCAGCTTCACCCGAGGTGCGGTCTGCCTTCAACTGGTTTCGCTTGCAGGAGCCGCAGTTGCTCCAATGGCAAATGGAAATGGCGCGCATTCCTGCGCCGCCCTTCGGCGAGTCGGCCCGCGGAGCGTGGCTGGCCGAGCGCTTTCGCGAAGTCGGCCTCGATGACGTTCGCATCGACGACGTGGGCAATGTCTTCGGCATCCATCCCGGATTTGGCCGGCGCTATGTCGCACTCAGCGCGCATATTGACACGGTTTTTCCCGCGAACACGCCGCTGAATATTCGCCAGCAGGGGAGCCGCATCTTCGGGCCCGGTGTTTCCGACAACGGCGCGGGCGTGGCCGCCATGCTGGCGATTGCGGCCCTGCTGCGTTCGGTGCGCATCCGTCATGCTCTGCCGTTCGTCTTTATCGGCAACGTCGGAGAGGAAGGCGAAGGCGACCTGCGCGGCATGCGCCACATTTTTTCGACGCCGCGCTGGAAAGATTCCATCGCCTACAGTCTCGTTCTCGACGGTGCAGGCGCCGATACGATCGTCGCTGAAGCCCTGGGCAGCCGCCGCTTTGAAGTCATCGTGCGCGGTCCGGGCGGACATTCCTGGAGCGACTTCGGCGCTCCAAACCCGATTGTGGTCCTGGCGAAGGCAATTGAAACGTTTGCCGCGACCACGGTTCCCACCACGCCGAAGACCACGTTTAACGTCGGCGTGATTCGCGGCGGCACATCGGTCAATTCCATTCCTGAATCAGCCAGCATGAAGGTAGACATCCGTTCGACTTCGATGTCCGAGATGGAGCGGCTGGAACAGTCCATGCGCCAGGCGCTGAACCGCGCAGTCGAAGACGAGACCATGAGCGCAGAGATGCGCTCGACAGTCCAGAAGCGTCCCTCGGGTGTGAGCTGTGAAGTTGTGGTGATCGGCAATCGCCCCGCGGGTGAGTTGCAGTCGGGTGCGAAGATTCTGCAAGCTTTGCGCGCGGTCGATGCTCAACTTTCGAACGCAGCTCAGGTGCAACGCGCCTCAACCGACGCCAACATTCCGCTGTCGCTCGGACTCGAAGCGATTGCGATCGGCGGCGGCGGCTCCGGCGGCGGAGCGCACACCTTACAGGAGTGGTTCGATTCCAACGGGCGCGAGTTGGCACTCAAGCGAATTCTGCTAACGATGCTGGCCCTCGCGGGGGTGGGAGAATGAGTCTGGGGAAAC
>DATAUY010000072.1:0-4029 GCA_036268025.1 Candidatus Sulfotelmatobacter sp. | reverse complement strand
TCGCAGGAATGGCCGCCATTCCCGCCGATTCCGGAAGAGTTGAAGAAGGATTCGGAGTACTTGAAATAGGCAATGCCGATCGCCAGGTCGTCATTGAAGTAGCGCGACGCTAAAGCGACCGGCCGCTTCCACGAGACCTCGGTCCAGCGTTGCGATGGGCAGCTTCTCTTCTCTAGCCAGCGCCAGATAAGCCGCGTCGTACGCCGTCAAGCGCGCAGATCGCGCACTGTCGATCGCCTGCCGCACCGATGCGGCTTCGTAACTTACCTCGATCGATCGCAGCACTATGTCGAGATTTTGCAAGAGTTCCGATGTATCAATCGGGGACAGAACGCCCCGTCGTTCAGCGGTTAGAAATCCGTTCGCCACTTCCAGCCGCCAAACAGAGGGGACCACTGCCGAACTACCCCCCAGTAAGAGTTGCTTCACTTTCGTCGCGTAAGGTGCGGTAGGGCGATCGATAAACCAAGAGAGGACTACGGAAGCGTCAAGAACAAAGCGCGTCATCGTCGTCCTTCTTCGATCAGGTCTTTAATGGTCATGCCCTTTGGCAGGGGCTTCACCCGTTGACGGATGCGCTCGATATCGGCGAAAGCTTCTTCCAAAGTCTTCTCCGCGTGAGCGGGCGCAATGACAGCGGTCAGTTTTCCTCGGCGTGTAATCCCAATTTGTTCGCCTTGGCTAGCTCTTTCAACCAATTCTGAAAGCTTTTGCTTCGCTTCGAACAATCCTACGGTTCGCATTGTCTGCCTTATAATCTAGATGAATCATCTAGATTATAGCATGAAATCTACGAGAACCTCACCTTCACATCCGGGCTCTTGTCCAAGTGAATGCTCTCGACGAACCGCACCTTGCCTGTCCGTAGCGTCATGATTACGGAAGACGTCCGTGTGCCTTCGCCGAAGAAGCGTACTCCTTTCATCAGCGCTCCATCCGTCACGCCGGTCGCGGCGAAGATAATTTGCTTGCCCGGCGCAAGATCTTCTGCTTCGTAAATGCGATTCTTGTCGTGGATCCCCATTCGCTCGAGCCGTTCTTCCTGGTCTGGCTTCACAACCAGCCGTCCGAGCATATAACCGTTCAGGCATCGAATCGCGGCTGCGGTAATCACGCCTTCTGGAGCGCCGCCTGAGCCCATCACCGCATGGACGCCCGTCCCAATGACGGCAGCTGCTATTCCAGCCGACAGATCGCCATCGCCGATCAGGCGAATCCGCGCGCCCGCCTTGCGTATATCGGCGATCAGCTTCTCATGTCGCGGACGGTCGAGCACCATGATGACTAGATCTTCCACATCGCGATCCAGCCGCCGCGCGATGTTCTTGAGATTGTGCGAGACTGGCGCGTCGAGGTACACCGCGTCTTTACACGATGGGCCGACAACAATCTTGTCCATATAGCAGTCAGGAGCGTTGAGCAAGCCTCCGCGCTCAGACGCCGCCAGTACGGTGATCGATCCGGGCGAGCCGGTCGCGCATAGATTCGTACCCTCCAGCGGATCGACCGCGATATCGACTTCCGGCACTTCAGTTCCGTCGGGAAACTCGGCCCCGACTTTCTCTCCGATATAGAGCATGGGCGCTTCGTCGCGTTCGCCCTCGCCGATTACGATGGTGCCGCGCATAGGGATGGAGTCCATCGTCTTGCGCATAGCCTCGGTCGCCACCTGGTCGCTGCCCTTGCGGTCGCCCTGACCCATGGTGTGCGCTGACGCGATCGCCGCTACTTCCACGACGCGCAGGAAGCGCGACGCCAGGTCGCTCTCGATGTTTTCCCCGTAAATCCGTGCCATGCCCTCTGGACGAGCTTCCGTTGCCATGAATTCTCCTGCGTGCAAAGAGGTTGCGCGCCGGGTTGAGACTATAGCGTAAGCGCAGGGAGAATGAAAATACAGCGTTCGCCGAATCGATTTTCTGGGGAGCTTCTAGCTCCTCAGCTGCTAGCTCGTATGTTTGCTTGACAAGAGATTCGCCTCACGAGCAGCCGGCATTCGGGTCGGCGCTTTTGCTTTGCTGGAAGCTAGTAGCTAGCAGCTAGAAGCTGATCACCGTGTTATCCTCCTATGCCTGATTCGGAATCCAACCTCCATGCCCGATCCGCGCCCGCTGACTTTCCTCTGCATCACGACCTATGAAAAAGGCCAGGAGTTCATGCGCGAGTGCAAGCGCCAGGGATGCAGCGTGATCCTCCTCACCGCCGAAAAGCTGAAAGACGCCGATTGGCCCCGCGAGAGCCTCGACGACACGTTCTATCTTCCGGAAGAAATTCCCGTCCCCGACATCGTGAAGGCGGTCACGCACCTCGCACGCGGCAGGAAGATCGACCGCATCGTTGCCCTCGACGAGTTCGATATGGAGACCGCCGCGACTCTGCGCGAACACTTGCGCATTCCCGGCATGGGCCTGACGACGATGCGCTATTTCCGCGACAAACTCGCCATGCGCATGCGCGCGCTCGATCGCCATGTTCGCGTGCCCGATTTTGTTCCGGTGGTGAATCATGACGCCATCCGCTACTACCTCGATCATGTTCCCGGCCCATGGGTGCTGAAACCGCGGCAGGAAGCCTCAGCTATAGGGATCAAGAAATTTCAATCCGCCGATGAACTGTGGCCTTTGCTCGATCAGCTCGGGGACAAGCAAGCCACTTATTTGATTGAGAAGTTCGTGCCAGGCGATGTATTTCACGTCGACTCGGTCGTCTCGGAGAATGAGATTCTGTTCGCCAATGTCAGCCAATACGGCAAGCCGCCCATGAATGTGGCCCATGGCGGTGTCTTCACCACCTACACCGTGCTACGAGGAAGCGACGCCGACAAGGCGCTGCGCGCGATCAACCGGGACTTGATCGCGGCCCTCGGTCTTCTGCGTGGAGTCTCGCACGCAGAATTCATTCGTGCGCATGAGGATGGCGAGTTTTATTTCCTGGAGTGCGCGGCCAGAGTTGGCGGCGCTTTCATCAACGAAATGGTCGAAGCGGCAACCGGCCTGAACCTGTGGCGCGAATGGGCGCGCATCGAAATCTCCGGCGGCGATGGCAGCTATAAGCTGCCGCCGGTGCGCGAGGAATATGCCGGCGTGATCATTTCGCTGGCAAAGCAGGAGAACCCGGACACATCTGCCTACGACGATCCCGAAATATTCACGCGGATCAAGAAACATCACCACGCCGGCCTGGTGCTTAAATCTTCCGACCCGCAGCGAATTCCAGCCCTGCTCGATAGCTACGCAGTCCGCTTCGCCCAGGACTTCATGGCCATCCAGCCGATGAAAGACAAACCCACAGCCTAAAGTGGCGCGGGCGCTCCTGCCCGCGAAATGTCTGAACAAAACAAGGTCTGGCGGCTCTGAGCATCAAGGGTTCGATTGCCGTCGCAGCGCAATAGTGAGCCCGATCGCAACCACCATCATCGCTATGCCTCCGCAAAGCTGAACTCGATGGGGATTGCTCAGCGACGCCCAGAGCACATCCGGAGGCCAGAAAGCCTGAGAATCGCCCACCGCTTTCAAACTCGCCAGCACGCCAAACAGAAACAGTACGGCAGGCGCGATCCGTTTTCTTTTTTTTGCAGGCATCGGCATCCGTTCACCCTTTCGAACGATTCGTCTAGAACGCGTCAATCCCCGTTACACTCTGCCCGATGATCAGCGAGTGCACGTCGTGTGTGCCCTCGTAGGTCTTCACCGACTCCAGGTTCATCATATGCCGCATGACGGGATAATCATCGGCGATGCCGTTCGCACCCAGAATGTCGCGCGACAGGCGTGCGCATTCCAGCGCCATCCAGACATTGTTCCGCTTGGCCATGGAAATGTGCTGGTGCTCGACCTTGCCCGCATCTTTTAACCGTCCAACTTGCAGCACGAGCAGCTGTGCCTTCGTGATTTCGCTGATCATCCACGTCAGCTTGTCCTGCACCAGTTGATGCGAAGCGATCGGCTGATCGCGCCATTGCTTGCGTAGAAGCGAATATTGCAGGGCCGTGTCGTAGCAAGACATCGCGGCGCCAAGTGCGCCCCATGCGAT
>DATAUY010000071.1:0-27953 GCA_036268025.1 Candidatus Sulfotelmatobacter sp. | reverse complement strand
CTACCACGGCTCTGTTATTGATGTCACCTTTGTGTTGGAAGAATCGGGCTTGCAGCCCGAGGACAGCCGGGGGCGGCTGTCCCCAGATTCACATAGCTGGATGGCCCTCGCGCGCGGTTTGGCGACGTAGAATGCTTGGCGATGGCGAGGGTTCTTATCAGCGGTTCTTCGGGATTGATTGGGTCGGCGCTGGTGCTCGCCCTTGAAGCTGACGGGTACGAAGTTACACGGCTGGTGCGCTCTCCTGCGAGATCAGAAAAAGAATTGCAATGGGAGCCGATGCACGAAGTTTCTCCGGCGATGGTTTCAGGATTCGATGCGGTGGTGCATTTGTCGGGGGAGAACGTAGCGGGGCGGTGGACTGCGGAGAAGAAACGGAAAATTCGCGAGAGTCGGGTGGCGAGCACGCGGAATTTGGCGTGGGCGATTGCTAAATCTGAGCGGCCTCCGCAGATGTTTGTGTGCGCTTCGGCGATTGGGTATTACGGCAATCGGGGCGACGAGGTTTTAACGGAAGATAGCGCGGCTGGTGTGGGGTTTTTGCCGGATGTCTGTCGGGAGTGGGAAGCGGCGACACACGTGGGGATCGCGGGAGTTCGAGTGGTGAATTTGAGGTTCGGCATTGTGTTGAGTAAGAACGGTGGAGCGCTCAAGGAGATGCTGCGTCCATTTCGATTGGGTGTGGGCGGGAGGGTTGGCAGCGGTCGGCAGTGGTGGAGTTGGATTCATATTGAGGACGCGATCGCGGTAATTCTTAACTGTCTGCCGGCCGGGCGGGAACGCCCGTCTCCCAACAATCTTTTTGGTGGGCCGGTGAATATTGTTTCGCCGAATCCAGTGACTAACGGGGAGTTCACACGAGTACTGGCGGCGGTTATGAAGCGTCCGGCGATTTTTGCGGTGCCGGGATTTGCGGCGAAGTTGGCGTTTGGGGAATTTGCGGAGGAGGGGATTTTGGCGAGCGCGCGGGTGATGCCGAGAAAGCTGGAAGAGAGTGGGTTTGAGTTTCGGTATAGGGATTTGGTAGGGGCAGTCACGCAACTTCTGCGATGAGCGGTTTAAGACCGTGCAATCTGACGTAACCATATGCTGACGAAATCGCGCTTGCACCCGAGGACAGCCGGGGGCGGCTGTCCCCACGTTTCTAAGGTTTTTTGCTATGCCTAAATTCTTGCTCTTCCCTGAATTTTTATTCCTTCTAAGTTTTGCTCTTTCTCGGCGAAGCAGTTATTCGGGATGGTTATTTGCCGCGGGCTTTGGCAAATTGGGAGACGCGCTGGTGGACGTTCAAAACCGGCTTGGGCAGCGGCAAACGGCTTCCCTCTTCGAGGATCGGAATTAGCTTGTCGAACTCGGGGCCGGAGTGCGAGCCGGTTACGACGATTCGGATGGGGTGAAATAACTCTTTGCCTTTCGCTCCGGTTTCGGCTTTCACTTCGTTGACGATTTTTTTGAATTGCTCGGGCATAAGTTTGCCTTCGCGCGCGGATTCGTCTTCAAGAATTTTGTACGTGAAGCGGGCGAGGACGGCATCGGTCTGCGGCCAAGCCAGCACCTCAGCATTATCGGAGGCAGCCAGCGCGGCCGCAGCGTCGTAATGGAAGATAAGCGATGCTTTTTCTGGAAGCTGGTCGAGGCGATCTACTGAGGGCGCAAGCAACTGGATAACGGTTGCAAGCCACTTTCCTAAATCGGGCACCTGCGAAGAGTCTGCTGTTGCTCTGGTTCCTGGTGCGGCGACGATGTCGCCGATCACCTGGGAAAAATAGGGTTGCGCGAGTTTCTCGATCCGCTCGGGCGCGCTGTTTTTGATGTAATGGCGGTTGAGCCAGTACAACTTTTCCATGTCGAAGACGGCGGGCGAAGGGGTGACCCGCTGGAGCGAAAATTCTTTGACCAGCTCGGGCATGGAAAAAATCTCGCGCGTGCCCCCCGTGGGAGCCCAGCCTAGCAGCGCCAGGTAATTCACCAGGGCTTCGGGAAGGACTCCCATGTCGCGGAAGTTGGCGATTGAAGTTGCGCCGTGACGTTTGGAGAGGCGTTCGCGATCTGCGCCGAGGATCGTAGAAAGATGCGCGAATTCCGGCACCGGCCAGCCCAGGGCTTCATAGACTGCAACCTGCTTAGGCGTGTTTGAGAGATGATCGTCGCCGCGGATGACGTGCGTAATTTTCATCAGGGCGTCGTCGATCACGACCACGTAGTTGTAAACCGGCATGCCGGAGGACCGCAAAATGATGGGATCGCTGACGACTTCGTTGGAGAATTCGACGTTGCCGTGGACGATATCGTGAAAGCGGATGGGGTGCTCGGGAATGCGAAGGCGGATCGCGCAGGGCTCGCCCGCGGCGCGGCGGCGCAGGGCTCCGGCGGGATCGAGGGCGCGGCACTTGCCGGAATAGATTGGCTGGCGATGCTCGGCAGTGGCGCGTTCGCGATCTTTCTGCAGCTCTTCTTCACTGCAGAAGCAGAGATAGGCTTTGTGCTGGCTGAGTAATTTTTCGGCGTGCTCGCGGTAGATATCGAGACGATCGGACTGGCGGTAGGGGCCGTAGGAGCCGCCAACGTCGGGACCTTCGTCCCAGTTGAGGCCTAGCCATTTGAGGTCGGCGATCAGCTGGTCTTCGAAACGAGCTTCGCTGCGATCAACGTCGGTGTCTTCGATGCGGAGAACCATAGTGCCGCCCTGCTGACGCGCTAACAGCCAGTTGAAGAGAGCGGTGCGGGCGTTGCCGACATGGAGATGGCCGGTGGGCGATGGAGCGAAACGTACGCGGACGGGAGTTTGAGGCACGAATTGATGTTAGCAAACCAAGATCAAAAGCATTACCACAGAGGGCACGGAGAACACGGAGGTTTCACTGAGGAAAACCTAAACCATCAACCACTAAGGGCACGAAGGTTCACGAAGGAAAACGTGTCTCTATTTTCGAGGCGCTAAGTGAGTTTTGGTTATGCGGTCGTGCCAGGAGAGTTGGTCTTCGTCGAGGAAGCTCCATACATATCCGAGGCCGAGCGAGACGAAGGAGAGAGCTGAGGCGACTACTCGCCAGCGACGCAGATTTCTTGAAACCGGCGCGCCGTCAAAGCGGGAGATATTCAAACGCGTGAGACGCAGACCAGGAGTCGTGCCGCAGAAAATCAGGAAAGCGGCCTCATACGCGAACCATAAAGTTACAGTCAGGGCGGCCGCGACTTCCACGGCCACGCGCATTTGCGGAAGCGAGGAGTTGAAACGCAAGAACATGTATCCGAAGATGGCGGTGGCGCCGAGGACGAAGAGTGCGTCGATGGCCCCGGCGAATACTCTGCGCGAAAGCTGCGCGGTTTCCAGCGGCATGTCGACGCCGGGCTGGCGTTCGGGCTCGGGTTCACGAACCGGTTCGATCAGCATTCCGCCGAGCGCGGGCGGAGGAGGCAGAAGTTCCGGCGCCTCCATGATGCGGGGACGGTCGATAACGGGTTCGGCGAGTTCGTCACGATTAAATGGAAGCGTTCCGGGCCGCGGGAATTCCAGCAGGCGCGCGGTGGAGTCAGTCGAGGAGGGATAGGAGATGCGCGGCTCAGATTCGAAGATCGCCGGTGCGGCTTCTGAACGGGCGCTAGCCAGAAATTGTTCCCGTTCGGCGGCAAGCGGCGATGTCTCGGTTCGAAAAGGAACGACGGTATCGAACTGTAACTGCAGCGATGGATAGCGTTCTTTGCGCGGCTTCAGAGTTTTGTAGTGCTTTACTTTGGCACTGACCTGGTCCCGCCAGTCGGATGTCGATGGTTCGTTGTCGGAGATCAGGGAGGGATCTTCAGTTTCGGCTGCATCGTTTGCAGCTGAGATCAACGGGCGAGACGCCCGTTCCCCCACGTTCTCTGTCTCTTTCTCTAGTTTGGACGGGCGAGGCGCCCGTCGCTCCACATCCTGATTCTCTTTATCCAAATTCTCTGGGTAATCCAGGTCTTCTGGGAAATTAGCGGGCTGCGCTTTTGCTGCATAGGTTCCGGGGGAGTCGACCACGAATGAGGAACGCGGGGAGGCTTCCAGGCTGGCGGAAAATTCCTGCTCGCTGGTGTCCATGGCTTCGGGGTCGAAGTAGGTTTTCGGCGACGAAGAATCGGATTGGGTTTCGGACGAGTTCATGCCTATACTGCAAGGTGACAATCCGCCGGACTTTTTCTTCAGCGTACAGCGAACCTGTTAGCTTAGCGCAGAAGCGATGTGTCGGCAGTTGTTTTAATCCCCGGCAAATGCTTCCCCTTCGATTCCTTATCACGGCCTTGCTGCTTTGTCATGTGCTACTCGCGCCGCAGCTAGTTACCAGCCAGTTGCGTCCTGATGCGGAGCCAGCGCAAACCCTACCCAATGCACCCTCGAGCGGACCGGGCGTGCCGGTGAGAATGCAATCCCTCGAACAAGAAAAGGATGGAGCGATTTACAAGTTAACCGGCCATGTGAAGGTGGATTACGAGACTTACACAATTTACGCGGACCGGGCTACTTACAATTCCGACACCGGCGAGGTTGAGGGCGAAGGTCACCTGCTGCTGGAGGGCGGTCCGAATAACGAGCACATCGAAGCGGAACGAGGCAAGTATAACGTGCAGAAAGAAACCGGCAGGTTCGAGGCGGCGGTGGGCAGCGTGGGGTTCCGACTGAAGGGACGACGAAATGTGCTTACCACCACCAACCCGTTCTTCTTTACCGGCCGGGTGGTGGAAAAGCTGGGACCGGACCACTACGTTGTAACTGACGGTACAGTGACGACTTGCGAGTTGCCGCGGCCCAAGTGGATGTTTGCCGCGCACCGGGTGAATATTGAAGTGGGCGGGCACGCGACGATTTATCACAGCAACTTCCGGCTGGAAGGAATTCCGATTCTTTACTTTCCGTTTGTGACCCATCCGGTACAGAAAAATCCGCGCGAGTCGGGCTTTCTGATTCCGAGTATTGGCAGGTCGTCGACCCGGGGCGATACGGCGGGCGACGCAATTTTTTGGGCGATCAATCGCAGCATGGATGTGCTGGGGGGAGTGGAATATTTTTCGAAGCGAGGATGGGCGCCGGATGCCGAGTTTCGGGCGCGCCCGACCGACAATTCATTTGTGGACCTCACTTACTACAGCGTGTTTGATCGTGGGATCAACTTG
Organism: Candidatus Sulfotelmatobacter sp.; assembly: GCA_036268025.1. Taxonomy (GTDB): domain Bacteria; phylum Acidobacteriota; class Terriglobia; order Terriglobales; family Acidobacteriaceae; genus Sulfotelmatobacter. The sequence goes on along the minus strand of DATAUY010000071.1, from coordinate 22,814 downwards.
TGTACTAAGTTGAACCCGTGCACTGAGAACCAGGGTGGGACGGAGATCCGGCTCAACAGCGAGGGAGAGTTCGCCCACAATTTCCGCAGCGTGGCGAACATCGATTATCTGAGCTCCTATGTTTTCCGGCTGGCGTTCAGTGATGTGTTTGCGCAAGCGGTCGACTCAGAAGTGCGATCGGAGGCGTTCCTTTCCAATACTACAGGATCATTTTTTATTAATGGAGTCACCCGCCGTTATCAGGATTTTCAAAGCACCATGCCGGGAGATGTCATCACGATCCTGCACGCGCCGGGCGGCGAGATTTCAAGCGTCGACCGGCAGTTGTGGGGCACGCCTTTCCACGGAACTATGGATGCGGACGCAGAAGGGCTCTCCCGCAGCGAGCCGGAGTTCCGAACTGCGCCGCTGGTGGGACGATTCGATTTGAATCCAGCTTTATCGCTACCTCGCGTACTTCGCGGCTGGTCGTTCCGGCCTGAGCTCTCGCTGCGCGACACGATCTACACGCAGCAACTGATTCCAGCTTCCGGCACAGAGCTCACGCAGGTGGGCACGGCGGTTTCAAATACTTTGAACCGCAAGTCGCTGGAAGGCTCGGTGGAAATGAGGCCGCCGGCGATCGACCGGATTTTCGATCGCGAAATATTCGGCCACAAGTGGAAGCATGTAGTTGAGCCCCGGATCGTATATGACTACGTTACGGGAGTAGGTGATTTCGACCGCGTCTTGCGGTTTGATGAACGCGACATTCTAAGCGACACCAACGAAGTGGAATACGCGGTTGTGAATCGACTGTATGCGAAGCGCACTTCCCCAGAGAAGGAAAGATGCGAGCCGGAAGGAATGCCGACACTTATCGTGGGCGGGGCGCCGGCCCCGAGCCATATTCCGTGGGAAAGGAACCCACCGCCGCCGGCTTCAACGGCGGGCTCGCCCCAAGGGAGCGCGGGAGAGTCGAACTCACAACAGCCGAACGGACGAGGAACCTGTTCGAAGCAGCCGGACACTCGCGAGATTGTGAGCTGGGAGCTGGCACAGAAATACTTTCTGGATCCGACATTTGGAGGGGCGCTGATCCCCGGCAGGAGCAACGTCTTGACCAGTACTGTGGATCTTACCGGGATTGCGTTCCTGACAGAACCGCGCCACCTGTCGCCGCTTATATCCCGGCTGCGGGTTGGAACCAGCCGTGGCAGCGATCTGGAATGGGACGTGGATTATGATTTCCTTGCCGGGCGGGTGAATTCGAGCACATTCCTTTTCAATTACCACGTCGGTCTTTTCACGGTGGGAGCGGGTGATACGTTTTTGCATGTACCGGGAGAAATCACCAACACCAGCGTGGCGCCGGTGGCAGAAAAATTTAATCAGTTCCGGACAGTCCTGGGTTATGGAAATCCAAGCAAGCGGGGCTTCAGCATGGCGACCAGCTTGGGATTCGACGCGGAGTTGGGACAAGTGCAATACGGGTCGGTGCAGACGGCGTACAACTGGGACTGCTGCGCGGTGAATCTGGAATATCGCAGGTTCGCACTGGCATCGGTGCGGAACGAAAACCAGTACCGATTTACGTTTTCCCTGGCTAATGTGGGGGCATTCGGAAATCTCAGGCGCGGCGAGCGGCTGTTTTGATCGCGAGGATAAGCTTAAGATATCTATATGGAAATGTTACTGGCGCAAAAGCACACCGCGCTTAGCAATGAGCTTCGCTCGCTGGGAAGGTTGCTGGTGGCCTATTCCGGTGGCACGGACTCTGCATTTCTAGCCTGGGCGGCGCATCAGGCATTAGGCGGGGAGATGCTGGCGGTGATCGCGGATTCGGCGAGCCTGGCGCGATATCAGCTTGAGGACGCGGTCGAGTTTGCGCGCGAACAGAAAATCCCGCTGGAAATTATTCCGACGCTGGAGCTCAGCCGGCCGGAGTACGTGCGCAACGATGCGACGCGCTGCTTTCATTGCAAGGACGAGTTGTTCAGCGTGATGGCGGAGTTCGCAAAAGCGCACGGTTTCAAATCAATCGCGTATGGAATTAACCTGGATGACAAAGGTGACTTCCGTCCGGGACAAGCGGCTGCGGTACAGCATAAGGTAGCTGCGCCTCTGCTGAACGCGGGACTAACGAAGGAAGATATCCGGAGCATGGCGCGTCAGGCGGGCCTTCGCATTTGGGACAAGCCGGCTTCGGCATGCCTTTCATCGCGAATTGAATACGGGCGGGAGGTCACACCGGAGGCGCTGGCCATGGTCGAACAGGGCGAAGGCGCGCTGCGGCGGCTGGGATTTCGACAGTTTCGGGTGCGCCATCACGGAGACATTGCCCGCATAGAAATTGCGCGCGATGAGATGGCCCGCGCCATGACCGCGGAGATGGCGGCAGACTTCAGCCGAATATTTAAAAAGCTGGGGTTTAAGTTCGTCACCCTGGATCTGGAAGGATTCCGCTCGGGGTCGATGAACGCGCTACTTACCGCGGAACAGATTGGGCGCGCGGGATAAGGCGACAAGCGCCGCCATCTCTGCTTATCAGCGCGAAAATCGCGCCATGCAGACACCTGCACTCTCCAGCTGTGAGATAATTTTTTATCACACTCTTTCCACACTCAATATTCAGGCGGTTTCTGTTGATCTTGTGCAAACGAACTCTCGTTTTCCTGCTACTCACTTGTCTGGCGGTTGGCGCCCAGGTTGCTCAACCAGACCTTGCACAGCGCATTGAGCGACAAATCCGCGCTTATTATGAGCTTCCCGACCAGGTGAAGGTGACGCTATCGCCGCCGCATGCGAGCGACTTTCCCAACTACGAGGAATATACGGTGACACTGGAAGGAGACACGTCGAAGAAGACCTTTGAGTTTTTGCTCTCAAAGGACCAGAAGACGCTGATCCGCATGACCAAGATCGACCTGACCAAGGACCCATACGCAGAGAACATGAAAAAGATCGACGTAAAGGGCCGGCCGGTGCGAGGAAACCCGAATGCCAAAGTCGTGATTGTCAATTTTGACGACTTTGAGTGCCCCTTCTGCTCGCGCGCTCACCAGACGATGTTCCCCGAACTGCTGAAGGAATACGGCGACCGGGTAGCATTTATTTATAAGGATTTTCCGCTGGTGGAGATTCATCCGTGGGCGGTCCACGCGGCGGTGGACGCTAATTGCCTGGCGGCATTGAATAATGCTGCCTACTGGGATTTCGCGGACTACATCCACAGCAACCAGCAGGTGGTGAATTCGGAGCGGGGTCACGAGAACCAATTTGCCGCCCTGGATCGCATTACCTCGACGGAGGGCGCCAAGTTCAACGTGGACGCGGCGAAGCTGCAAGCCTGCGTTAAGGCGCAGAAAGAAGACGCCGTCAGGGCGTCGATGAAAGAGGGCGACTCGCTGGGCGTCGATGGCACCCCGACGATGTTTGTGAATGGACGCATGGTGAATGGGGCGCGCTCCGCGGAAGAGTTCCGGGCCGCTTTTGACAGTGCGTTGCAGCAAGCGGGAGTAGCGGTCCCTTCGCATCCAACTTCGCCCGCCACTCCGCCGACCGCTCAGAATGGCGGCGTAGCACGGTGAGGAACACCGCGAAAATGAAGAAATGGAGTCCGTTGAACCTCAGGCCAGGCTTGTTTTTGTGTATTGCGATCCTATTGGCGGGGTTCGCGGTGTCGTGCGCCAAGAATTCTGCGAACGGTGTTGCCGCCACCGTGGATGGCGAGAAAATTTACCGCGCTGACGTAGAGAGATATTTTCAAAATCAAACTTCAGGATCGACGCAGCCGCTAAGCGATGAGCAGGCTACCGGGCTGCGCTTGAGCATTCTGGAAAATCTGATCGAGAACCAGATCCTTATGCATCGCGCGGGCAAACTGGGCTTGCTTGCGACCGATGACGAAGTGGACCGGCGGTTGAAAGAAATCCGCTCGCCGTATACGGACCAGGAATTCAACCAGCGATTGCAGGAACGGAAGCTTACTCTCGACGACATCAAGCGGGAGATTCGCCGGTCGCTCACCGCCGAGAAAGTGGTCAACAAGGAAATTACTTCCAAGATCGATATAACCGACCAGGACATCTCGGATTATTACAACGCGCACAAGGCGGAATTTAACCTGATCGAGCCGCGCTATCATCTGGCGCACATTCTGGTGACCACGTCACCCGATCCGCAAGGACGGGATCCCAACAAGGCCCGCAACGAACCGGACGCACGCAGGAAAATCGATAGCGTGTTCGCGAGCCTGCAGGCGGGCGGGGACTTCGCCTCGCTAGCGGCCAGCTATTCGGAAGACAATGCCACTTCGGCGAATGGCGGAGACCTGGGAATTGTGCCGGAATCGGCGTTGAAGCAAACTGACGCGACTACGCGCGATGATGTGATGAAGCTGAAACCCGGGCAATACACGCCGGTGATTCCGCTGGGAAACCCCGCCAATAGACAGGTTGCCGGCTTCCAGATCGTGAAACTTATTTCAGTTGAGCCGGCAGGGGTGCGCGAACTTTCCGACCAGCACGTGAAGCAGGAAATACGGCAGCAACTGCAGGACCGGCGAGAGCAGCTTCTAAAAACGGCATATTACGAAGTGATGCGGGATCAGGCGAAGATCGATAACTATTACGCGCAACAAGTGCTGGCAGCGGGCGGCGCCGGGCACTGAGTCGGCCGGTCCAGCAGTGTGCGAGTCACTCAATGATTGCCAGCACTTCTCCTGCGCCTACGTTGGCGCCCTGACCGACCAATAGTTTCTTTAGTTGCCCGTCCCTGGGCGAGCGCACTTCGTTCTGCATCTTCATGGCTTCGATGACGAGAATTCCCTGCCCTGCGCTTATCTGATCGCCGACAGTGGCGATGATGCGAACGACTTTGCCGGGCATTGAGGCGGTCAGCCTTTGTTCGCCGGAGTCCACCAGGCCGGCACGTTTACGGTTGCGCAACGAGCGCGGATCGCGCACGAGGCATTCGTAGACCGAGCCGCGGACGGCTACCTGCAAACTCTCAGCGGTTCGCTGGCACCTGATATCGAAAGATTCGCCGTTCACAATCACTGACAGGCCGCCTTCACCCAAGGGGAGGCAGTCGACTGCGATTTCACAGCCGTCGAGACGAACCCGATATGCAAGTTCGGGGGCAGCGCGTCCGGTTGAGCTTGCCGAAGGCAGAGCTTCTATTTCAACCTGATAAATTTTCCCGGCGACGCTGATTTCGTAAGTGTTCACGCGGCTATTCGAGCGCCTCGACGCGGGCGGTGCGTTTCCAAGCGGAGGATGCTGGAGTCGGCACCGCTGCACGGTTCCCGTTCTCAGGATTAATCGACGTAACGATGGCGGCGGCGATGACGGCGATTTCGCGATCACGCTGATGACCATCCGCCGGCGCTGATTTGCCGAAGAGACGCGGAAGATATCCGGTATCGGTTTTGCCGGCAAGAAAATCCAGGTCGTCAAGGACGCGGCGGAATAACGACAGATTTGTTTTCACACCCGTAATCACGTATTCATCAATGGCGCGACGAATGCGCGCAATCGCCTGATCTCGATTGGCACCATATGCGATCAGTTTCGAGAGCAGCGGATCGTAGTCAGTGCCGACATTCCATCCCGGGTAAATTCCGCTGTCGAGGCGGATACCCGGGCCCGAGGGCTCGACGAGAGATGAGATCCGACCGGGGCTGGGAAAGAAATTATTGTCGGGATCTTCGGCGTAAACGCGGCATTCGATGCCGTGCCCGCGAAGTTGAATATCTTCCTGACTGAAGGGCAGCTTCTCTCCGGCGGCGATGCGAATTTGCAGGTGGACCAGATCGAGCCCGGTCACAAGCTCGGTGATGGGATGTTCGACCTGCAAGCGGGTATTCATTTCGAGGAAATAGAAATTGCTGCGCGCGTCGGCGAGAAATTCGATGGTGCCGGCGTTGGCGTAAGCGGCGGCTTGGGCTGCGCGCACTGCCGTCTCACCCATGCGCTGACGCATTTCTGGACTGACTGCGGGAGAAGGAGATTCTTCGAGCACCTTCTGATGGCGGCGCTGGATGGAGCATTCGCGCTCTCCGAGATAGACACAGTTGCCGTGCTCGTCGGCGAGAACCTGTATTTCGATATGGCGGGGATCGGTGATGGCCTTCTCGAGATAGACCTCGTCGCTACCAAAGGCACGCTGCGCCTCGCTGCGCGCGGCTTCGAGGCTCGATGCAAGTTGCGACTCGTCAGGCACCAGACGCATTCCCTTGCCGCCGCCTCCCGCTGCAGCCTTCAGCATGACGGGATAACCAAATTTGGCGGCAAGTTCGCGCGCGCTCGCTAAAGACTCCAGCCCGCGAGATGTTCCGGGCACAAAAGGGACGCCGGCTTTTTCCATCTGGCGGCGGGCGCCGGTCTTGGATCCCATCAGTTCGATCGAAGCCGGGCTGGGTCCAACGAATTTGACGCCGGCATCGCCGCAGGCCTTGGCGAAGGCGGCGTTCTCCGAGAGAAATCCGTAGCCGGGATGAATGGCGTCTGCGCCACAGGATTTTGCGGTGGCGATGATGCGGTCAATGTTCAGATAAGATTCGGCGGCGGCAGCGGGCCCGATGGCGTAGGCTTCGTCGGCTTTCAACACGTGCAATGCAGCGCGGTCGGGCTCGGAGTAAACGGCGACTGCGGTGATGCCGAGTTCGTGGCAGGCGCGAACCAGCCGCAACGCAATTTCGCCGCGATTGGCGATCAGAATTTTGTTGAAGAGTTTGCGCACGCTGCTTGCATACCCATGAGATTCGGCCCGAAGTTCTGGCCTAATGAAACAGAACTTCGTACTATAAGCATTCTTTCCCATGATCGCCAGTGAGAAGTCTGTTTCGAGTGCGCCGGGTGGGGCCGAACTGCGGCTGGCGAAGTATGCGCCGGCGATCCTGATTCTTGGCGGATTTGCGGCGCGGCTGATCAGCGCGCAGGGAAAGTTTCTGAATGCCGACGAGGCGATGCATTACCTGCTGGCGATGCAGCCGTCGCTGGCAGGCGCTTATCGGGCCAGCCTGGGAACTGCCCATCCGCCGTTGCTGATTATTTTTCTGCACTACTGGGGAATGATTTCGCATTCAGAATTTTTTCTTCGGCTTCCGTCGGTGGTTGCAGGGACGGCCGCGGGGTGGTTCGTTTTTGCTTGGCTGCGAGAGGTGAGTGACCGGGTAACGGCACTCATAGCCATGAGTCTGGTGTTGTTTTCTCCGGCGCTGATTTATACGTCGGCGGAGGTGCGGCAGTATGCGCTGTTGCTGTGCTTCATGTCGGCAACTTTGTATTTTTTGGATCGCGGTTTTATCGCCGGCTCGGCGGGAATGATGGCTGTCTCGGCTGTGACTCTGTATCTGGCGCTGCTTACGCATTATGCGGCTTTGATTTTTGCGGTGAGTGTCGCGATTTATGGCTGGCTGCGGATTGTCGCGACCCGTCCTAAGAGCGGACTCGTGACTGCGTGGATCATCACGCAAACCGGCTGCGTGGCGATCATCGCGTTCCTGTGGAAGACGCACATTTCGGTTATTCGCCACCGTTCGCTCACCCAGGATGTAGCGCAATCGTACCTGCGAAGTTCGTTGTTTCATTGGGGGCAAGAGAACGTATTCGTATTTCTCGCCCGGGCGAATTTGCGGCTGTTTCATTTTCTATTCAGCGAGGGAGCAGTTTCGGCGCTGGCACTGATTTTGTTTATTGCGGGTTGCATGATGTTGCTGAGAAACAGCGGCTCTCATGAGGGCGACCGTCCGAACGCGCGGCAGCTAGGTGTGTTGTTATTACTGCCATTGGTGATCAATTGCGGGGCGGCTTTGATTGGAGCGTACCCGTATGGTGGGACGCGGCATGATTCTTACCTGGCGATTTTTGCGATGCCGGCGGTCGCGGTAGCCATCGCACGATGGAGGCCGAACCGAAGATGGGTGCGACCGCTGGTGATTGCGAGCGCTCTGGCCATTTGCAATTTCACCGTTGTGCCCGCGGGATCGTACATCAGGCCGAAAAATCAGAAAAAAGAATTTATGGAGCAGGCGGTGGGATATCTGCGAGCGTCGGCGGCTCCGGGATCAATTGTTCTTACGGATTATGAGAGTGGGCTGCTGCTCAGCTACTACGTGTGTGCCGCGGACGTAACTCACTCCGGAGAGCTGACGAAATTTTTTTATATTTCACAATGCGGGGAGTACGAGTCCGCGTCATTGCTGCCGAGGTTGTGGGTGTTTCGTGCCGCGACATTTCCGGATCAGTTGCGGGAGCTGACAAATCAGACGGCGCGGCATCAAGAGGTCTGGTTATTTCAGGCGGGATTTATTGTGGATCGGGAGCCGGAGTTTCAGGGGCTATTGGGGGAGTATGGGTGTGCGGCTCCGCGAAAGTTTGGTGGGAATATTTTGGTGTGCAGGATTGAGGTGGGACCATGGTGATGGTTGGGCGGATGTACATGCCTGGCCTGCAGCCCAGAAAAGACGGGCGAGGACGCCCGTCTCCCCACAATCGTTCTTCCTTTAATTCGCGCGCCGCGAATTTTATTTCGACTGATCGAGAGTAATGCCCTGGGGGCCGGCCGATTTTTCAGCCTTGGCTTTTTTGGCGGCTAGGGCTTTATCTACCCAATCGTCGGCAGTTTTGAGATCAGCGGTACGCTGATCGGGCTCATCGCATTCGCGATCGGCTTTCTCGCGGTACATCAGGTTCATGTAGACCATGGCGTCGTCGTAATCCTGCCGGAGGGACAGCGCTTTGTTCAGATTGTCGATTCCATCCTGAATGATCGGCTCGGCGTCAGCCCGCAGCTTGGCGCAAACTTTTTTATCTTTCAACGGCTCATCGGGGCGCAGTCCCAACTTGGCGCGCTCTTCCATGCGAGGTGTAAAAGCCATGGTCCAGTCGATGACGCCGATGGAATAATACGCTTCCGGATCGTTGGGATCGAGATCGAGGGCCTTGCGGTAGTAGCTTCTGGCATCATCAAACTTTTTCATCTGTAATGAGAGTCCGGCGATGCCCTTCATGCTGTTTACGTTTTTGGGGTCCTGGGCCAGGACCGCCTTGTACTGCTCGATGGCTCCGTTGGCGTTGGCGAGGTTATCCGGGGAATCGACGCCGGGAATGTACTGCGCGACATATGCGGCAGCCAAGTACAGCTTGGCGTTCAGAAGACCCGGGTCCAGCGCCACGGCGTTCTTGAAGTGTTCAATGGCCTGCTCGTAGCGGGCGTTCTTGTAAGACGCGACGCCCTTATTGAGCTGATCGCGCGCGCGGAGCCTATCGCAGCCCGCGGTTGATAATGCCAGCGCAGCCACTGCCATCAGCACCACAACTCTTAGACTTACCTTCATGAAGAATATTCCCCCTCGCAGGAACCGACCCAATTTCCAGCCGCATACGATAACACAAATTTCGCTTTGGGGCGCGGGCGTTATTTGCCTACGCTCAAACCAGTTGTGCTCGCGCGGACAGGCAGGGACGCCCGTCCTATGAATTCAGCGCAAGTTTCCCCGATTAACCGCCGGCTTCGATTTTGGCGGTAATTAAACCAACCTTGTCCACGCCCGAGGAGTGCGCTATGTCAATAACGTTGGCGACGTCGGCAAACGGAATGTTATCGTCACCCTTCACAAACATAACTTTCTCGGCGCGGCTCTTGAAAATATCGGTCAGGCGGGTCTGCAAATCATTCCAGCTGGTATCGTCCTGATTGATTTTGAGTCCCGGCGTTTTACCTGGGCCAAGATCGATGACCTGCACCACGATGGTGCGGTCAGGCTGCTGATTTTTGGGCTGATTGGGCGGAGGCGGCTGCGGCACAAGCGCATCCAATCCTTTCGGCGTGAGCGGTGTGATCACCATGAAGATGATCAGCAGCACCAGCAACACGTCAATAAGCGGCGTGACGTTAATGTCCGCGCTCGGCCCACCTTTTCCACTACCAAGTGCCATTCCCATAGGAAGCTCCCTAAATATCTATTCAGACCCGCCCGCGCCCGGCACAGGTGATCCTGGCGAACCCGGAGTTGTGGTCTGCTTTTTCTGATCGGTCAACAGGCCAAGGTCGTCAACCCCGGCAGCGCGGACGTTATCCACCACATCGACGACAGACTTGTACTTGGCGCGAGCATCCGCACGGAGAAAGACCGTCTTGTTAACTTTATTTGCGATCCGATCCTTGATCTTGTTGGTCAGTTGATCGGGCTCGATGCGATCGTTGCCGAAGAAGACCTCGCCGTTTCTCATTACGGCGACGATGAGTGCGTCTTCTTTGTCGGCGTCCGGCATCTGCAGGGGATTATTGACCTTGGCCAAATCAACGGTGACCCCCTTCTGCAACATGGGCGTAATGACCATGAAGATGATCAGCAGCACCAGCATGACGTCCACCATGGGAGTCACGTTGATGTTGGAATTGACCTTGGCCCCTTCGTTACGTATTGAAATCGACATAAACTTTTCTCCCGCCCGAATACAGCCGTCAGATTAGGTTAGAGGAGGCCCGACTGAAGTTTTCGCTTCAGCCGGGACCTTAGCAACTCAAATGTGTACGGGCGAGGGCGCCCGTACCTCCACAATCCTGATTATCGACGAATTGCGCGGCGCTTCAGGAAGTAATCGATCAGTTCGCTCGATGAGTTGTCCATCTCCACATCGAACGCTTCCACGCGACCGGTTAAATAGTTGAACATCATCACGGCCGGGATCGCGACCAGCAATCCGAAGGCTGTGGTGACCAGAGCTTCAGCGATACCGCCGGCGACTGCAGCCAGACCGGTGGCGTGCTCGGCGGCGATTCCCTTGAAGGCATTCAAAATGCCCATCACGGTGCCGAACAGGCCTATAAACGGCGCCGTCGAACCAATCGTTGCCAACCCGCCCAAACCGCGTTTCAACTCGGCGTGGACGATGGCTTCGGTGCGCTCCAACGCGCGCTTGGAAGCTTCGATGGTTTCTCCCGGAATATCAGCGCTTTCCTGATGAGCACGAAACTCCATCAGGCCGGCGGTGACAACCTTCGCCAGATGGCTTTTCTTGTTGCGTTCCGCAACCTTAATTGCTTCGTCGATCTTGCCGTCCCGCAGGGCGCCTGCCACTGCCGGAGCAAAGGCCCGCGACTGCTTACGGGCTGCGCTAAACGCCATCCATCGATCGATCATCACGCCGAACGACCAGCCGGACATGATGAACAGAATGATGACCACGGAGCGGGCCACCCATCCCATCTGTTTCCAGAGAGAGATCGGGTCCCATTGCGGTGCGGCCGCCTCTTGGAGCAGCCAAGTGGCGGTGGTTGAAAAGTGCGCTACCAGGTGTGTTGCTGCATGAGCTGCAAACATGAGTTGCTTCTCCTCCTCAGTATCTTAGCTTTCACAAATTCAGATGCTTACAATCAACCTAATGCTGCTACTTCGAACGTGAAATCCTTTGTACGCAATGGGAAACGATCACAGAACGTCCCCAGCCGCGCATTATCCGCCAGAGAGGGTGAAGTTCACCGTCACCTGGGTATCAACTTCAACTGGTTCGCCATTCAAAATGTAAGGGCGATAACGCCATTGGCGAACGGCGTCCAATGCCGCTTGCGTAAGAAGCGGATGTCCACTCAGCACGTGCAGGTTCTGAATGGTGCCGTCCTTTCCGATTACTGCAGCCAACACCACGCTGCCCTGAACGCGCGCAGTACGCGCCAGCGGAGGATAGCTAGGTTGCACCTTATGGAGCACCATTCCCTGGGTAACGCCCTGAGAAACCCGGATGCGCTGAGGCGCGGCCACTTTGGGAACGGCCATGGGCGCGTTGCTGATGATTCCGCCGATGACGCCATTCATCTGACCGCCAGGCACGCCACCGGGCACGCCACCGACTACGCCCATCGAAGGTGGCGGAGCTGCCTCTTCCTTAATGATTTCGACTTTCTTAGGAATCTTGGTCGGAGTGCGGAGCTGCCCGTTAACGATATCGGTCTGCACCTGTTTGACGATGTGGACTGCGGCAGGTGGCGGAGGCGGCGGTGGAGGCGGAGGCGGCGCGACCAACGACATCATCAGCTGGGCGTGCGGCAGGGCTTCGGTAAAGATCAGCGGAATCAGAACCATGACCCCGATGATGACAGCCTCCAAAATGAAGGAGAAAGTTGTGGTCCGTCCACGTGCGGTCTTTAGTCTTCCACCTGATTCAATCAGGCTATCTTCAAACATAAGTTTTCTCCCTGCACAGGTCTACGGTGATTTAGACACCGGACATTGCCAATTTGCTCCCGACTTTCGGGGCTTTTGGATGCAATGTAGAGGCAGGGCTTTCGCCTGCCAACCCCAGACAGCGATGCACAAACCTACTTTTCAGCCAAAAACGGTAAGCAGGACTGCACAGCAACAGAGCGAACAACCCAGAACAGAGCTGCGGACCAGAGCTGCTGCCCTCGTTATAGAAGGCTGAGCCCTAAGCCTTGGCTCTTACTTTCTGACGACGACCGCCGCCCGCAGGAATCGTGGCTGACGGCTTATCACGGCCCGAACGCCAATCCTGATATGCGACCAGAATCGGGGCCGCAATGGCAATCGACGAATAAGTCCCAATTAAGATGCCGATTACCAGGGCAAAAGAGAACCCATGCAATACTTCGCCCCCAAAAACGAACAAAGCAAGCACAGTGAGAAATGTTAAACCCGCTGTCAAGATGGTTCGACTTAGAGTTTGATTGATGCTGCGATTGACGACGTCAGACAGCTTCTCGCGCCGCATCAACTTCAGGTTCTCGCGGATACGGTCGAAGACCACGATGGTATCGTTATTGGAGTAGCCGATCAGGGTCAGGATCGCAGCTATCACCGTGAGAGATATAGGCTTATCGGCAAGTGAAAAGGCGCCTAGGGTGATCAGGGTGTCATGGAAAACGGTGATCACGGCGGCCACGCCGTAAATCAATTCAAAACGGAAGGCGAGATAAATCAGCATTCCCGCCAACGAATACAAGGTCGCCAATACGGCTTGCCTGCGCAATTGAGCTCCCACCTGCGGTCCGACAATCTCTACCTGATAGACACCGAAATCAGAGAGAAAGAAACCGTCCTGAATCGAAGCCAGCACTGCCGGTTCGGCAACTCCCTTTAACTCGTCAAAGCTGGACAGCACACCGCCCTTGGTTTTGTCGCGATAATTCACGATGGATTGGGCGATAGCGGAGTAGCGCTGCTGTGCGTCGGTGCCGAGGTGCAGCGGATCTTTCTGCAGCAGGTAGGCGGCGAGCGAGAGAGCGCTGGTGTTATTCAAATCGGGCTTTCCGGCAGGGGCATTTTTCTGCAAGGCATTGATGATCTGGTTCTTGCCGCGATCGAGCGCCTGCTCGGTGGTTTCCTGCAAGGGAAGGTCGATCAGGATCTCATTACTGCTTACCTCGCCAAAACGCTGAATGCGGACGTTGTGAAGGCCCGCGTGATCCATGTCGGAGCGCACTGCATTGTCATTCGGGGTATGCGAGTACTTCACGTAAACCAGAGTGCCGCCGCGGAAGTCGATACCGAGGGGCAGGCCATGCCAGAACAGCATGGATAGAATCCCGGCTACGCTGAAGACCAGCGAGAAAGCAATGAAGTACCACTTCTTGCTAAGAAAGTCGATATTCGGATTACGAAAAAATTCCACGCTTTAGAACCCTTCTTTGTCCATCTGGGGCGGGTGCCCTCACCCGCCGTGCTCGGCGGAGCCGAGCAGCTTTAATGACTTGCCACAGGAAATGTCGAGCTCCGCTCGACTGGAGGGGCGACGGCGCCCGTCCCCACATGGCCTATCTAAAATGGCCTATCTAAATACTTAGCGCTTCGCCGACACGCTTACGGCTCAGCACCCAGTCAAAAATCACCCGCGACACAAATACTGCGGTAAACAAGTTAGCAAATAAACCAAAGCTCAGAGTCACGGCGAAACCTTTGACCGGGCCGGTGCCGAACAGAAACAAAATGGCCGCCGAGACAATGGTTGTCACGTGAGTGTCCACGATTGTGACCCAGGCATGGCCGAAACCCTGGTCGACGGCTGAAGGCGGCGTTTTGCCGTTTCTCAATTCTTCGCGAATACGCTCGAAGATCAGCACATTTGAATCGACACCCATACCGACGGTGAGAATCACACCCGCAATCCCCGGAAGAGTGAGGGTTGCTCCGGTGAATCCCAGAAAGCCCAACAGGATGACCAAGTTAAAAACCAGCGCGACATCGGCATTGATTCCGGCAGCCCGGTAATAAATGAGCATGAAGATCAAGACTGCGGACATGCCGACCACCGCGGCGCGAACGCCCGCACGAATCGAATCCGTGCCCAGTGACGGGCCGACGGTGCGTTCTTCGAGATACTTGATGCCCGCGGGGAGCGCGCCCGAGCGCAACACCATGGACTGATCTTTTACTTCCTGCTCGGTGAAACGGCCTGAAATAATTCCCTGATCGTGGATGGGCTCGTTGATGGTGGCGACGCTCTGAACTTTGCCGTCGAGAATTACGCCCAGCAGGTCTTTTACGTGGGCTGAGGTGAAGGCGAAGAACTTGCGGCCACCTTCGGCGGTCAGGGTGAAACCAACTGCCGGCTGTCCGTTTTGATCGCGCGTAGGTTCAGCGCCGCGAAGATCTTTCCCGGTGACGGCTGGGATACGGGAAACGAAGTACCAAGTCTGCGTGCCGTCGGGATTGGTCTTGCCCGGCATCAGCATGGAATCCTCAGGCATGATGCCGCCTTTATCCTGCAGCGCGGCTTCCTGGCTGGGATAAGGGCCTCCCATCACCTGGCGAATCTCCAGCATGGCGGTGGACTGCATGACCTGCTTCACACGCGCGGGATCGTCGACACCCGGCAACTGCACCAGAATCTGATACTGGCCGAGGCCATGCTCTTCAATGACCGGCTCGCTCACACCCAGCGAATCAATGCGGTTACGGATGGTCTCGATTGCCTGCTGCACGGCGCGGTTCTTAAGGTCGGTCAGGTTCGTCGGCTTCATGGTGACCGTGTAAGTATTATTGGCGCCGGAAGTGAGATCGTACTCGGGGAGCCGATCTTGAACGATGGTGCGCAGGTCGGAACTGCCCTCGGGCGATACGCCCTTAATTACGATTTGTTCGGGATGATTAGTCGGGTCGGGCTTAGTGAGATCGGTGTAGTTGATTTTGGCGTTGCGCAGGCCCGATTTGAGGGTCTGGAGGGCGTTGTCGGTATCGACGTTGACTGCGTCATTCACCTGCACCTGGAGAATGAGATGGGTTCCGCCCTTGAGGTCTAGACCGAGGGAGATACGGTTCTGGAGAGCGGCGGCCAATGCGCTGCCGGAAAAGCCGCTGGGAATGCCGAAAATGCCGTAAACGAACAGCAGGAGCACGCCAATAATGATCAGGAGTTTCCAACCCAGATTCTTATTCATGTGAAATCAACTACTCCGAAAACCAGGTTTCAGGGTTTCATAGTTTCAAGGTTTCAAAATCGGTGGAGGCTGAGGATCCCGTCGGCCTTTTGAAGATTGAACCTGAAACTTCGAAACCTTGAAACTTTTGAAACCTTGAAACTTCTGGCACTTTGAAAACCGTTGAAACCTTGCCTCCGCTTACTTCGCTACCGGCTCATCCGGCGTGGTGACGGCAGATATCGATGCCCGGCTCACTTCGAGCCGCAGATTGTCGGGCGGAACGCGGAGATGCACGGCGTCGTCTCTTAACGCAATGATTGTTCCTCGCAGGCCGCCAGTGGTGGTCACTTTGTCTCCGGTTTTCAATTGCCCGAGCATTGCCTGCCATTTTTTCTGGCGACGCTGCTGGGGCATGATCAGGACAAAATAGAAGATGGCGAAAATAAATATAAGCGGGGCAATCCCGATCCAACTGGGAGTACCACCGGATTGCCATGCGAGTGCGATCAAAGCGTATGTAATCATTTTAAATGCTGCTGGCGGATGCTGCTGAATTCAAACCGGACGCTTTTTTGACAACAGATGAACGCTAAAGCGGCCCTGCTTAATTCTCTTCGAATCGCGAACTTTTGCGCTCTCACCCGACCAAGCCGGCAAAAGAGTCGCGGACTAATCAAGGAAGGCTTCTCAGGAAACCAGGACGCCCTTCGGCTTCCGAGCAAGAAGAAACCCGCACAGTCCCAAGTCAAATAGAATGCCGGACGCGCCGCATAGTGTCAAGGTAGTAGGTCAGGTTGTGGAGTGTATTCAGCACTTGGGCCAGTACTTCATTCGACGCATAAAGATGACGCAAGTAGGCGCGCGAGTAGCGCCGGCAAACCTGGCAGGAACAATTCGGGTCGAGCGGAGAGTCGTCGCCGGCATATTTCGCCTGCTTGATGGAAATTTTTCCTTCGGAAGTGAACAGCAGTCCGTGGCGGGCGGCGCGGGTGGGCAGCACGCAGTCCATCATGTCGATGCCGAGATTGGAGAAATCAACAATTTCTTCGGGCGTTCCGACTCCCATGAGATAACGCGGCTTGCCTTTCGGTAAATGCTCGATGGTCGATTCGACGATCTCGCGGGTGAGCGCGCGCGGCTCGCCGACGCTGAGTCCGCCGATGGCATAGCCGTCGAATCCGATTTCGATGGTGCGCTCGGCAGATTCCTTGCGGAGGGCGGGATCCATGCCTCCTTGAATGATGCCGAAGAGGGATTGAGTTTGTCCGGGTTGTGTGGGGACAGCCGCCCTCGGCTGTCCCCCCGAGCTTTGCTCGGCTTTGGTTGGCGAGCGAAGCTCGCCTGCCTGGGCGCGGACGCCCGGGCCCACATGGGTCGTGTTTTCCTGACTGCTGATGGCTGACGGCTGACGGCTGGCCCACGGCACCTCGCGCTTGTGCTCGTCGAAATACTTTTTGCTGCGCTGCGCCCAACGCAGGGTCATCTCCATCGAGTTGCGATTGCGCGCAGGGTCGGCCGGGTACTCGGTGCATTCGTCGAAGGCCATGATGATGTCGGCGCCGAGGCCGATTTGCGCTTCCATGGCGGTTTCCGGCGAGAGAAAGTGCGATGATCCGTCGAGATGAGAACGAAACATCACACCTTCTTCGGTGACTTTTCTGAGATCGCTCAGGCTGAAAACCTGGAAACCGCCGGAGTCGGTGAGTATGGCGCGCGGCCACGACATAAAGCGATGCAGGCCTCCGAGCTTGCGGATCTGATCGATGCCGGGACGAAGATAAAGGTGATAGGTGTTGCTGAGCAGAATTTGCACGTCGAGTTGTTCCAACAACTCCTGGGGAATGCCTTTTACGGTGGCGGCGGTGCCGACCGGCATGAACACGGGGGTTTCGACCTTGCCGTGGGGAGTATGCAGGGTGGATCTTCGCGCGGCATTGTGGGTCTTGCTGGTTTCAAATCGCAAAGACATTCATGGCGATTCTAAAGTAGAAAGCTTTTAACCGCAGAGAACGCTGAGTTTTCGCAGAGATCGCGGAGAACATTCAGAGCTCGCCCCGAATGTGATCAAGTATTTCCTTCGTGAACCTTCGTGTCCTTTATGGTTATAAATTTTTTAAATGCTTGAACCACAAAGGGCACGAAGGTTCACGAAGGAAAGCAGGCGAGAAAACTTCACTGGCGACGGTCAGGGAAGCAGTTGCAGGAGTTCGCTTCGAATGTTTCCAGCATCCACGATCAACTTGCCGACTGTGACCGGCAGCTGGAAGCGCTGCGGGCCGGCGCTTCCGGGGTTGAAATACAAAACGCCGTCTTTGACCTCTTGCTTCGGAACATGGCTGTGGCCATAGATCACGGCGTGTATTCCCGCTGCTTCGGGCTTCAGATCAAGGCTTTCGAGAATATGCACGACGTAGATACAAATCCCGTCAACTTCGAGAATGTTGGTTTCAGGGATATTTCTTACCCATGACTCACGATCGACATTACCGCGCACGGCTGTGACCGGCGCGATCTCGGATAATCGATCGAGAATTTCGGGATCGCCAATATCTCCGGCGTGAATGATGCGGTCTGATCCTTGCAGCGCGGACAACGCCTCTGGACGAAGCAATCCGTGCGTGTCGGAGATGACGCCGATCAGCATTCCCACTGAGTTTAAGCGAGAAACAAATTACGGCGTGATCTCGCCTGATGGCTCGGGCGGCGGCGCAATATCTGACAATTCGAGGCGCAGGTTGCCGGCGTTGGTGGCATAGGCCATGCCGCTCTCATATTCGACGGTGCCGGCGCGGATCAGCTTTTCGATTTCGCCATCGAAATGCTGCATGCCTTCGTTGGAGCCCACGCGCATGGCGTCGAGCAAAGTCTTGCCGTCGCCCTCGCCTTTTTCAACGTACTCGCGGGTGCGCAAGGTGGATTTTAAGATTTCAATAGCGGCGACGCGTCCGCTGCCGTCTTTCTTGGGAAGCAGACGCTGCGAGACGATATAACGAAAGCTTTTCGCCAGGCGATTGCGAATGGTGTGCTGTTCGGCGAGCGGGAAGACTCCGACGATTCGCTCGACGGTTTTGGAAGCGTCGATGGTGTGCAGCGTGGACACGACCAGGTGACCGGTCTCGGCGGCCTCCATGGCGATCTCAATGGTCTCGCGGTCGCGCATTTCTCCGACCAGAATGACTTTTGGAGCCTGCCGTAATGCCGCGCGCAAAGCCTGCGCAAAGCTGTTTGTATCACTGTGCAACTCGCGCTGGTGCACGATGCAGCTCTGGTGCGGATGCAAAAATTCAATTGGATCTTCGATGGTCAGAATGTGATACGACTGCTGCTTGTTAATGAGATCAATAACCGCCGCAAGCGTCGAAGATTTCCCGGAGCCGGTAGGGCCGGTAACCAGCACGATGCCATTGCGCAGCCCTACGATCTGTTGCAACTCGTCGGGGAGATGGAGTTCCTCGAAACTCGGCACCCGGCTGGGAATCACGCGCATGACCACAGCGCAGGTTCCGCGCTGCATAAATACGTTTACGCGGAAGCGCGAGGAACCCGGCAGGCTGTAAGAGACGTCGCACGAACCGTGATCTTTTAAGTTGCCCAGCGCGTGTTTGTTGTTGGCGATGAGTTCGGATGAAATGTGTCGGGTGTCGTCCGGTGTGAGAACTCGCGCACCCACCGGGGCCAACTTGCCATTCACTTCAACCATGGGCGGCTTGCCGGGAGAGAAAAACAGGTCGCTAATTTTGGTCGCGCTTTTCAACATGGCAGCCAACAATGCCGCGGTCGAAAAGGGGGCCGGTGCCTGGGCGGGCGCTGCCGACTGAGCAGGGGCGGTAGCATTCGCCGGAACTGGCGCTGGCTGTGTCGCGACTGAGGCGGGCGCTTGCAGCGATCGAGCCGGAGCGGCTGCGGTGGCGCTTGCTGTTGTAGCTACTGGACCGGGACTATTGCCGGAAACATTGTTGAACGATGACATGGACCCTCGAATGAACCGGCCTAAATTCTCTCAGAATATCGCCGTAGATTCGGATTACGAAGGTCACGCGAACGTCGCTCAATTCCCTTCCCTTTTAATGATTAGAAACAAGCGGAAGAATCAGCGATGAAGGATGTTCCGCATCGTGATAGATCACATTTGTCGCCGGCCTGAACGGCTGCTCAGCATTTACGTCTTCACTGGCTTTGAGATAACGATTGCGTCCGGTGTTCAGGTTGCGATCGAAGCGTGGGAAGTTGCTGCTGGAAATTTCCAGACGTATTACGTGCCCTTTCTTGAAAATATTGCTGGTCGCCCACACGTCGAGATCAAATTTGTAAATTTGACCGGGCGTAATCAGGGCCGGCGATTCCTGTGAGTCGCGATAACGGGTGCGCAGAATTCCTTCCGTGAGATTTTGCGCGAAGCCGTTCGGCCACACGTCAATTAGCTTGGCGGTGAAGTCGGTATCGACGACCGAAGATTTGGCATAGAGCTCGACGGTCACTGGGCCGGTGACTTCCATATCTTCTGACATCGGCGGAGTCGAATAGACCAGAACGTCATCGCGAGCCTCAACCGCGCGCTGGTCGCGCGCTCCGGGGGCCAAGTGATCGGAATCGCAACACAGTGGGCCGCCGACCGTGGGCACGGGATTTGCCGGATCGTAAACATACTGATCGGAAGGCTCTTTCGCAGACGCGGTAGTTGAGAGGCTGCCGCTTCCGTTAAGTGAATTGGCTCCGCCCGCGGAGTGCAGAAAATATTTGGTGTTGCGTGCTCGAGACAGCGGCCAGTCATCTTCGTCGCGCCACTGGTTTGCACCCATCACAAAAATTCTCGCTCGCTTGCCGGAAGCGAATTCGTTGTGTGCGTCCTTGAAGAGGTATTCGTACCAGTGCAGAGTGATTTCGTCTTCGTCGATTTTCGAAGCGGCGCCGAAGTCCACATCTCCGATTTTGGGGCCGTTCCCGGCGTGGCCGCCGAGAACGATCAGCAACCGTTGGCCGCGGCGGGCGTCTTCTGTGGCCGCGTGTGCCTTTAGTCCTTCGTAGTTGCGCAACGTGCCGCCAAGAAAAAGATCGTACCAAGCGGCGACATGCAACGCGGGAACGTTGATATCGGCGTAATGATCTTCGATGGAAATGGCCTTCCAGTAATTGTCGAAGTCGGGATGCGCCAGCCAATCGAGATAGTAAAGCGCGAGCGCGGTGCTCGAAGCGGGATGAGAATGCTTATCAAGATTGAACAGCGGATAGTTGGCGAGAGGGAAAGTCGAGATTCCCTGCAACGCATTTGTATTGTCGGCGACCTCGCGATCGAAGGTGTTTTGCGCGAGGCCCGAGGTCCAGCTCTGGTCAAACCATTGCTCGAATGCGCCGCCCTGATAAACCCAATTCGAGTGGTAATTGCTGGCGGTGACGATGGGGCAAATTCCGGCGAGATGCGGCGGGTGCGCGATGGCCGCAAGCATTTGGGTTGCTCCCACGTAAGATCCGCCGAACATACCAACTTTGCCATTTGAATAAGGAAGCGCGGCGGCCCACTCGACGGTGTCGTATCCGTCATTGGGTTCGTTCTTAAATGTGTACCAGTCGCCTTCAGAGGCGTAGCGGCCGCGGACGTCCTCAAAAATTACGACGAACCCGTGCTGGGCAGCCTTGAGTCCAAAATCGAAGCCGTCGTCCTTGTTATAGGGCGTGCGCTGCAGAAGGACCGGAAACTTGCCATCAGCAGTGGGACGGTAGATGTCGGCCCGAAGAATGACGCCGTCGCGCATTTTGACCGGCACGTTGCGCTCGTAGGTGACGGCGTATTGCTCGGCGGCTTGAGCGAACGTTCCACCTAACAACGAACTAACAACCGTAAGAAAAAACGCTATGGATCGATTTGACATGCGCATGTCCTCGTTGAGTGCGATAAAAGATTATCAAAGAAAATCATGAGATTGACTGTGGAATATAGTGTGGGATATACTGTGTATCATGGAAATCATACAAATCGTCCTGGATAAAAGGCTTTTGCAGGCTGCCGATCAAGCCGCTCGCCGGACGAAGAGAAATCGCTCTGCCCTGGTGCGTGATGCACTGCGCGAACATCTTCGCCGATTAGAACTTTGGGCCAAAGAGGAACGTGATCGCGAAGGCTATTCCCGGCAGCCACAGACGCGCCATGAACGGCCCGACTGGGAAGCAGAGGCGGCATGGCCGCAAGAATAGGCCGAGGAGATGTCCGGCTTTACCAATTTGCTCCTCCAGATAAGAAGCGGCCCGTCGTCGTGCTAACTCGCGGTAGTGCCATCTCTTATTTGTCCACCGTTACGGTTGCACCGATTACATCCACCGTCCGCGGCGTCCCGTCTGAGGTAGTTTTGAACGATGAGGATGGCATGAAAGTGCCTTGCGCGGTGAATCTGCACAATGCAGTTACGGTTTCTCAGGAAAGATTGGGAAGACGGGTTGCTCAGCTGAGGTCTGCGCGGATGGAAGAAATCTGCTCCGCTCTGAGGTTTTCGCTGGGGTGCGATGTCTGAACTGCTTTGAAAGGCCTGGGCTTTCAGCCGAGCCGTGCGTCGGTTTTTGGGGAAGTGACGGCACGGCTGGAAGCTGTGCCCTTTAAACGCAAGTCTCAATTGCCGCTCCTGCGTCCGCATCTCGTGTCACCACAGCCATGTCATTCCGAGCGGAGCAGGATGATTCGCTTGCGAATTGTCCTGCGGAGTCGAGGAACCTGCTGTTTTCGGTCTAATAGTTATGGGAATCGCCTAGTAATTACCGCGAGTACACCCACACTTATTCCGAGGCACACACGCCAGTACCATCCGAGTTTAGGGTTTATGAGGTTAGGAAGCGTATACGATCCGAGCGCGACGGCAACGCCGAACAAAAGATACAACTCAACTGTTCTCCGTGCGACCGATTCTGGTTGGTGGGTCCGTCCGCCTAGCCACCGAGGAAACCGGCTGAACAGGAGATAGTTGATGCCGACCAATGCCGCTACGGGCAGAAGGACTGTGGCCACTCCAAAGAACAACGGAGCGTAGAAAAAATAAATTACCCAACCGAACAGGCAAAGAATGACGATTCGTAGGAAAAAGCCAAGGACTTTCTCAGATGGACTTTCAGTTCGGGCAAGCTCCTTTGAAATATCAAGGTCGGGTTTGAGAGTCTTCAGTTGCTCGACAGGGGTCCGATGCCTCACTACGCGTTGCTCCTTATCCTAAGGGGCGAGAGCTCACAATTCGGCGGACCGAGTGGCAATCAACTTCCTTACTCTCTCCCCAAACTGCTCCGCTCCCATGTCTTCCGTCTTTTCTTTCCCGCGAGTCCGCACGTTGACCTTGCCGGCTTCGGCTTCTTTGTCGCCGACCACCAGCATGAAGGGAACTTTCTGCATCGCGTGCTCGCGGATTTTGGCGTTCATCTTTTCGTTGCGGGCATCGACTTCGACGCGAACGTTTGATTCGCGAAGCTGAGACGCA
>DATAUY010000070.1:0-20789 GCA_036268025.1 Candidatus Sulfotelmatobacter sp. | reverse complement strand
CAATCGGCTAATGCCAAAATCGTGGCGGCGAATGCCCGCGGGCATCAGTTCTCGCAGGAAGAAATCGACGCCTCAATCGCGATGGCGGCGGCACGGCACAACGTGGATCCAAATCTCGTTCGGGCCGTTATCAAGGTGGAGTCCAACTTCAATTCGAATGCGGTTTCGCGCAAGGGTGCGATTGGCCTGATGCAGTTGATGCCGGCTACCGCGCGCTCGCTCAAGGTGAACAATCCATTTGACCCCGAACAGAATATCGATGGCGGCGTGCGGCATCTGAAGCAGCTTTTGGAGAATTACAACGGTGATGTGAATTTGACCCTGGCTGCGTACAACGCGGGTTCGGGAGCGGTGGCGCGCAGCGCCGGCGTCCCGCGCTACGCTGAGACGCAGAATTATGTGCGACGTATCACGAACCTGTACTACGGCGGGTTCGATCTGCGCCCGTCGGGCGCGAACCGCGATCCTGTGAAAGTTCAACGGGATGCGCGGGGTGTGCTTTACATCAGCAACACGGATTAAGTTGGCGGCATCTGTTTAAGAAGTCTCCTGGGACCCAGAAGATTCATCGTAGAGGTTTGAGTGGGAACGAAAATTCCCACTTCTCACGCAAGAGGCGCGGGAAATCGGGCGCCGTTTTTTCGTGGGATGATCGAACGAGTTCGGATCGGCGATTTGAAAATGACCCTAAGCCGTTCTGGTCTGCGGTTCGGAGCGTTGCTGCTGATGGCGGCGCTGCCGCAAATAGCGCACGCTCGCCCGCATCACAGCGAGGCGTGGGCGCGTGAGCGCTTTGCCTCCGCCGAGCGCATGCGCGAGGCGCTAAACGGCCGTCCTCCGGCCGATCGCACTCGGCGCGACTACCAGCGCGTCCTGAACGCCTACCGGAACGTCTACTATGGCGCTCCGACTTCCACGAAGGCCGACCCGAGTGCCGTTGCCGTGGCTGAAACGCTCGTCGAGATGGGACGGCGCTTCGACGACGACAAGATTCTCAACGAAGCAATCGCGCAATATAAGTTTCTGCGGCGCGAGTATCCCGGCAGCAGGTATCGCTGCGATGCGCTGTTCACAATCGGCGAAATCTATAAGGATGATCTCAATAACTCCGAGCAGGCGCGCTCGGTCTTCGATGAATTTCTGCACCGCTATCCGCACAATCGCCTGGTCGAGGACGCGCAGCAGGCAATTGTGGAACTTGACCGGCAGGCCGAAGCAGAAAAAAAAGCAGTTAAGAAGAGGGTTGCCAAAACGGCCGCGCAGCCGAGTGCAGAACAGGCCAAGGCCAGGAATTCGGATGATGACAACGATGATTCGCCCGTAGACGCCGCGATGGCTGCCGACGATCATTCGACGCATCTGCCACGGGTAACCGCGGTCCGGCATTGGTCTACACCGGACTACACGCGTGTGGCAATCGATCTGGAGAGTGAAATCAAGTTTGGTTCACAGCGGATTGCGAATCCCGACCGAATCTTCTTCGATCTGCGCGGGACGAAGCTGGCCTCGACCCTGGTCGGCAAGAGCTTCGATGTCGATGACGGCTTCCTGAAGAAAATCCGGGTCGCGCAGTTTGAGCCCGGACGCACTCGTGTGGTATTGGAAGTGGATGATCTTTCCAGCTACAACGCGTTTCTGCTGCCGAATCCGTACCGGCTGATCATTGACATTCACGGCAAGGATATCCACGGCAAGAACAGCGCGAAGAATGCGCGCGCGAAATCGGTTGCGAATACGACCGCCGATGTTGAGGCGGCTCCGAAGCCGGGCTCGAAATCCAATTCTGAAACGGCGGATTCGGATGAAGGCGCAGCGCCCGCGAAAGAAATCTTGCGCGCGGCAACCCGCAAAGTTCCGGTCACGACCGAGGATGTAGGCGATGATGTCAAAGTTGAGCCAAGGGTCGTTCCGTCACTGAATAAGCCCTTACCTGATCTGCCGAGAAAAGTGAATGCGTCGGGCGAAACACCGGCGGCGACGAAAGTAATCGTCGATAACGATGACGATGAAGATTCCACGAGCGCGCCGCCGGCAAAAACCCGCGCTCCCAGCGGTGCGAAGGGCAAGGCCGCACTGAAGGCGGCTTCCAACCGGAAGACGGACGATCTCGATATTCGCGAAGCCAAACCGACTGCCCACGGAAACCGGTCGCTGATTCGTGCGCTGGGGCTGAAGATCGGGAAGATCGTCATCGACCCCGGTCACGGCGGCCACGATACCGGCACAATCGGTCCGAATGGCCTGGAAGAAAAAGATCTTGTGCTCGAAGTCGGGCGGCGCCTGGGCAAGATGCTGGAAACGCGATTGGGAGCCGAGGTCGTTTATACGCGCAAGGACGACACATTTATCCCGCTGGAAACGCGAACGGCGATCGCCAACCAGCAGCGGGCGGACTTATTTATTTCAATTCACGCGAATTCGAGCCACGACGCCGACGCGCGCGGAGTCGAAACGTACTATCTGAATTTCACTTCTTCGCCCGAGGCGCTGGAAGTGGCAGCGCGCGAAAACGCTGTGTCTGAAAAATCGATCTACGAGTTGCAGGACCTCGTGAAGAAGATCGCGTTGAAGGAAAAGATCGAAGAGTCCCGCGAGTTCGCCGGAGACGTGCAGGAATCGCTGCACACCGGGCTGTCGGCGAAGAGTCCAGCCATTCGCAATCGTGGCGTGAAGAAAGCGCCATTCATCGTGCTGATCGGCGCAAACATGCCTTCGATCCTAGCGGAGATTTCCTTCGTCTCCAACCCCACCGACGAGCGTCGCCTTGAGACCGGTGAATACCGCCAGCGAATCGCCGACTCGCTTTATCGCGGCATCGCGAAATATATTGACGGGTTGAGCGGCGTGAAAATGGCGAGCAAGCTCGAAAAAGCCAGCGCGCAATGAGCGCTTCTGATCTGCAGCGCCTTCCTGAACAAAAAATTTGAAAACTTCGGGCATCTCCGGCACGGGGCGTTTTGCCTTCAATGAACAGGTGAAACCGACGGTCAGCGTAGAGAGTTACGCCGTCGCGCATCTTCACAGGAACGTCCGCCCGGATGAATGGACTGGCTGCCGCGGCAGCGGTGAGGCTGAAGAAGAATGCGGGAATGAGAAGTAAGCCGGAGGCCACACGGAGGATTCTGCATGGATGACCAAAGTGAGGACAGCCCTACCGGCAAAACGACCGGCTTCATATTCCTCTCCTTACTGAATTTATTTCTTCAGAGCGTCGAGCCCGGCCTGGGCAATCTTTTCGTCGATCTCAGATTTCGAGCCGCTGGCGGCGATGCCGCCGAGAAGTTGTCCGTCTACGATAATCGGCAGTCCACCTTGTCCGGGGAAGAAGTCAGGATAGGCGAGTGCGGCGACGTTGCCCTTGCTCACCGTGTCCGCGCCATCTTTTGATGGGCTGCGATAGAAGGCCGCGTGCCGCGCTTTTTTCTGCGCCCATTGCAGCGTGTTCACGGAAACGCCGTCGCCTCGTTCGAGGAAAAGCAGGTTTCCGCTTTCGTCCACGATGACAAGCGTGATGTCCACATGCTGCCGAAGCGCTTCGGCTTCCGCGGCGGCGATCATCACTTTGACAGTCGCGAGGTTGAGATATTTCTTGCTGGGAAGGTCGGCAGCAGATGTGGTCAAGAACGAAATCGCGAGCGTGAGTGTGGCGGCAGCCATTTTGAGCTTGAGCATGGCTCAGGATGCTAGCACAGATGCTTCAACTGAGGCGTTGCGCGAACATCCATTTCAAGAGTTGCGGTTCCGTGAAGGCCCACTCCCAGACGTTGTGATCTACGCCTGCATATTCTGTTGAGAGAGGATGTCCTCCGGCTTTGCGTCGCGCTCCGATGCGGTCGCGCGAGAGCGAGACCGGCACAGTCTGGTCGGCCTCTCCGTGGAAGTTCCAGACCGCTGTTTCAATCGACGCCGTGCCGTCGTCCATGGAGCGGCTTCCGCAGCATGGTACGGCTGCCGCAAAGAACTTCGGGTGGCTGGAAAGAATGTTCCAAGTGCCCGCCCCACCCATCGATTGACCCATGACATAGATGCGGCGGTCATCAATGGGAAATTCGTGGCGCAATGCGTTGACGATTTGCAGGACCATTCCAACACCCTGTCCGGGACCCCGTACCATCTCCAATTCATCTTTCTCTAACTTTGCAGGATCGTAGCGTACCCAGCCGCGATTTGACTGCGGTACGAGCACATAGCAAGGAAACGCTTTCTGGTTCTCAGGGAGCAGACAAACGCGCGTGCCGAAGATGTTGCCGAGGCCGAGTTGTCGAAGATTGTCATCTCCCTGGCCGCCGCTGCCATGGAGATAGACGATCAAAGGAAGCTTTCCCGAGGCTTGCGGCCGGAATAAACGATAAGGCATAACCCAGTCGCCTTTGAATGTGCGTGCTTCATATTTTTTTTCGAGTCCTTCGGACTGCTTCTGGAACATCTCAATGAGCGCCAGTCGCTGAGGAGAATTTGGCGCTCCGGGCGCGAGCGGCGGCGCTGTCTTATCTTTAGCCGAGGCAAAGGCGACGGTTCTGGTTGCCGCAAGCCACAACGCCGCTGAGGCCGAGCCCAACATCTGAACCGCTTTCCGTCGTGTGATCATGGCTGAGTCATCCTTTACTTGCTCAAGTCTGCGAGCCTGCAGATGAATCCCCAGCCTCCGCCCAACTCGCTTACTGCTAGCAACAATTCATTGCGGCCTTTTTTCAGCGGCAGGTAGACCGCATCGTTTTCGGGATTGACGATGCCAAGAAATCCGGGATCGCGAAAACCCCTGGGCGCTGCGGCCGCGATAGAGAATCGTTCCGTTCAGGAAGACGCTGACATCGTCGCTGTATCCGATTTCGAGTTTCCTCGGTTGGTCACTGTCGGAATCGATATTGGTCCGCGCATATAGGACTTGCATTCCCGGTTGCGGCTCAAGCCTCCGAGAAAAGTCGCCCTGAAACGTGACCCTCAAATGCGGAGCTCCACGGTATCGGTAAAGAACCACAAAGCCCGGCGGCTCCGCTTCGACATCCTGCCACTTGATGGCATCGACTTCTTCGGCGGTCAACGGGCGTTCCAAATTTCTCGCAAGAGCATCGTACGAAGGCGAGATGCTCCATTTGGTAAGGGTATTGGGCGGCATGACGGGAAGATGACGTTCCCACGGAACGTCAGCCGTAGTGCGGATCTGGAAATTGGAGAAATAAGTCGCGCCGGTAAGGACATAGAGAGCTACCTGCCCCTTCCGCACGCCGCTTTTCAAATCGTCCATGATGAGCGCCGGCTTGTCCATGTCTTCGACAAAGAGCTTGGCCTGCGCGCCCGCCACTTCGAGCCGCAGGTGGAACCATTCATCTCTAGGGATGTTGACCGGGCCTGTAAATCCGGGCCCGTTGTAGAGCTGCCAGTTCGCTCCGGTGTTAAGAACGGGCGTGTACTGCATGGCATCGGGAAGCCCGGACTTATGCTGGCGCAAGTAAACCCATTCTCCGTTTGTGCCGTCGTCTGCCATCCGAAACTGAATCCCGAAAAATCCGCGCTTGGCAGGCGTTGCGACGTCAACGTCGATCACGCCGTCATGCAGTTCGAAGTCTTTGAGGACCGCTGCGCCTCCGTCAAGCAAGAGACATTTGCGGCGCTGGTATTCGGCGGGCTTCGCTTCTTCCTGCAGTTCCCAACGGGATGAGTCCGGAGGAACGGAAAGCGTTTGCTGGTTTTGTGCGTAGCAAATTCGAAGAAGGAAGGGAAGAAAGACACGGGAAACAAAGACACGGGAAACGGCGCGTTGTTGAGCCATGATTGGCATGTGCACCTTATTCTGAATTGCTGATTTTCGCGACCGACTTGCAACGTTCTTTCGGGAGTCATAGCTTCGAGGGGCTTAGACGCAAACTCAGGAAGCCAGTGAGCATGTCGGAGCCGGTTTGGGGCCGGTGCCCGGGAGTTGCGGCGGGTGAGCTAGCGTATTTGCCGGAGAAATGGAAACGTCGCTTCATCTCATGTGCAACTTTTTTCTCTCGACACAATTCGCAGTCCTTACCTTGCATTTCAATTCGGGTGCATAGAAGTTGGGGAACAATTTCTGTTGGATTTCCACAACGTGCCAAAACTTTCACCTTGACATTCACGCCATTCGCGCCCAAGCTGCGATGTGAGGGTCTGTGTGAAAAAGTAACGCTGTCCGCGCTCCCGGGCGAAATTAGCGGACAACCATTTGGGTTCCAGGGCCATACAAAAGAACTAATCCTTCGCGCTCTTCTCCCCCTACAGCGAAGGCAGGCAAAGAATCTTCGCGCCTCCCCCCTATGCGAAGGTGAATTTAATCACTCAAGGCAAATAGTCAAAAAAATCAGGAGCTACACAATGAAACGCTTGTTCGCGCCACTTGCGCTTTGTCTTCTGGCCGCGGTTTGTATCCTGGCAATCCCCTCGCGCTATATCAAGAAAGCAGAGGCGGTATGCCCTACCTGTCCACCACCACCACCACCGCCACCAACCGCTGGACAATTTGGGGGCCCACTGGCTGGATTGAACAGCACGATCACCGGCCTGTTCAATGGGGGCTACAACAACTTCGTCATTAAGTGGGACCCGATCCGGGGACTCGGGCCGGTCTCCACCAGAACAGGATGCTTCACATGCCACGGCGCCGGAACTGACGTGCTGACCGGCACTGCCGGCGACACCAGCAACATCACTGGAACGCGCTTCGGCAAATGGAACAAGGACAACACATTCAACTATCTGGACGGCACTGGCACGTCTCCTGAGAATGAAGGCGGCCCGGTTCTGCACGGAATCTCGAACGCCACATTTGGCACGCTGCCTGGTTGCAACCAGATGGTGATCGCTTCCAGCGGGGCCACAGAATCTGGCACCACTGTGACAATCACCACGACCACGGCACATGGATTCAAGGTCGGGCAGATTGCGCAGATACTCGGCGTATCAAACAATAGTTACAACGGCCAATTCGCGATTGTGAAAGTGCCCAGCACCACCACATTCACCTACACAAACACCAAGTCGGGATTGAAATCCTCCGGCGGCGGATTCGCGCAGAACCTCCCGCACGAGGTGAAACCTTCCGATGCCACGGTCGTGAACGTAGTTCGATCGACTCAATTGTTTGGCTTCGGGCTGATTGACAACATTTCGGACTCGGACATTCTCGCTAACGCCGCCGCGAGTCCGGGCTTCAACATTCCCAAAGGCACCGCGAACATGATTGCGGATGAAAAGGGAGTGGTTCGTCCCGCCAGGTTCGGCCAGAAGCTGGATGCGGTCACTCTGTTTCAGTTCAATGCCAACGCGGAGTTCAACGAACTGGGCATTACGACCGATAACAGTCTCTTTGGAGTCTCGTCCGCGTTCAACCCCAGTGAGCACCTGCCACAGGGACAGTCGTTTCCCAACAACTGCCAGCCCGACAAGAACACACCGCAGGACCCCAAACAGGTCAACATGATTAAGATGACCCAGTTTGAAGCCCTGCTGGCGCCGCTGGCTCCGGCGCCGCCGACCTCTTCAACGACAGCCGGCGAAACCGTGTTCGATAACATCGGGTGCAGCGCCTGCCACATCAAGAGTTACACCTCAAACCAAAACGTCACGCTCCCGACGACGTCCGGCGGTAAGACCGCCGTCATCCCGTCGCTGAGTAACGTCACTTTCAACCCGTATTCAGATTTCCTGCTGCACGATATGGGATCGAGCGATTCGGGCGGCATTCCGTTCCAACCGCACGGCACCGGGGCGGCCTCCCTCACCATGTGGCGGTCGTCGCCGTTGTGGGGTCTCTCGAACGTAATCAAGAAAGCGGGTGGCCTGATGCATGACAACGGTTCGGCCTCCATCGACGCCGCGATCCGCAGGCATGGCGGAGATGCAGCGACGGTCATCACCAGCTACAAGGGTCTCAGCTCGAAGGATTCTTCAAACCTGTTGGCGTTCTTGAATTCGCTGTAGCCTGGGTCCAAGTAGGCTGGGTCCGGCTTCAGAAATCAAGAATCCCCACCTTTGTCGCAAAAACCGCGGCAAAGGTGGGGATCTGTTTTATGCGGAAAAATGAAAAATGGCCAGCAGGCTTTCAATCTGCTGGCCATTCACTCGACAGGATATCGTTTTATTGAATCGAGCTGCCCACCTGCGAAAAGACGTTGCTCGCGTTGGATCCGATCAGCCGGACGGTGCCCACGACAATGACAAGAATCACGGCCAGCATCACCGAATACTCGGCGACGTCCTGACCCTCTTCATCTGACCAAAGATTGCGGAATTTGTAACCCATACTCCCTCCCTTGTCCTCGCGCCGTACTAGGCGCCACCGGAAGCCTGCGAAGCCGCAATCTGCGGAGCGCGCGCGTTCTGCTGCTCCGGGAGATTCAGCCCCCACGCTTCCTTTTCCTGCATTACCGCCTGTAGCCCTATCTGGAACTCCGAAGTTCCCTTCAGTTGCTTTATCCAGACCACGCGGAATTGCAGTTTCCGTTGCCGGAAAAAAACTGTGACCTCATCGAGCACGTTGAGTGCGCGGCGAATTGAGCCCAGCCTCGCACCGGATGCGGTCACATCCAACGTGTGTGCCAGCTCTTCGAAAGCCGCGCCCGTGCTGTCCTTACCCTTGATTCTTACGGGAAGGACCGCTTTGGTGCGATTTCCCCGACGCCGGCTCACGAATCCACTGCCCGATGGCATTCCTGTCACCCACAGACATTTTGCTCCGAAAATCCACACCTGTGAATGGCTCCAACGTGCGGGGAGGGTAGCTCGTAACATGCTGATGAAACAAGAGATTTGGCGTTCGCGCCAAGAGCAGAAAAATGACCCACACGAACGTGCCCCTTGGCTTAGTGATACGTACGCGCTTTGAGAGCAAATCCACGGCATCCGCCTTCTGAAACCTTTCGCCGGTGACTATGGTCTAATAAACAGAGTTACCTTCGGTTTCTCGCCCGCACCATGAAAATCTTCCATTTTTTTGTCGTTTTGCTGGTTCTGGGATGTATGCCGGGCGCGGCCATCGCAGCGAAGACCGAGGTCACCCAGACGCCGCCGATTCTTCCCCAACAATTTGGCGGTTGGCAGATGCAGGATTCCGCACACACAAGTGATGATCCCGTTGTAGCCGATCCAACGAACGGGGGAGTGCTGAAGGAGTACCGTTTTGCCGATCTCGCCTTAGCCACGTATACGCGAGACGACGGCCGCACGCTGAAGGTTCGCGCCGCGCGCTTCGCCGACGCTTCCGGCGCATTCGGCGCTTACACGTTTTATCTGCAGCCGAACATGACAAAGGAACAGATCGGCGATCAAGGAGCATCGCTTGGAAATCGCGTCTTGTTCTACCGCGGAGATGTGTTAGTAGACGCACAATTCAGCCAGGAGACGGCAATGTCGGGCGCGGAATTGCGTGAGTTGGCAGGAGCTCTGCCAAAGCCCGGCGGAAACAATGGCAACTTACCGCCATTTATTCAATTTCTGCCGCGTCGCGGATACATTGCAAACACACAAAAATATGTGATGGGCCCAGTTGCCCTGAATACGATGGCGCCTCCAATTTCCGCGGATTTAGTGGATTTTGGCGCCAGCGCTGAAGTTTCGTTTGCGCGTTACAGCACATCGAGCGGCGAAGCGACGCTGATGCTGATCTCGTATCCCACGCCGCAGCTTGCCGCCGATCATCTGCGCCGCATTGACGCCGCGCATAAGGTGGCAACACCACAAGCGGGAGAATCCACGATTGGAGGGTCAGGCACTTTCTTCGACAAGCGCACTGGGCCCATCGTTGCCATCGCAACTGGCGGCATTTCCGACAGCGATGCGAACTCACTGTTGGGAATGGTGAACTACGAAGCCAGCGTTACCTGGAACACGCCGAGCGAGAGCGGACAAGTTCACGATCTGTACATGCTGACTCTCAACATCGTGATTCTCTGCGGAGTGCTAGCGGGACTTGCAATCGTTGCCGGTGTCGCTTTCGGAGGAATCCGCATTCTGGTGAAGCGAATGTATCCTGACAGGGTGTTCGATCGCCCCGAGCATATGGAATTTATCTCTCTGCGCCTGACCGAAACGACAGTCAAGGGCGCTTCCGAAAATGGACCCGGAAAAGCCCGTTAGGACCGGGAAATGGGGTCTTGAATTTCTTTAAGTCCCTTAAAATGCTTGGCTTACAGCGGCTTCAAGACTGATTTATCTCATTTTGATACACTTTGCGAACCCTATTTACGTATTTCGTAAGTAACTGAAAATAAAGGCATTTATTTCCGAAAAATCGCTTGACACCCTAGTTTTTCGGCTCATAAGATTTCGGCAGAAAGTTTTGACGGCTTAGCCTCCGTTGGAACTATTCTCCCTTGAAGAAGAGGCCGCCCAGTTGCCGGGTGGCCTTTTCGTTTATTTGCTGAGATTCGCCAGCAGGATTAACGGAACTCTTGCGGGATGTTTTCGTATCTCTCATCGGAATCTCTTGTCGGTGTGGAAACGAATTGGAGGCGTCATGTTCTGCGATCGTTGCGGCGGCCCAGTACAGCCGGGACAAGGATTTTGCAGCAAGTGCGGCAAGCAGATTGTAGCGCCCGTCACGGCCTTTCAATCTATGCCTGGCCGCGTGCAGCAACATCTGCATATGCTTGGGATTCTTTGGCTTGCGATATCGGCGCTTAACTCTGTGGGAGGGGCGGTGCTGCTGGTGGTCGCGAATACGTTGTTCCCTCATATCCACGAGATGGGCGCCCCGCGCGAGGTCCCAACCGAGTTTCTTACACCGATCCTCACGATTATCGGCATTGTTATCCTTGCGAAGGCCGCAGTCGGATTCATCGCCGGATGGGGGCTGATCCAGCGTGAATCCTGGGGGCGAGTGATTGCGCTGGTGCTGGCGTTCATTTCACTCTTCAACATTCCGTTTGGAACGGCAATCGGGGTTTATACGCTGTGGGTGCTGCTGCCGGGACCATCGCAGAAGGAATACGATGTGATCGTGGCCGCTCGTGCCGCATGAACTCCGGCTCGACTGCTTTTACTGGTAACGCAGAGCGGCGGTGGGATTGATGCGCATAGCGCGCCTCGCGGGAATGTAGCAGGCTAGCATCGCCACAAGCCCAAGCCCCACAGCTACGGCAAGGAGAAGTCTCTCCTGAGTCCTTCGGCATCGTATTTCGTTCGATTCCGTGATAAGGTGAGTTCGTAGTTCCGGCCCACTCTCCCCCCGCACGACCTGACCCTGGGAAAGCAAGTCAAGCAACACTCTTCCGCGGAGGATGCCATGAAGTTCCCCTTGCGAGCCTGCCTGCTTTCGTGTCTCATCTGGACCGCGCAGACCTTTGCGCAAATCTCAAACTTTCAACACATTGTCATCATCATTCAGGAGAACCGTACGCCGGACAACATGTTCCAGGGACTGTGTGCGTCTCCGTTTGGAAAGAGCACGTCGTGCAGCACAAATCCGAGTGCCTCGCAGTACGACATCCTGACGAAAAACTGGCTCGACAAGACGGCTCCCGGGGGGATCAGACAGCCGGCGAGCATCGCGCTGGCCAACAGCTACGACGTCAGCCACTCGCACGATGGATTCACGACCACTTGCGACCTCAACAAAACCACCGGCGTTTGCCGTATGGATGGCGCGGCGAATACGACTTGTACGGGAACCTGTGCGTCGAATCCGCACTACAAGTTTGTCGATAACTCCAAGTCAATCCTTAATCCGTATCTCACAATGGCAACTTCGTACGGTTGGGCGAACTATATGTTCCAGACGAACCAGGGACCGACATTTCCGTCGCACCAGTTTCTTTTTGGCGGGACTTCAGCGCCCAGCGCGGCCGATGATGCGGCCGGAACGTTTGCAGGGGACAATGTATTTCCTCAGGTAGGCAACACGATCGCGGGGTGCATCGCGCTTTCCACCTCACACGTCACGTTGGTGGAGGCGAACGGAAAGTCGTCCTCGATTTATCCCTGCTTCGAGCACCAAACGCTAGCCGACCTGATGGAGTCGATCGGCCTCACGTGGAAGTATTACACGCCGGGAGCGGGTTCGATCGTAACCGCACCCAATGCCATCGATCATATTTGCGTTCCCAGCGAACCGGCGGGCGGGAATTGTACCGGTTCCGAGTGGAACAGCAGCGTGGTCGTTAATCCCTCGAAGGTGCTCACCGATATAAGCAGCTGCAAGCTGGCGAGCGTGACCTGGGTCACACCATCAGGCAAGAACTCCGACCATGCGAACAGCAACACCGGTGGAGGGCCCTCCTGGGTAGCCTCGATCGTGAACGGGATTGGCAACAACAAGAAGTGCAAAGACACAAACGGCAAGCTGTACTGGAACGACACGGCCATTCTGATTACGTGGGACGACTGGGGAGGCTGGTACGATCACGAACCGCCGACAATTCTGAATGGAGTTGAAGGCGACTATCAGTATGGCTTCCGGGTACCGTTTCTGTTTGTCTCCGCGTACACGCCGGCCGCAACTATCAGCAACGAGCGGATGGATTTCGGCAGCGTCCTGCGATTCGTTGAGCACAACTTCGGAATTGCCGAAGGCGCGCTGAACTTCGCAGACGCGCGCGCCAGCACAGATCTAAGCGAGTTTTTCAATCTCAAGCTGGTGGCAAGACCATTTCAGACTGTGCCCGCACCGCTCGAGGCCGATTACTTCGTGAATGACAAGAGCCCGCTGACAGACCCGGACGATTATTGATCTCTTCCGTCTAGCGTCGTGCCGATGATATTCTCAGTGTGAGCGGTCGGCGATTTGCTTGTTTGCCCCCCAGAGATGTGGCCGACAGCTCCGATAGAGGATGTTCGACGCGATTCGGGCTCCCATAAATCGTTAAAAGCCGACGTAGCTCAGTTGGTAGAGCAGCCGATTCGTAATCGGCAGGTCAGCGGTTCAAGTCCGCTCGTCGGCTCCATCCTTTTCAGTTCTCTTGTACACCTTCCCACTACGCGCCTCGGACGAGTAAGCATTCGCGTGCGGCGCGGCCCGGCGATGTGGATAATGTGAGTCTGCTTCAAGATCGCGTACCGCTATGACGCTTCTAGAGCAGTCCCGGTTTTCTTTCATGTTACCGAGCGATTCGGAATTCTTCGGCTAGTAAACAGAGCTCGGTAGCCGCAGACGGGTCTTGCCAGGCCGACCTGCGACTGGTGAGCGTCAGCCCTGCTGGTTCTGAGTCCAATGGCCGTGCTGAAGATAGCTGTTGGCCGGCATGAAAGTAGTTGCCAGGAGCTTGCGCATGCGCTTCATCTTCCGCCAGTCATATTCATAGGCTGCTCCGCAGGAGAGGCAGACCTGGTAGTGGCGTCCGTTTTCGTCAACGCGAGGCCACGAGAAGCGGTGCGTGCACCCGCGGTGGAGGAGTTGTTTTAAGAAATTCAATGGGTCACCCCTTGATTTCGATTCCGCCAGTGATCAAGCCAGCGGGAGAAGAACGGTTTGGGTTGCTCTTCCAGCAAACTTTGAAGCGAAGACAAAAGATCGTTCGGCGGCTGCGACTTTGAAACGAATGAATCAATCGATTCCAGCTTGCTTTGTGGCAATGGCCCGTACGCCGACAAGAGCATGATGGGGACGTTGGAGTTAATCCGCTTCATCTTGGCCGCGACCACATCGCCATTCATGCCCGGCATCTGGTAGTCGAGGACGACCGCATCCACGGGCCGCGTGCGGAAAAGCTTCAGTCCGTCGTCGCCGTCCGTAGCCTCCAGCACTTCATAGCCGCTTTGTTCGAGCAGCACTTTCCGACCGATGAGGCCACTCCAATGGTCGTCGATGCAAAGAATTGTTGCTTTCCTATGAAACATCGCTTCCTCACGACTCGAGCCGGCCAAATTGAATTTGTTCAGCGCCGTTGCTCCGGAAGGGGCGACAACTGCTGACTGCGAAGTGGTTGACACCTTGATTCTGCAGGGTGGTGTACCAGCGATCAAATTACGAATGGACGATCCGAGTGCAGTTACCGCGTTTTCGCGGCGTGGATTCGCTGTGAGAGCGGCGGCACTTTTGAAGACCACACATCCGAGGAGGCGGAAAGCCGCCAGTACCCATGGGTGCATGTTGCTACTTGAGGAAGCTTGGGATCGCTTTTGGACAGGAACTATCCGGCTGTGGGAAATACTTCTCTCACCTTACCCCGTTCGTGCCACATATGGCACGAGGGGGCCATTTACGGTCGTGGGCACTGGGCTTAAAGTAGTTTTCGAGCAGCACTTGGGGGAGGGCTGATCAACAGACGTCCCGGGACTCCAACAGAGTCCGGGGCGTTTTGTTTTGCGCGCTAGTTTGCGTCCAAAGCCCGGTTCCAGCTAAATCCTGCCTTCGCAAGCCCATAATAATCCTCGCAAGTTATTGAGTACTTTAGTTCTGCGCATGGCACGAGGGGGCCATTTACGGCTTAAAGGGGTGCAAGTAGAGTAGCTCTTGAGCAGCACTTGGGGGAGGGCTGATCAACAGACGTCCCGGGACTCCAACGGAGTCCGGGGCGTTTTGTTTTGGACGCAACCCTTTCCCATCCCGCCCTACTACCACCCTTGGTTTCGATAGTGATAAATTTGTGACGCCATTCGTTGCCTTAAACCACGCAGTTTGAGGAGCCGGAATGTCCAACCCTTTGGCCCGACGCGAATTCCTGTCGGGAATTGTCGCTCTTACCGCGGCGACCGCTACGAACCGTTTCGCATCTGCAAGTGAATCCATGTCCCTCTTCCGCGTTTCTGTGATCAACGACGAGATTTCCCAGGACTTCGGTCACGCTTGCGAAGTGGTTTCTCGTGAGTTTGGTCTTCATTGGATCGAACTGCGCGGCATGTGGAAGAAGAACATCGTCAACCTCGACGAGAAAGAGGTCGCGGAAGCCCGTCGGATTCTCGACAAGAACCAACTGAAGGTTACCGACATCGCCAGCCCTCTATTCAAGACTGATTGGGCGGGCGCGCCCAGGTCGAAGTACAGCGAAGCCGGATCGTTCGGAGCAAATTTCACCTTCCAGCAGCAGGATGAAGTTCTCGATCGCGCCATCGCAATGGCCAAAGCATTCGGCACGGACCGTATTCGCTGCTTCGATTTCTGGCGGATCGAGGATCAGTCGCCCTATCGGGTGGCCATCAACGACAAGCTACGCGAAGCGGCCGAAAAGCTCGCCAAGCAGAGAATGATCCTTATCCTTGAGAACGAGCCATCGTGCAACACAGCCACGGGAGCCGAGGCAATGAAGGTGCTGGCCGCTGTGCCGACGCCATCATTCATGCTGAACTGGGACCCAGGCAATGCCGCGGCCAGCGGCGAAACGCCTTATCCCGACGGGTATCGCCTGCTGCCGAAAGAACGAATTGGCCATTGCCACTGCAAGGATGTCGTGAAGAAAGGAAAGAAATACGACTGGGCGCCGATGGGCGGCGGCATCATCGACTGGGCCGGTCAGTTCAAAGCCCTCAAGCACGACGGGTATCGCTTTGCCGTGAGTCTGGAGACGCACTGGCGCGGCGAGGGCTCGGCGGAAGATTCGACTCGAAAGAGTTGGGCTGGAATGAAGAAACTTCTACAAGAGGCGGATGCACTGTAGTCCGCAGAAGAGAGCAGACCCATGACCGATGCGACGCGACGCACTTTCCTGAAGCAAGCGGCAATTGGAGCCGCTGTATTGGCCTATCCATCCTCGAAAGTTTTGGGAGCGAACAACCGTGTACGCGTCGGCATGATCGGCGTGGGAGATCGCGGCAACGATCTGCTCGACCAGGTTGTCAAAGTTCCGAACATTGAACTCGTCGCGATGGCCGACGTTTATAGCCGCCGGCGCGACCAGGCTAAGAGCAAGGTACCGGGCATCCAGACACTCGATGACTACCGCCGTCTGCTCGACATGAAAGACATTGACGGCGTGATCGTTGCCAGCCCGCTGCACATCCACAACCGGCATTTCCTCGACACGCTCGCGGCAGGCAAAGACCTTTATTCCGAAAAGACGATGACATGGTCGATTCCTGAAGCCGACAAATGCCTGGCCGCGGCGAAAGCCTCCGATCGAGTTGTCCAAATCGGGTTGCAGCATGAGAGTACCGGCGCATACACCGATGCGAGGCAGATGATCAAAGACGGCTGGCTGGGCAAAGTCACGCATGTTGAGTCCTGGATGAGCCGCAATACCCCTCACGGCAAAGGCCAATGGGTGCGGCCTGTTCCTTCGGATTGCACCGCGCAGAATGTGGACTGGAAGGCGTTTCTAAACGGCCGTCCTGACCCCGGATTCGATGGCTACAAGCTGATCAACTGGCGCTTATTCTGGGAGTTCTCCGGCGGGAATTGCGCAGAGAACATGGTCCACCAGATCGCGTGGATCATGTCCGTCCTAGACCTGCCTCTACCCTCGGCGGCTTACATGTCTGGCGGCATTTACTCAGAAAAAGACGGCCGCGAAGTCCCCGACACGATTGCCGTCACGTTTGATTTTCCAGATCTTGTGGTTACCTGGCAGTCCACGTTCAGCAATCGGCACTACGAACTGGGTGATCGCATCTTAGGCAGCGATGGAACGCTCGAACATCATTTCGAGGACCCCATCCAGTATTGGCCGGAAAAAGTGAACCGTCCGAATGGCGAAGCGGTCAAAGGCAAATCGCCAAACCGTAACCACATGCAGAACTGGATCGACTGCATTCGCACTCGCGCCACGCCGAACGCTCCCGTGGATATCGGCTACAGGTCCGCCATTGCAGTGCATATGGCCAACTTGTCGTACAGGAACAAACGGCGTCTCACGCTGGAAGAGGCGAAAGCGATCACGCCGGAGTATTCGTAAAGCAAGTGGCAGGGTGACAAAGTTTCAAGGTTCCGCCCAGATTAGAGACGAGAGTGCGTGCGGTTCTAAAAGTTCGAACTTTGCCAGCTTGCTACTTTGAAACCTTGAAACATCGAAACTGCCTTGTCAGCGCAGGTGTGGCGGATGGTACGACAGACCTCGGTTCCTATGCCGATATCATCGGAGATCCGCATGCCACGCCAGGTTGCCCGGCGCTCGCCGCAGACACAAAAGGCCTGCCATTGTTCAACTGCGCTGCATACACGCAAACGCAGGGCCTGACGTTCGGAAATTCCGGCAGGAACAGTTTGAACAATCCGGGGCGGACAAATATCGACATGTCGGTATACAAAGTTTTCAAGCCAACGGAGAAAGTGGACGTACAGTTCCGGGCCGAAGCGTTCAACGTGTTCAATCACACGCAATGGAACGGCGTGAATCCCTATGTGAGCACGACGAACTTCCTGTACTCGACTGGAGCGCACATGCCGCGCGTGTTGCAATTTGCGCTGCGCATCACTTTCTACGCAGAGTCATCCCGTATGATGTCAGCACTATGATCGGCGCGGTTGACATCGGCGGAACGAAGATTGCTGTCGGAATGGTCGATAACCAGGGCAAGGTGCTTTCGAGAGTTCAGGCGCCGACCGACCCGGAGCGCTATAGCGCGAGCATCTCGCTCATTGCAGATATGCTCCGCGAGACGGCGCGGGGCGCCGGCGCCGAGATCACCGGCATTGGAATCGGATCAACTGGTCCGGTCGATCCGATGCGCGGCGAGTTTGGTGATGTAGATTTTCTTCCTGGATGGCGCGGCAAGCGTCCAGTCGTCGATCTGGAGAAAATTTTCAACGTGAGCGTCGCGCTGGAGAATGACGGCGATGCCGCCGCGCTCGCCGAAGCTGGGTGGGGCGCAGGACGCAATCGCAAGCGCCTGATCTATGTGACCCTCGGTACGGGCATCGGCGGCGGAATCATTCTCGATGGCCAGCTTTACCGCGGAGTCGACGGTGCGCACCCAGAAGTTGGCCATCAAGTGATCGATCCCACCGGGCCGGTTTGTTCCTGCGGCTTTCGTGGTTGTTGGGAGTCCCTGGCTGCGGGCCCGGCGATGGCTGCATGGTTCGAGAGCCGGGTGCCCGCGGACTATCCGCATCGGGCCGGAATTACCGCCAAAGAAATTTGCGCGATGGCGCAGCAGGGTGACGTAGCGGCGCTCCAGGCCGTGGAGCACGAGGCGTATTATCTCGGGCTCGGCCTGGCGAACCTGATTAATCTGTTTACGCCCGACGCGATCGTGCTAAGCGGTAGCGTAATGAAAAGCGCAGACCTGTTTATGAATCGCATCCGCGCGGTCATTCGCGGCGGATGCCGCTTCGTGCCCGCCGACAAGACACAGCTTACGCTAGCCTCGCTCGGTGATGACACGAACCTGATCGGCGCAGCGCGGGTCTGGCACTACCGGTTTTCGTAGCGCCGCCGTCTTGGCGGCTGTACCTTCCAGTGCCTCTCCTAATCTGCTACTGTTTTCTGTTTGCCATATCGCCGAGTTGGAAGGAAGTTAATCGCGTGATTGTCGGAGTTCCCAAAGAAAGCTATCCCGGAGAGCGCCGAGTCGCACTCGTTCCTGTTGTCATTCCCAATCTCATGAAAGCGGGGCTGGAAGTTATTGTCGAGGCTGGCGCAGGAGAACAGGCTGGCTATCCGGACGCGGCCTACGCAGAAAAAGGCGTGAAAATTGTTGCCGATCGCGCCGAAGCCTTCGAAAGGGCAGACATCGTCACTCAGGTCCTCTGTTACGGATCGAACGATGCCACCGGCAAGGCCGATCTTGCACTGATGCGCCGCGGCCAGGCAATGGTCGGTTTCCTGCGCCCGTTTGGTTCCGCGGAAGTAATTCAGCAAATCGCGCAGGCCGGTGTGACCGCCTTCTCTGTCGAACTCATGCCACGAACTACGCGCGCGCAAAGCATGGACGCGCTGTCGTCTATGGGCACCGTCTGCGGATACAAGGCCGTGCTGCTCGCAGCCGAAACTTCCCCGAAGATCTTCCCCATGATGACCACTGCCGCAGGAACCATTACGCCAGCCCGGGTGTTTGTCATCGGCGCAGGTGTCGCCGGACTTCAGGCGATTTCAACAGCGCGCCGCCTCGGCGCGGTCGCCTCCGCCTACGATATGCGCCCAGCCGCAAAGGAACAGGTGCAGAGCTTGGGCGGACGATTCGTCGAACTCCCCATCGAAGCACAAAACGCGCAAGATGCTCGCGGCTATGGCACCGCACAGGATGAGACTTTCTATGCCCGGCAACGCGAACTTCTGACTCGAGTGGTCGCCGAGAGCGACATCGTCATCACCGCGGCTGTGATCCCCGGCAAGAAATCGCCTGTTCTCATCACGGAAGAAATGGTCAAAGGAATGGCGCCGGGATCGGTCATCGTTGATCTCGCAGCCGAACGCGGCGGCAACTGCGAACTCACACACACTGGCGAGACCGTAGTTGCACATGGCGTGACCATCATCGGAGCAATCAATCTCGCGAGCAGCGTTCCGTATCACGCCAGCCAGATGTACGCCCGCAATCTCACGACATACCTGACGTACATGGTGAAAGACGGCAAACTGCAGATGAATTTGCAGGATGAGATTGTGCGGGAGACGCTGATCACGCATGACGGCGAAATTGTGAACGCCCGCGTACGCGAATTTTTCAAACTGCCGGCGCTCGCCAGCGCCTAGTGACGTTGTTCAGCTAAGCGATCCGCTTCCAGGGAAGGGAAGGAACAAACATGCCAGCAGATTTTATTTCTAATCTCTACGTTTTCATCCTGGCCGGCTTTGTCGGGTTTGAATTGATCAAGCGCGTGTCGCCACTGTTGCACACCCCGCTTATGTCGCTGACGAACGCCCTCGATGCCATCGTGGTGGTCGCGGCCATCATCATCGCAGGGCGTCACGAAACCAGACTGACCACGGTGCTCGGCGCGATTGCCGTAGCCGCCTCGTTCAGCAACATGGTCGGCGGATTCGTGATCACAGACCGTATGCTGCGCATGTTCAAGTCGGGCAGGTCGAAGCAATCATGAGCACGCTGGAACTGCAGCAGTATCTGGATTTCGCTTACATCGCCGCGGTCGTCCTCTTCATTCTTTCTCTGAAATTTCTGAGTTCGCCGGCGAGCGCACGCTGGGGCGTCCTCGCAGGGGAGATTGGCGCCGCGCTGGCAGTCGGGGCCACGCTTCTCAATCCCGAACTGGTTCAGTACCGCTGGATTGTCGTAACCCTGATCATCGGCGCGGGCGTGGGCATTCCACTCGGGATGGTTCACATGACAGCCGTGCCCCAGCGGACCGCGTTGAGCCATGCATTTGGCGCTCTTTCTGCGGCGATTATCGGCATCGCGGAATATTACGTCGGCACCGCGCCGGTCACGCGGTTTCAAATGGGCGAGATCGCGCTCGAAGTTATCATTGGATCGCTCACGTTTACAGGCAGCGTGATTGCCGCAGGAAAGCTACAGGAAATCCTGCCGCAACGGCCGATTGTTTATCGCGGGCAGAACATCGTCAGCCTCTCGGTTCTCGCGGCGGCGCTCGGCCTTGCAATCGCTCTTGTCGTGAATCCTGCCAACGGTCTCTTGTTTCCGATCATGGTGATCGTGGCTCTTCTGTTTGGCGTACTTCTGGTTACACCAATCGGCGGGGCCGACATGCCGACGGTCATTTCTCTGCTGAATTCCTACGCAGGGTTTTCAGCGGCGCTTTTGGGATTTGTCCTCAACAGCAAGGTATTGGTTGTCGCGGGCGCGCTGGACGGGTCGTCCGGCTTTGTTCTTTCGGTGATCATGTGCAAGGCCATGAATCGTTCCTTTACTAACGTGATGTTCGGAGCGTTCGGGCAGGTGCAGACTTCGGCGGCCGCGGTCAAGGAAGAACGGGTCGTGCGCAGCGCAACGCCGGAAGAAGCAGCTGCGATTCTGGAAACTGCGGGGAAGGTCGTGATTGTCCC
>DATAUY010000069.1:0-22238 GCA_036268025.1 Candidatus Sulfotelmatobacter sp. | reverse complement strand
TAGGGAAGAATGTCCGTGCCAGGATCGCCATACTGATCAATCATGTCCTGGCGCTCGTAGAGCTGGCCGTCGAAAGAAACGAAAGAAAAATCGTCGGTCAGCGTGCGTTTGAAATAGGCGACATCGCCCTTCTTCGCGGCGGCGATAAAGCCCTTCTCGGCATCCATCGCCGATTGTTCGACAGCAGTCGGCGGCTTCTCAGCCGCGGTGCCCTGGCGGGGAGCGGCGAAGCTGATCATGGGACACAACAGAGGGAGGGTGAGAGCCAGCGTGATTCTCATTCGGAATCTCCAGTTAGAACCCTTGGTGCAATGTTCCTACAGGAACACATCGTCATGACGCCTTTGTCTATACGTAAGCGTCATGACAGTTATCTTATTGAAATAAATAGCAATAAGCTCGACGTGTGGCCACAAAGAGAAGCCTCGACTGGCGGCAAACCGTATTATTTCCGAATTCTCGCCGCC
Organism: Candidatus Sulfotelmatobacter sp.; assembly: GCA_036268025.1. GTDB lineage: Bacteria > Acidobacteriota > Terriglobia > Terriglobales > Acidobacteriaceae > Sulfotelmatobacter. The sequence continues at coordinate 21,771 of DATAUY010000069.1, read as the reverse complement.
AACTCTTGAAGCGGCACTGAAACCTGCTCCCCGGTCGCCAGATTCTTCAGCGCAAAGGCGCCGGTCTTCACTTCGTTCTCGCCGATGATCAAAATGTACTTCGCCCCCGCCTTGGCCGCCGCTTCAAACGATTTCTTCAGCCGAAAGCTGTCGTCCCCGAGTTCAATCACCAGATCGTGACGCCGCAGCTCGCGAGCCAGTTTCGCGGCTTCGGCATTCATGCCAGCCATCGGCGCGATATACACATCCGGCTTGCGAACGATGCTCTCGGCTGGAGTTTTCTCCTGCAATGTCATGACGAGGCGGTCTTCGCCGATGGCGAAGCCAATGCCAGGAGCTTTTGGCCCCCCCAGAGCCTCTGATAAGCCGTCGTAGCGTCCTCCGCCGAGGATCGCATTCTGCGCTCCCAGCGCGCCATGCGTGAACTCGAACGCGGTGCGCGTGTAGTAATCGAGGCCGCGAACCAGACGGTCGTTGATCTGAAACTTCACGCCGACGGCCCGCAGAATCTCCTGCACCTCTGCGAAGTGCTTCCTGCTCTCTTCATCAAGAAACTGGCTGATGCGCGGCAACTTGTCGATGATCGGCTGGTCTTCGGGAACTTTGCAGTCGAGTACACGCAACGGATTCGTCACCGCCCGCCGCTGGCAGTCGCCGCAGAGTTTGTCTTTCAGCGGCTCAAGCGCAACCCGCAGCGCGTCGTTGAATTTCACACGCTCCTCGGTCGAGCCGACGGAATTCAGTTCGAGATTCCAGTCATTGATGCCAAGGCGAGCGAGCAGCGTGGTCAACATCTCAAGAATTTCGGCATCGCGCGCGGGCGCCGCGCTGCCGCTCGATTCTGGCCCGATCACTTCAGCGTCGATTTGATAGAACTGCCGATAACGTCCCTTCTGAGGGCGCTCGCGGCGAAACATTGGGCCGATGCAAAAAAGCTTGTTCAACCCACGGTCCCACATCTTGTGCTCGATGTAGGCGCGGACGATGCCCGCAGTCGCTTCGGGACGGAGGGTAAGCGACTGGCCCTTGTCGCTCTCTGCGCGTCCGCGGTCTTCCCATGTGAACATTTCCTTCGAGACGATATCAGTCTCTTCACCCACGCCACGCGCGAATAACTCCGTCGATTCAAAGATCGGCGTGCGGATCTCCTGGAAGTTGTAGGCGCGAAACACATCGCGCACCGTCGCTTCCACGAAGTTCCACAGTGCCGTATCGGGCGGCAGAATGTCTCGAGTTCCTCGGGCTGCTTTGATCATTTGGAAACAGTTCTCAGTTGCCAGCAAAACTTTGCGCTCTGTCATCCTGAGCGGAGTCGAAGGACCCCTTTCAGCTCAACTACTCCCGTGACCTCGCAAGTGTTTTTACGATGCACTTCCGAGTTCATGGGGAGATGCATTGACTCCGTGCCCGGCGCCGGCAAGCGCGGGGTCCTTCGACTTCGTGAGCGTCTCACTACGCTCAGGATGACAATTTTCTTACCTCCTTCAAATATTCTTCTTTGTATCCCTGATAGTTTCGCGCATACCGCAGGATCGTCTCCTGATCCTTCTCGTCGAGCTTGCGGCGGAATTTCCCAGGAGAACCCATCCACAGCGATCCCGGCTCGACGATCGTCTTCTCGGGAATCAGCGTTCCGGCCGCGATGATCGATCCCGCGCCAATCTTCGCGCCGTTCAGGATGATCGTCCCCATCCCGATCAGGCATCGGTCCTCGATCACGCATCCGTGCAACGTGACCGAATGGCCCACCGTCACATACTCGCCCAGATAGACGCCGTACTGGTTTTTCATGCCATGCAGCACGCTGTTGTCCTGCACGTTGCTGTTGGCCCCGATGCGGATTTCATGGACATCGCCGCGAATCACAGCGTTCATCCAGATCGAGGCGTGTTCTCCGAGCACGACATCGCCAATAATCTGCGCCGACTCGTCCACGTAGCAAGTAGCAGGAATCGTTGGCTTTGCGCCTTTGTAGGAGCGAATCATGCTGAATGTCGAGAAGTTTGAAAATAACACGAGAGCGCGGTATGGCGTAAGGCGGCGGAGAATATGGCAGTTGTGAAGCTTGGTTGTCGATGCTATTTCAGTCGTGTCCTCCTGAGCGCGGCGATAGCCGGGCGAGGGACCTTACGTAAGTGGAAGGGCCGCGAAGCGCTCGTGAAGAAAGCCCGCGCTTCATGCAGTGTGAATGCCCTCGCCCGCTGCCGTGGCGCGGTTCGGGCATCGTACGGTCCCCTCAGCGAGCTGACGCTCGCTTCAGGATGACATTCTCTCGGGATTGCACGAGATTCAAGCTGCGACACTGGCGACAATTCCTCTGTGACCCTCTGGGGCCTCTGTGGTGAAGCTCTTGCCTTCCATTCCCACTACGGGAATGATTTCAAAATAGTTTCCCTGAAATCGGCAACCTGATCCGAATGAGGTGCTATACAGGTACGGGTTTCCCACCCCGCGGTGCGTCCGGTTAACGCGCTCCGGGTTCCCTCCGAGCCTCATTTCGCATTCTGAGGAGACCCATGCCTTCTGCGCGCAGGCGTCAGCTCGCCGTTCCCATTTTTTTCTTCTTGATGCTCACCTCAGCATTCCTGATCAGCCAGGACCCCGCCAATGGAACACTGCGCGGCGTCGTGCTCGACTCCAGCGGCAGTCGCGTTCCCCAGGCTTCTATCGCCGTAGTGAACCTTGGGAATGGTGCACGCTACACGGCTACGAGCGACACGCAGGGCGAATTCGCGCTCGAGTTGCCGCCGGGGGACTATTCGGCCCGCGTCGAAGCGCAGGGCATGTCGGCGGAGGTCACACCACAATTGCACGTGGATGTCGGTGGAATCGCGCAGCTCGAATTCCACCTCAAGGTCGCAGGAGCAGAAGAACAAGTCACTGTCTCTGCGGCTCCCAATGCGGTCGAAACCCAGCCCAGTGCCGTCTCGACCCTGCTCGATGAACGCGCACTCGCCGACTTTCCGCTCAATGGCCGCCGGTTCTCAGACCTGGCGCTGTTTTCTCCGGGAGTCACGCAAGATCCGCGCAGCCTGACCTCATCCACGAATGGTGATCTCTCCTTCGGCGGCCTCCGCGGATACCAGAACAGCTTTCTCGTAGACGGCAGCGACTACAACAATGCCTTCTTCGCGCAGGCCCGCGGGCGTTACCGCACGCCATTTTCATTTTCTACCGAGGTCGTACAGGAGTTCCGGGTATCGTCGAATTCCTACGGCGCAGAGCAGGGACGATCCGGCGGCGCGGTCGTGAATGTGGTGACAAAATCCGGCGGAAACCATGTGCACGGCTCGGCCTTTTACTACCTTCGCGACAGTTCCTTGGGTGCGTCCGACCCGTTCCTCGCGTTTAAGCCCCACAACCGGCAGCAGCAGGCCGGCGGCACCATCGGCGGGCCGCTCAAGCGCAATAAGGCGTTCTTCTTCGCTGGATTCGATCAACACATCTTCCATGCTTCCAACGTCGTCGAATTTCTGAACGGAAGTGCACAGGTAATCCCTCAACCCGTCAATGGAATCGTCCCCGGCGACTACGAAGCCACCGACCAGGCGCTGGTGTTCGCCGCCGCGGCGCAGCTCACGTCGCTGGCGGGAGAATATCCCGCAGCGCAGATCGGCAACTCTTCCTACGGCAAGCTCGATATCAACCTCACGCCGCGCAATCAGCTCGCGTTGCGCGTCAACACCACACGCTACTGGGGATCGAACAACGTCTTTCTCGACCCCGGCAGCCCGGTCACGTACGACGCCAACAACAACAACGGAGAAGAGCTCGTCGCGACCGAGACGGCGAATCTTGCCCTGACCAGCGGATTCACTCCCCGCCTCATCAACCACATGCGCGCGCAGTTTTCGCGCGATCAGCAACAGTCCTACAGCAACAGCAGCGACGTGCTGGCCAAAATTCCCGGAATTCTTGACGCGATGGGGCGCTCGAATATTCTTCCGCGCCAGACACGCGAGCATCGCATGCATGCAACGGAAACGTTAAGCTTCGAGGGCAGCCGCAACTCGTGGAAGTTCGGCGGCGACGCGTTGCTAACCTGGATCTATGATTTTTTCCCAAGCCAGCAAAGCGGGGAGTATCTTTTTTATCCCATCAAGGTAAATCCGTTTAGCTTTCAGCCCCAGGAAGCGGGCCTCGAACTGACGCCGCTTCGCGCATACGCGCATGAAGTCCCGCACTATTATTTGCAAAACTTCGGCAGCTCGACCTCGCATCCGGACACTCACGAATACGCCGCATTCTCGCAAGACACGATCCGCGTGACGAATCACCTGGCTTTGAATCTCGGGGCGCGCTGGGACTTACAAACCTTCACCACGGTTGGCCTGATTTCAAACCCGTTATTCCCGCCCTCAGGTAAGGTTCCATTCCAGCCCTACAACTTCGCGCCGCGCGCAGGGTTCGCCTACTCGATCGGCAACGAGCATCCGCTGGTAATCCGTGGGGGATACGGAATCTTCTACGTGCGGATTCCGCAGATCTACAATTCCGTGATCCAGACCGAAAACGGCATTAGCGACGCGCAGGTCTTTCTTAACAACAACGACTTTTACGATCATCAGGTATTTCCCAGTTATCCGAATCCGCTGGTGCGGTGTGCGCTCTACGCGGCGAACTGTTCGCTGCCGAGCGGATTCACCCAGGGCGTAACCAGCGATATCTCGGCATTCGCCAGCAATTTCGTGACGCCACGCGTGCAGCAGGCGAGCCTGACGCTGGAGAAGGAACTTCCGAACCGGACCACCGTCTCACTTTCGGCGCTGAGCGTTCACGGCGAGCACCTGATCCGCGCCCTCGACGTTAATCTTCCCGCGCCAACCAACCTGACCTATCCGATCTTCGATCCCACCGGATCGAGCTTCCAGAATGCGTACTACATGGTGGCTTCATTCTCCACATGGCAATTCCAGCAGTCGCTGACGTGTCCCTTTCCTCCGTGCGTCAATCCTCTGGCACGGCCGATCTCGCAACTGGGAGCGATCGACGAATTCCAAAGCGCGGCGTCGAGCTACTACAACGGAGGGACGCTCAGCATCAATCGCCGGGTGGCACGGGGGGCGTATCTGCGTTTCTCCTACACCTACGCTCGCGCAATTGACGATGGGCAGGACGCCCTCGTGGCAGGACAGCCCGCGACGGTACAAGACTCGTACAATCCCTCCGCCGAGCGCGGACCAAGCGTGACCGACCAGCGCCAGCGCCTGGTCGCGGCGATTTCGGCTGAGCTGCGGCCATTCCATCGCAGCCATGAGATCGCCGGCCGCTTCTTCAACGATTGGAAAATTTCGTCGGTGATGAACTATGGCTCAGGACGTCCCTTCAACGCTACCGTCGCCGGAGACCCCAACCAGGACGGCAACGACCTCAACGACCGCCTTCCCGGCTACAGCCGCAACGCCTTCACCGGCCCGGACTACGCGACGGTAGATCTCCGCCTGACACGTACGATCCGGTTCCGCGAGCGCTACAAGCTCAACTTGATGGCGGAGTCTTTCAATCTTTTCAATCGCGATAATCAGCGCATGGCAATCACCTCCAATGGCCTGATGGCGGATGCCAGCACATTCGTGCAGAACTATGTCACGGCGAATGTCGCGCAGTATCCCGGCTACTACGAATTGCCGACGAATTTCATGAAGCCGAACGCGGCCTACGCTCCTAGGCAGGTGCAACTGGCGGCAAAATTCATTTTCTGATAACTGTCGCCAGGCAATCGCACATGTCGGGACAGCCGCCCTCGGCTGTCCGCCGGGCGTAGCCCGGCTTGCCTTTGGCGAGGTAGCGAGAGCGGGCCACGTTTGCTTTGGGTATACTTCCGCCGACCCGTGAAAACCTCTGCCATCTCTCGCCGGGAGTTTCTGAGCTCGGTCTCAGCCGCAGCCGCGCTCACGATAGTTCCAACTACGCTTCAAGCGGCGGCAGGCATCCCCCGGTCCGGTGACAGGAACCCGCAGCTTTCAACCGTCCACGTTTCTTCGCCGGCAACACCCATTTCGTTCGACCCCGACCAAGCCCTCGGCACTTCGATGGACATCCTCTCGCACGACGTCGTCGAGAAGATTTATACCGAGCCGATGGTCAAGCAATGCCTCTCCGCCGGATGGGGCCCAATCACGTACCGGCAGAATACGGAACTCTCGATCGGGGCCTGGCACTGGAACCCAAATGGCACCTGGAGCGACGCAACAAACAAGCGTGGATACTTCACCGGCAGTAGCGAGCTCAAAGACCCCATCCGCCATTCCTACGGATACCCGCTGCCTCACCGGGGGCACACGCGCAACGGCGGCGCCGAGCACGGCTATTCGCGCCTCACCGACGGAAATCCGGAGACGTACTGGAAAAGCAATCCCTATCTCGGCAGCAAGTTCACTGGCAAGCCGGATTCTGCGCATCCGCAATGGGTCGTGATTGATCTTGGCGGGCGCGAACCTGTCTCTCACATTCGTATTGAATGGATGGATCCGTACGCGCGAGCGTACGAAGTGCAACATTGGGCGACCGAAAAGAAGGGCAGTGAAGATTCGTCCGGTGGAAATCCCATGGAGCGCCCCACATCCGGCATTTGGACTGTCTTTCCGAATGGCGCCGTCAACGACGGTGCAGGCGGCACAGTTACTCTGCAACTCTCGTCTGTACCGGTTCCAGTTCGCTATCTCCGCATCTGGATGACGGAATCATCGAACACCCTGGACAGTCGCCCCGGCGCGACTCATGATCCGAGAGACCCGCGCAGCGCCGCTGGCTATGCAATTCGTGAAATTTACGTGGGCACGGTCACGCCAGCGGGAGAATTCGTTGACTTGGTCCAACACCGCGCCGACCAGAACCAGACGCCTACGTTTTGTTCCTCGATCGACTCGTGGCATTCTGAATCCGATATTGACATGCACGGAGACCAGACCGGTCTCGATCTCTTCTTTACCAGCGGCATCACCAACAATCTGCCCGCGATGATTCCCGTGTCGCTGCTCTATGGCACGCCCGACGATGCCGCTGCCCAAATGGCTTATCTAAAAAAGCGCGGCTATCCGATTTCTTATGTCGAAATGGGCGAAGAGCCCGACGGCCAGTACATGCTGCCGGAAGACTACGCCGAGCTATATCTGCAATTCGCGACCGCGATGCATCGCGTCGATCCGAATCTCAAACTTGGCGGTCCGGTCTTCGAAGGTGTGAACGAAGACATCACAGTCTGGCCTGACGCGCAGGGCCGCACGTCTTGGCTTGGCCGCTTCATTGACTATTTGAAGGGCCGCAATCGGCTCTCCGATCTTGCATTCGTGAGCTTCGAACACTATCCGTATCCGCCATGCGAGATCGTCTGGTCCGATCTTTACCGGGAGCCGGAGCTGATCAGCCACATCCTTGACGTCTGGCGTCAGGACGGCGTTCCCGCGAACGTCCCTCTGATGAACACCGAAAGCAACGTGACTTACGGCAACGCGCAGCAGATGGTGGACATTTTCTCCGCGCTCTGGCTCTGCGACAGCGTCGGCGCGTTTCTTACCGCGGGCGGGGCCGTTTACTATCATTCTCCGATTCAGCCTGAACCTCTTCGCGGCGGATGCCACGGCTTCGGCACGTATGGCAACTATGTCGCCGACGAAGAGCTGAACGTCAAGACTTTCACCGCGCAATACCACGCCAGCCGCCTGATCAATCTGGAGTGGGTGCAGCACCGAGCGGGAGCGCACAAGCTCTTCCCCTCATCGTGCGACCTGAAAGACAGCGCCGGCCATACGCTCATCACGGCCTACGCCGTGTCGCGTCCTGATGGCCAGTGGTCGCTCATGCTCGTCAACAAAGATCAGTCCAATGCACACGCGGTGCAGATCGCATTCGATCAGGCCGCGGGCAGCGGATTCTCCGGCCCTATCTCGATGGTGACCTTCGGTAGCGAGCAATACATGTGGAAGTCAGACGGTCCGCATGGGCATCCCGAGCCGAATGATCCACCCGTCACGAAAACTTTGAATGCCGAAACTAAATCAGTGACTTTGCCGAAAGCGTCCGTCACGGTGCTGCGCGGGAAGGTAGCCTGATCATGGTTCTCCCCGCCGATGCTGGCCATGTTTCAAAACGCAATGACGCCGCGATCTTGATTGTCGTTTTCTGCTGCCTGCTTTCGAGCGCGCGGATGGCAGTGAAATCACCCAGCCTCGCGCGCCTGACTCCAGATGACATCGCTCAGCGTTCTGATCAGCGTTTCGCGGCTTTGAAATCATCCCTGCCCGAGCGGGGAGTCCTTGGCTACATCGGTGAACCCGGAGATGCCGGCCTTGCGGATTACTACCTAACCCAATACGCGCTCGCGCCGCTCGTACTCGATCGATCCACCAATCACTCTCTCGTCATTGGAAACTTTTCCGCGCAGAACCCTGCATCACCACCTGGACTTCACGTTGTAAGGGATTTCGGCGACGGCGTGCTGCTCTTCTCCAATAAGGAAGCCAGGTAAATGGCGGCTGGAACGGCGATCGTTTTGTGCTTTGCAACGGGGTACCTGCTTGTTGGTCTCGCACTGCCGCGCGCCGCACCACACGGCTTGTTGCTGCGCCTCTCGCTCGCTGCTGGTTTTGGCCTGGGAGTATTTTCAGCCAGTGACCTTGTAGGTCTTGCTGTTGGCATCGACACGCTGTGGATGATTGATGTCGTGGTTATTATTCTCCTGCTGATTGCTTACGTTGTGCTCCGCATGCGCGCTCCCGTTGTGCTGCAAACGCCCGATGAAGATGAACACAAATCGCCGGTTTACACGATTCTGAAATTCGCGTTCGCTATAGCCCTTTGCACCGCGATCTATTCTGCAATCCTCCGCTGCTTCGTCCATCCCAATGGCGATGGTTGGGATGCCTTTTCAATCTGGAATCTTCACGCCCGTTTTCTGTTTCGCGGCGGTGCGGGCTGGCGCGACGGATTCAACTCGCTCATTCCCTGGTCACATCCCGACTATCCCCTTCTCCTGCCGTCGGCCATCGCGCATTTCTGGAGCTATCCTGGCCACGAAAGTCAGATCGTTCCAGCCGCAATCGGATTTGCGTTTACCTTCAGCACAGTCGCTGCGCTCTTCTCGTCTCTTGCAATCTTGCGCGGACGCACAAGTGCTTTGCTCGGCGGCCTTGTGCTGCTGGCCACGCCATTCTTCATCGAGCAGGGCACTGCACAATATGCCGACGTGCCGCTATCGTTCTTTTTTCTCGCCGCGATTGCACTACTGTGCCTCGGCCATCGGCTTTCAAGCGAAAACTCAAATGTCTGCACGGGATTGTTCGCGTTGAGCGGACTAGCCGCGGGATTGGCGGCATGGACCAAGAATGAAGGACTGCTCTTCGTTTTTGCGCTGGTTATTTCACAATTGCTGATGCTCCCTCGCGCACGCCGCCGAAAGAATCGCAATCATGACGACCCGCTTGAAGATTCAGTGGACGCACGAAGATTCGTTTCCTTCCTCATCGGGCTTGTTCCCGCGCTCGTTCTAATCTTCTGGTTCAAACACTCGGTTGCTCCGCGCGGCGATCTCTTCCCTGACATCGCGCTGGCTTTCCACAAAATGCTTGAGCCAAGCCGATATTGGATCGTGTTTCGCTGGTATGCGAAGAGTCTCCTTCGCTTTGGAAACTGGTGGGTCGTTCCCGGCACTCTCATATTTCCGGTTTTTTATTTTTTGGGGATTGGCCCCAAGGAAGATCCGGAGCGAGTGGGACGCAACATCTGTGGGATAACCATGGGCGTAATGCTTGCGGGGTACTTTTTGATTTACCTGATCACTCCTTACGATATCTTCTGGCACCTGCGTAACTCGTTGAATCGGCTTTTCTTGCAGCTATGGCCCAGCGCGATCTTCCTGTTTTTTCTCGCGGCGCCCCGCACCATGCAACAATTTGCACACTCAAACGACAGCCCAAACTAACCCTGCATTTTCGGCCAAATTGGGCCCAAAATGGCGCGGTTTTTCCGAGATTTTCTCCGCTCCCCTTGACTTAGTGTCAAAACCTTGTCATAAATATTCGTCCAGCAGGACGAGTTTGGGGGTGTGTAAGTTTGGCAGAAGTACGGCTTCAAGAGGGAGAATCCCTCGAGAACGCTCTTCGTCGTTTTAAGCGTAAGGTGCAACAGGAAGACATCATCAAGGAGGTCAAGCGGCACTCCTTTTACCTGAAGCCCGGCGAGAAGAAGCGCGTGAAGGCTGCGCTGGCCCGCAAGCGGGCACGCAAGAAGACGCGTAAAGAACAGGACTAACACGCAGAATCAACGCAGGAAAGATTAACGCATGAAAGGGCCGCTCCCTCCCGGGGCGGCTCTGCTCGAATCTGGCCCCCACCAACTTTGAGCTGCACCAGGGATCATTCATAACTCACCAGCTTTCCCGGCATTGTAATCACCAGCATTATCCACGCCAGAACACAGGAGCGTGGCGGGCCGAGTCCAAGGGGCAGTCCGAGGGGGAATTTTCGGCCTATGCCGCAGCTACATCTGCGCACGTGCGGCGCGCAGATGGGCTGAAGGGAGCCATCCTCAATGGAATTTCAGGACAAGATGCTCAAGTGCACTGACTGTGGAAGTGACTTTGTTTTCACCGCCGGAGAGCAGCTCTTCTTCCACGACAAGCAGTTCAAGAACGAACCTAAGCGTTGCAAAGCCTGCAAGACCAAACGAGTCGCCGTGCTCGGCGCAGTACCTTCGCCCGGACAGACTCATCGCTTTACTAAAGTCGAGACCCAGGCCACCTGTTCGGGATGCGGAAAGCAAACGACCGTTCCGTTCCGGCCTACGCAAGGACGCCCGGTGTTTTGCCGGGAGTGCTTTCAGTCACGCCGAACACAAGCCTCGGCGTGATCCCTGAGGTTGATCGCCAGACGTGTTGTTACGCCGTGCGATAACATTAGGGTGTGCCCGGATTCTTTGTCGAAAACTTTGGATGCCGCGCTACCCAGGCTGACGGCGCTGCCCTCGAACGCCAGTTCGAGGAGAGAGGCTTTGCCCGCGTTTCGACTCCTGCCTACGCCTCGATTGTAGTTCTCAACACCTGCACGGTCACGGCGGGAGCGGACCAGGACGCGCGCGCCGCGATTCGAAGAGTGCGCCGGCAAAACCCAGATGCCCGCATCATCGTCACCGGATGCTACGCACAGCGGGCTCCGGAAGAGATAGCGGCGCTGCCGGGTGTAAGCCTGGTGGTTGGGAATTCCCACAAGCATCAACTGGCTGAGATTGCTCTAAGGAATTCTGTCAGCGCGCCCGGGACGGATTCCGGGTTCGTGTCGTTGTCGCAGCTAGAGAACCGAGAACTGAGAACGGCGAACTCAATCTTCGTTTCCGACATCTTCGCTCACACAGAACTCCTCGCCGCTCCCGTCTTCGATGCCGCAAACGAACGCACGCGCCCCAACCTCAAGATCCAGGACGGCTGCGACAACCGTTGCTCCTTCTGCGTGATTCCGTTCGTCCGCGGGCAGAGCCGCTCGATGCCTCCAGAGCGGATCATCTCGGAAGTCAACATACTGGTAAACGCCGGATACCGCGAAGTTGTAATCAGCGGCATCAATCTCGGCCGCTGGGGACGGGATCTGTCAGGCGTAACCAAGAACGATGCAGGGGCAACCGAGAACCATGTAGGGGCGGCCGCGCCCGGCTGTCCGGGCGAGCGAAGTTCGCCAGCCTCTCTCGAAGGCCTAATCAACCGTATCCTCCGTGAAACGAGTCTAGAGAAACTCCGCATCTCCTCCGTCGAGCCGATGGACTGGACCGACGACTTGATCGCGCTCGTCGCATCGTCGCCACGAATCGCGAAGCATGCCCACGTGCCTATGCAGTCGGGCAGCGACGCGGTGTTGCGCCGCATGCATCGCAAGTATCGCCCCTGGCACTATCGCGACAAGATCGCGAAGATTCGCAGCGCGATGCCGGATGCTGCGATCGGCGCTGATGTCATGGTTGGATTTCCGGGCGAGACTGAGTGCGAATTTGGAGAAACCCGGCAGATGATCGAAGACCTGCCGTTCACCTATCTGCACGTCTTCACGTACTCACCGCGGCCGGGAACTCCAGCAGCAGAGACGCAGAATCAGATTCCAGTACACGTCGCGCGGGAGCGCAATCGCATCCTGCGGGAATTGGCCGCAGAAAAGAAGCTTGCCTTCATGCGCAGTTTCATCGGCAAGTCCCTCGAAGCGATCACGCTGAATGTCGCTGGCAATGATGCAGATGGCGAGTTCACTGAAGCATTAACCGATAACTACCTGAAGTTACGCTTGCGTGGGCTGCATGAGCCGAATCGCTGGCGACTAGCGGTTGCGCAGCAAGTGGTGTCCGGATCGCTAACTGGCTCGCCCTACACAGCTCAGTGAGTGTCTTGGCTTGCTGCAGGGGGCCTATTTCTGTGCAAGAGACTCAAGAAACTTGTCACGGTACTGGCTAAGATCGAGGCTTCCATCTCGTATCTTTTGTGCATTGGACTCGGTGAACAAATCCGAACCGTAGATTTCCGCAAATCGCCCACAACGCTCCGCCGACCGATCCCACTTGCCGAAATAAACACAGCCATAGTTCTGTCTTTGTTCCTGGGCGCCAAAGTTCAAGTCGCCAACGAGCCACGACGTCAATGCGGGATACGCGATCCGCCCGTCAAGGTAGTACGAGATAAACGCTTCCTTGCCGTCCTTGGTACTTCCGTCCGCAATCACAAGCGAGAGTCCATCCAACTTGCCGTGAACACAATGGCCAATATAGCTTGCCCGATCCAACTTGCTACAAGTCCATCGAGCGTCGTCAGTAGTTTTTTCACTTGAGACGAATGCTTCGACGCGGCAAACACCCTCGGGCCCGCTGATGTGTGCACATATCCCGCTTGCGATCATCAAAACTAAAACCGTGCTCAACGAGAATCTTTTGGGAAATCTTCGCAGGCATGACCTGTGGGTTGTTGCTGGAGGGGTTCGAGGCATGATCGGCGGCATCCTGCGCCCCCAGACTCAACGGAACCAAAAACAGAAAGATAACTCCAACGATCGTGACATGGGTTGATTTCGGCATCTTGCCCTCGTTAGGATCTAAAGCTCAACAGTATAGGGCAGCAATTTACAAAATTCGGATATACGGGTCGGAACCGGGCATCTACACTAAATTCTCCCAAGGAGTGCTGCAGGGATTCGCGCCTGACGTTGTCTCCTATAACAATGAGCCCTAATCCCGACCGAGGCAAATAGTGCCGCCCGAAACCATGGCCAGCGCAAACGTAAAGCAGGCAGTGCCCTTTTTCGGCGTGAGCAACATGGAAGCGTCGCTGCGCTTCTACGTCGACGGACTTGGCTTTAAGATGACGCGCTGGTGGATTCCCGATGAGTCCGATGGCCAGAATGAATACATGCCCGACGGGAAGATTCGCTGGTGCTGGCTGGAACTCGGCGAGGCCGCGATCATGCTGCAGGAGTTCATGCCGGAGCGCCGGCCGAAAGAAAAGCTGGGATCGGGGATGAACGTCTGTTTTCAATGCAACGACTCACTGGCGCTCTATCGCGAGTTCAAATCGCGCGGAGTTCAGACACTGAAACGTCCGTCTGTAGGCAACCGCTTGTGGGTCGTGCCGGTCATCGATCCCGACGGCTACAGAATGGAGTTTTCGAGTCCAACGGACGCGCCGGAAGAGACTCCACTGGAAGAGTAGCTAGTGGCCCAGCAGTGTTCACTTGGGCGTACCTGTATCAGCCAACCCGCCCATCTTACTTCTTCACCGAAATCCCCAACTCCTTCAACTGTCTCTCGCTGACTGGCGTTGGCGCATCGACCATCAAGTCCGCTGCACGCGCCGTCTTGGGGAACGGAATCACTTCGCGCAAGCTCTCCGCTCCCGCCAGGATCATGACGATGCGGTCGAGACCCAGCGCGATGCCGCCGTGGGGCGGCGTGCCGTATTCCAGCGCTTCCAGAAAGAATCCGAAGCGCGACTTTGCTTCTTCCTCTGTCATGCCGAGCGCGCGAAAGATCTTCCGCTGAATGTCCTGGCGGTGAATACGAATCGAGCCCGAGCCTAGCTCTGTGCCATTGAGCACCACGTCGTAGGCGAGCGCGCGCACAGCGCTCAGCGTCGATTGCGGGTCTTTCACTGATTCAACCCCTTCTTCCAGCAGAGTCATGTCTTCCTCATGCGGCGAGGTAAACGGATGGTGCGCGGCCATCCACTGCTTCTCGCCTTCGTCCCATTCGAACATGGGGAAATTCGTGACCCAAAGAAAGCGGTAATCCTTCGCGGCATCGCCAGTCTTCTTGAAAATACCGTGTCGATCGGCATACTTTTGCGCCAAGGCGAGACGCAGCAACCCGGCAGAGGCATAAATTGCCAGTTCCGCGGGCGTGACCTTGCGATGCGCTGGCATGGCGGTCTGCGGCCCGGCCTGCGCCGATCCCGCGACCAGCACGATCAGGTCGCCATCTTCGATCTGCATCGCAGTCTTCTTCGCGATCGCAGCGGCAGCATCGGGATACTTGTTGCCGATGCGCTTGAAATCCTCGTACACTCGTGCGCCACCCTTGGAGTGAAACATCGGCTTGATGTCGTCACGCTCTTTGCGCGATACCTCGCCAACTTTCGGCGTGCGAATCGCGATCACCGGCAGGTTCGCGTTGATCGCAAGCTCCTGCAAATTCTCGGCCGTGAAGCAGTCGCGCACATCGGTAAACGCGGGCAGCCGCAGATCGGGCTTGTCGATTCCGTACAGCCGGATCGCCTCGTCGTAGTCCATGCGCGGGAATGGCGTTTTGATTTCGTTTCCGGCCGCGGCAAAGGCGGCAGTCAGAAATCCCTCGACCACCTCCCACACGCGCTCCGCCTGCGGATACGACATTTCCAGATCGATCTGCGTGAACTCCGGCTGGCGGTCGGCGCGCAGGTCTTCGTCGCGGAAGCAGCGCACGATCTGAAAATATTTATCGAAGCCCGAGATCATGAGGATCTGCTTGAAGAGCTGCGGCGACTGCGGCAGGGCGTAGAACGTCCCCGGCTGTACGCGGCTCGGAACAAGATAGTCGCGCGCGCCTTCGGGAGTCGATCGCGTCATGAACGGCGTCTCGATCTCGAAGAATCCCTGCGCCGAAAGATAGTCGCGGATCGCCTTCGCCACCTTGTGCCGCATTTCGATGTTGAACTGCATCACATCGCGCCTCAGATCGATGTAGCGGTATTTCAGGCGCGTCTCTTCGTTGGTGAGCGCAGTGTCAGATGGCAAGAACGGGGGCAGCTTCGATTCGTTCAGAATTCGTAGCTCATCCACAACCAGCTCGACCTCGCCAGTCGGCATGTTGGGATTGATCGTGTTCGCGTCGCGCAGCTTTACGGTGCCCGTGACGGCGATCACATATTCGTTGCGCAAAGTGCCGGCCTTCTCATGGATCGCCTGATTGCGTTCCGTATTGAAAACAACCTGGGCCACACCCGTGCGGTCGCGCAAATCAATGAACAACAGGTTGCCGTGATCGCGCCGCCGGTTCACCCATCCCATGAGCACGGCTTTCTTGCCGGCCTCGGAGGCACGCAGCGTGCCGCACATATGGGTGCGACGTAGATCTCCTAAGAAATCGAGCAAAAGTGTTTCCTTAAAGTGAGAATCTCGGCAGAGAGCCGAATCCATGATTATAGACGGATCAACGACAGTCAGACTTTGGACAGCACCGCTGATGGCTGGGACCGAAAAGCATTCAGAGGAAAATATGGCTGGTTCCCTCTGTGTTCCTCTGCGCCCCCTGTGGTGATGGTTTGTCTTCGCTCCCGCAAAGTGGCGCACCCTTCCAGCTATCCCAAATCTGCTGTTCGCATCTAGTATGGAATAGATGTTCGCTGCTCCCCCCGCCGTCGAAGTTCCGCGCCCCGTGCCTGTTCCGCGGTTGCTGGTCGAATTGCCGTCCCGGCGCGAAGTCTTCATCAACAATCTGCGAGACCTCGTTTCACCATCGCGAGAAGCCCCGATCGAATTGCTCTCTGCCCCGTCGGCGTTCTGGCCCGACGTTTTTGTAAAGCACCCGCTGCCCTGGGATGGCTTTCTTCAATCTCTCGCTTTCCATCTGATCGCATTTGGGCTGCTGGTCGGCCTCAGCCGATTGATCGCTTCTCAGCCGCGCGCTGTCGTGCAACCGGCCTTCGAACCTTCCGACGTGATTTACTACCAGCCATCGGAATATCTGCCGCCACTCGACACGCGAAGGGCTTCGGCCGCGCCGCCAAAGAAGGCCGATCCGGCACTCTCGCGCCAGCCCATCATCTCGGTTCCAGCAGAGGCAGACAACCGGTCTCAGACGCTCGTCACGCCGCCGAAGATCAAGTTAAGCCGCGATGTGCGCCTGCCGAATATTGTGGCGTGGTCGGAAGCAAAGAAACTGCGGCTCGACATTCCCCCGCCGCCGCTCACGCTTGCGTCAGAGATCTCGCGCATCGCACCGAAGCTGGAAAGCTCCGTCGTCGCGCCTGCCCCTGATGCGGCCAAACTCGATCACCGCCGAAGCGCGCCAGCATTGCAGAACCCGGTTGTCGCACCACCACCCGATTTGCGTGCAGCAAACTCTTCCGCATTTCAGGGACTTCAGCCCTCCGCGATCGCGCCACCGCCCGAGGTGAATGCATCGAACCGCCAACTGGGCGATCTGAATATCGCGCCCAGCGCAGTGATCGCCCCCGTGCCGCAGCTTCCGGTTGCCGAGCAGCGGACCATGACCGGGGGCCGATCAGGCAGCGGCCCTCTCACAGCGCAAATCGTCGCGCCTCCACCTTCAGTCGCGTCGAATTCCGCGTCTGGAGCTTCTTTTGGCGCGCAGGGCCGGGTGATCGCGCTCAGCCTGAATCCCGCGGTGGGCGCGCCGCCCGATCCTCCGGCCGGAAATCGTCGCAGATCGTTCGCCGCTACTCCCGACGGTCATGCGGGCGCGTCAGGGACTCCAGCATCAGCGGGAACAAATATCGGATCAGGAAATGGGGGACATTCCACGAATTCAGCACTTCCATCCGGCTTGTACGTCGGCAAAACGACGGAGAAAACCTCTCCCGTCGCGGGCGAGCCCAGCGGAAAGGCATCGGGGAATGCAGTCAATCCGAACCTCGTCGCAAGCGTGCATCCTCCTGGAGTGAGCAGCGCTCCGCCGCGCATCATGCAGCCGGAAAGCGCAACGAAACTTTCGGAGGCCGAGCGCTCGGTGTTCGGCAATCGCAGATTCTATTCAGCCACGCTGAACATGCCGAACCTGAACTCCGGTGGTGGCAGTTGGGTAATTCGCTTTGCGGAGCTGAATCACGACTCGACGAATCGTGATCCGAACGCGCCGCCGCAGGACCTGTCGCAGCCGATGGCAACGCGCAAAGTCGATCCGGCGTATCCGATTCAACTGATGCGCGAGAACGTTGCAGGCACCGTGATTCTCTACGCGGTGATTCATGCGGATGGCAGCGTTGGGAATGTGCGCGTCTTGCGCGGAGTGGACGATCGCCTTGACCGCTATGCCAGCGAGGCCGTTGCACAATGGAAGTTTGATCCGGCAACAAAGAATGGTGCGCCAGTCGACGTCGAAGCCACGTTCCAAATCCCCTTCAAACCGGCGCGCATCGGCAGCAATTTCTAATCAGGTCCAAACGTAGAGGCGTAGTTTGCTACGTCTTATGAGTTCGTGGGCGCCCATTTCTCGCGATGTTTGCGAGAAGTGGGCTTTCTGCACATGGAAGATCAAATCCCCACGTCTCGCAGAAAACGCGAGACATGGGGCACCCGCACTCGGATGTTGCGAGCAATGTTTCTACGAATGATTTACCTGCTCGCTCCCTTGCGCTTTTCCAATGCCGCGTAGATCGCCTTGTCGGTACAGATTTCGTAGTAGGACCGCTCGGTCCATCCCTTTACGGAAAAGTCCGCTGGATCAATCCGTGGAATACGGCTCTGGCGCACGACGATCTTGCGAAAGATGGCGTGATCGACTGGAACTGTCGCGGTGAAGAGGTGATATTCGCCTTTGTCGGACGATGCCATCGACGGTGGCAGCTTCACCTTCAAGGGCTCCAGCGTGATTTCCTGTTGCAAGCGGCGGAATGCAGCTTCGTTCATGCGAATGCCGCCGAGATTGAAGCTCAGGATCACGTCTTCAGGATTGCCATCCGCATCAATTTCCTCGGCCAGGAACGCGTACACGTGGAACGGCCCGGCCTGCGGTTCCATAATTTTGCGGGCGCGCTTGTTGCACGAAGAGAGCCGGTCGCTCTCGTTTAGCGCTTCCGAGATCATGATCTGATGCTCGCCATCCATTAGATAGAGAGGCGCGGCATCCTGCAGTGTGATGCCCAGGCCCAATTCGAGCTGCGGCATGCCTGATCGCTGCATGAGTTCGTTGTAACCGCGAACGATCTCGATGATTTCGCGCGCCAGGACGCACATACGGCTAACGGCAAGTCCGGGTTCGCCCTCGCGCTCAAGAATGGCCAGAATGATGGCGTCGCCTTCGAGGAACACCTTTTGCGCGCCATATTTTTCGAGTAACTTGTTCACAGGATCATAGAAGTTAAGGCTGAAATAGGAAGCAGGATTCAGGCCTTTCTCCATCATCATGCGCGTCAGGCGCGTCGAATCGCGCACATCAGCCTTGAGCACAACGTGGCGCAGCACACGATCTGAGATTTCCGACTCTCCCTGTTCTTCCGGCAACAGGAACTCATAGAGCGTTCCATTGACACGCGATAACTCTTGCCGACGCTCGTTTGAAACCAGGTTGACGGAATCCAGCGCTCCGTTCAGAACCTCGAGACGCCGCAGATCGCGATGATACTGGAAGAAATCCGCCAGGAAGCGCGCCGCAACTTTCGCGCGTTCGGCGCCGCGGCAGCTTGCGACTTTCGACACGGCCGCATATAAGCTGTTCGGCGACAGCTTGCCGTGCTCCTGAATCATCCTCTCGACACGGTCGCAGTCCGTGCGGTCGATCAGCGCGTTCTTCAACTGCTGCGGATTGATGCGCGGCGCGTATTCGTTGAGCAGCGGCACCACGTGGTAGGAAGCGATTACGTTTTCCATCACGCGCTCGTCTTCCAGCAGGCGCACCCACGTCGCCAGACGCTCCTGTTGGGCTTGGCCCTCGACGGAGTCTTCAGGCGTACCGGTTCCCACCAGCTCACGGGCGTTCTCCGGGACGTTCATCCACCCGTCGAGAGTGTCACCGCTGATTTCCTCTCCATATAGCGTACGCAAATAGCCGGATACAACTTCGCGCATACGCCCATAGCGATCAGGATCGCGGTCCCAGTTCCCCAGCATCACATAATGTTCGGCGCAGAGATAATCGTCGCGGCCGTCCTCGGAGAAAAGCAGCCGGTTCAGAAAGAGCGGGTACGTGAAGTAGGCGCCGCCGCTGGTCTCCTCGCCGAAGAGCGAACGTCTCGTGCGTGCGAGTGTGCTCTTTTCGACTTCGCGCAGGGTTTCGAAAATCTCCTGGCCGGTCTTACGCAGGATGATTCTCTTTTTTACCTGGAAAGCCGAGATCCGCTCGCGATATTCGTGGGCCTTTTGCAGGCGTGTATTGTCGTAACTTTTGAGCAGAACGCGGCACCGCTCGACCACCTGGGCGAATTGCAGACTGATTTCAGAGCGCAAGAACTTTGTCACTGCCAAACGCGCCAGCAGATCGACCGACACCTTGTATTCTTTTTTTGCCCGATTGAGCGACGCAACCAGTAATTCGGTAAGTACCGGCTTCCACTCGGCGGGATCTTTCGGCCGGGCTTTGGCCGCCTCGCTGCGCATCCATGACGGCCCCTGGCTGGTGGGCGGCGCCTCAGCCCGCAGAAGTCCATCCATCTCCCCATGCCGGGCGATCAAGCGGGCGATCTGCGCCCGCGCCAGCTCCACGAATTGCGGGCTCAATACAACATCGTGGCGCAGGTTATCCACCCCGACTGCGATCCCCTCAAGGGCGACAAGTGGCGTCGTGGCAGCCAGATTCGGCAGTGATGGCTTATCGGGCCCTCCGCCGAGCCGGAAAATGGGAATTCTAGGCATTCCTGGGCAGGATTCTCTTTGGAAGTTGCTGATTTAAAACGGACAAGATTGAGGTTAGCACGCGGCCAGGGGCGGCTAAAGTTACCTACGTTACCCGGCGAAGCTGGTTCTGTTTGCGAAACTCACCGCCGACTGGCGGCAGTCCAGGCCGATGGACTGGAACCGGAAGCTCTACGCGGGACGAATCCAGCAGGTGCACGCGGGAGGTTTACTGCTGGCTTTTCATTCGTGTCGCTTCGAACTCGTCGCCCTTCTGCCAGCCAATCAGTTTGGGCAGGCTTGCAGCTTCCCATCCGAGGGCGAAGCCGAAGCGCGCCATGGCCGAGTCGCCAATGAAATCCATATCGGCGTGATACTCGTCGCTCGGCTGATGATAGTGCTTCTCGACGTACTCGTGTTCTTTATCGGCCCCCCAACTCTCAGGGTGGCCTTTGTATTTCATTCCCTCGTTGACCGAAAAGGAGGGAATGCCTACCCGCGCCATACTGAAGTGGTCGGAGCGGTAGTAATAGCCCGCTCCCGGCTGGGTATCGGGGCGAATCGCCAGGCGGAATTCTTTCGCGGTGGCCTCTACATTCGGGAAAAACATGGTCCGCTCCGCTCCCGAGACTTCGACTTCCTCAGGCGCGCCAAGCGGCTTCACGTCGTCGAAATTCAGATTTAGCGTGATCTTGCCCGCAGGAATCGGCGGATGTTTTCCCAGATATTCAGAACCTAACAGTCCCTGCTCTTCGGCAGTCACGGCGGCGAACAGAATCGAGCGCCGAGGCCGCTGCGCCGCAGATGCGAAGGCCCGCGCCAGTTCGAGCAAAATGCCGCAGCCAGTAGCGTTATCGGCGGCACCGTTGAAAATGTTATCGCCCGGAATATCCGAGCGAATGCCGAGGTGATCGTAGTGTGCGGTATAAATCACGGCTTCTTCGGCAAGTTTGCGATCTGCGCCCGGCAGAATCGCGACCACATTGTTCGACTCGAAGTTGCGCACCTTGCTGACCATGTGCGCCTTGAGGCGTGCATTCAAGTTGACGGGGTGAAAATCCTTCGACTGCGCATCCTGCATGAGCTTGTCGAGGTTTAGTTTCGAGGCCGATGCCAGGCGCGCGGCTACATCCATCTGAATCCATGAAGCTACTTTGAGCGCCGAGCCTTCGACCTTCAGTGCGGACTTTTCGCCGGAATTCGAGTTCCGCACGACCTCCCACGGATAACTCGCCATCTGCTCCTTATGCACGAGCATCACGCCTACAGCGCCCTTACGCGCCGCTTCTTCGTACTTGTAGGTCCAGCGGCCATAGTAGGTGAGAGCCTTGCCTTTGAAGAATCTGGGATCTTCCGATGGCGGCTCGTTAACCAGCATCAGCAGTACTTTGCCGCGGACATCGGTGCCTTTGAAGTCGTCCCAGTTATATTCGGGCGCTTCGATGCCGTACCCGACGAACACGATCTCCGCGTCCACGTCCGACTGCGGCTGCTGTGTCTGGTCGTAGGCGACGTATTCATCCAACGGCTTCAGGTTCATGGTCTCGCCCTGCTTAGGTATGAGAGAGAACGTCGTCTCCGGCTGTGTCGTGATTCCTACCAGCGGGACTTTCTGCATGAACGTGCCGTGATCACCGGCGGGCTTCAGTCCATATTCGGCAAACTGCGTTGCGATGTACTCGGCGGCGATGTCGCCACCGCGCTGGCCGGTGCCGCGGCCCTCCAGCAGATCGTGCGACAGGTAGCGCACATGCCAGCGAATATGCTC
>DATAUY010000068.1:0-114326 GCA_036268025.1 Candidatus Sulfotelmatobacter sp. | reverse complement strand
TGAAGTTGATCTTCTGATCGGCTGAAGTCTGGAAGTTTTTAAACCGGCAAGAGGGCGCAACATGCGTCGCTCTTGCCGGAAGGTTTTTGGTTTCGAAAAAGGTCGCGAGTGGAATGCGACGCGATTTTTCCCGAGGACCTGGTACGAACTCAGGCAGCAGATCCGGATTGAACTTGCCTCTCCTGTATCTGCCTCACGATAGAAGAAAGGCCCACAAGGATTGCTCTCGCCCGTGCAGCGCCGGGATCCTTCTGCTGGGGATCGAGTTCCACGGCCCTCTTCAGATGAGCTGCGGCTTTTTCCATCTCGCCGACGCGCAGAAATGCTTCCCCTAAACTGGCTTGAACCGAGGCATCGTCAGCGTTAAGTTCCGCTGCCCGGCTCAAACTCTGGCACGCTTCTTCCAGGTCCGGAGGCTGCTTTGCCATGGCAACGACACCGAGCCCGGCATGGGCGTAATACGCCTGCGGGTGGAGTAGCTTCAGAAATCGAAAAGCGGTATCGGCTTCTTTAAGCCGGCCTTGCTGGTAAAAATTGAATCCGAGGGCGGCGATTGCCTGCAACTGGCTTTCTGGAACGGAATGGGTCACATCGTTGGAAGTTGTCATAGCTCCTCCTTCATCGCAGGCCCAGGTCGCGGCCGACCGTCATGGCCATGTCTGCGGCACTATTGAAAATGGTTCCGGCCAGCATCTTGCATCCGTTGAGAAAGGTCTGCTGGTTCTGCTGAGCAGCCTGCAAGTGCGCCGGATTCCCGCTCTTCCTGGCGTCGTCTACAGCTTTTCTGATGTTGTCCCAATTCGTGCCGCCGCGGCTCTTGGCGGCTTCCGACGGCCAGTTCCTGCCGCCAACAGAAAATCCCGGATCATTGGGAATCGAGTCTTTGATGTCGGCGTGGTGTGGCAACTTTGGTGTGAATCCTGAGTCGTTTGGAATCGAGCCCTGAATGCCCGTCGGATTCTTGGCTTGCGGAGTAAATCCCGGGTCATTGGGAATGTCGGGCATATTCCCATGCTGGGTCTTGGGAATGTTAAAGCCCGGGTCGTCAGGAATCGAGCCCTGGATGCCCGTGGGATTCTTGGCTTGCGGGGTGAACCCCGGATCGTTCGGAATGACAGGCGTATCCCCATGCTGGCCCTTCGGAAGGTTGAAGCCGGGGTCGTTGCCAAACGGATTGCCGCCACTGCCGGCATCGATTTTGGGGAAGTGCTGCGATGGATTGTCGAAGATGCCCCCGGGGAACTGGCTCGGCGAGAACGGCTGCGGGCACTTGGGGCACTGTCCGGGTGCAGTCCCTGCTCCGGGTGAGCTGCCCATCCCAAAGGCTCCCATAAAGCCCTGGAGTACTTTGTCGGCCCCTTGAAATCCCTGGTCAATCGCATTGCCGATTTCTTTTCCCTGGGCCCCTCCCACTTGCTGACCGACTGTCTTGAGGAACTGGTCCATCTGAGCCAGAATGGGATTCATCGAATTGTCCGAGATCGTGTTGCCGCCCATATTGGTGGTCCTCCCTTTCTTTTTGGTCGTCCTAACGTCTCAGTCAAGTTATCGACAACCGCAATTCCAAAGTTGCTAACTGGTTGCTTCCGGCAGTAGGCGCGCCACATTGGTCGTAGATTGCAAACAAGGTCCCCACTCAGGTGCATGGATGTGTTCGCGGACGTCTGCTCCTTCCGGCGGGGATCGCGCCGCAGTTCAGGATGGCAATAGAAATGAGTTGAGGTCCAGATGAGCGAACTAGTCGGCGCCTGCGCCGGCCGCTTGCGCCTTCTGCAGCAGCTTGCGTGCCTGACTGATGAGTTCAGCTACTTCAAAGGGTTTTACGAGGTAGGGAACGTTGTTCTCCTGCAGGAACGCTCGGCTGTCGCCTGGTTCCATGCTGTTGGAAAACGTGTAGAGAATGTGGCGCTCCATGGTCGAGCAGTTTTCTTTCAGCCACGGATAGGACTCTTTGGCGCTCCACTGGTCGGGCATTTTGCCGTTCATGATGATGGCGTCGAAGTGTTCGGAGAGCAGACGGGTTTTCACATCCTGACTCGATCTTGCAGTCACCACCGTGGCGCCGGCCCCAACCAAAACGTCGCGCTCGAATTCGAGTATGGCCTCTTCTTCTTCCACCAGCAGTACGCGGCCGGCGATCACTCCTTCATGTAGCCGTGGAGCGGATTTGGGCGCTTCCGGCTCGGCGTGGGCAGCCACTGCCGCCGGCAGGCGGATTTCGATCAGCGCTCCGCCGCCGGGAGCGTTATTGGCGGTGATGTCGCCGCCGTGCTCTTTCACGATGCCGTAGCAGATGCTGAGCCCGAGTCCTGTGCCCTTGCCGACGCCCTTGGTGGTGTAGAAAGGATCGAAGATGCGCTTGGGGTCCTTGATACCCGGGCCGTTGTCGGTGAACTGGGTCGCGATCTGTCCGTTATGACTGCCGATGGAAATCTTCAACTTGCCGGGTCGTCCGGTTTCGAGAATGGCGTCCACGGCGTTGTTGATGATGTTCAGGAAGACCTGCTCGATCTGATGGGGATCGGCGACCACCAGCGCAGGCTCAGCAGGAATGTCGCGCTCGACCTTGATGTTATTGATCTTCAGATCGTAGTCGCGCAACGTGAGCGTTTCGTCGAGAACTTTGCGGATATCCACTTCATCGCGTCGCGGCGTGCGCTGGCGGGCAAATGAGAGCAGATTCTGCACTACGCGATGCGTACGCTGTGCCTGCTTGAAGAGCTTGCTCACATAGTCCTGGGCGCGAGCATTGAGGCCCTCGGATTCGAGAAGCTGTGCATAGCCAAGAATCGCCGTGAGCGGATTGTTCAGTTCGTGGGCGACGCCGGCGATGAGCTGTCCGACCGCGGACATCTTTTCGCTCTGCAGCAACTGCTCCTGCGTTTTGCGCAGATCTTCGTAGGCGCGGCAGGTTTCTTCGTAGAGACGAACTTTTTCGATCGTCGTGGCGAGCTGACGGCTGATGGCGACCAGCAGGTTTTCGTCGTTGCTCGAATATTCATAACCCAGATGATTGCAGAGTCCCATTATCCCGACGGGACTGTCCTTGCCCCAGAAGAGCACCCAGAGCCAGGAACGCTCCGAGTCAGAGCGCAGGAACTCCGCGATGTTGGGCGGCAGGTGTGGCATGTAATCGGCAGTGATGACTTCGGCGCGCGAACGCACGACGAGGTCGCCGAAGCCTTCGGCGAACGACATTTCCGCGGCACGCACGTTGTCCCGGCTGCGCGGGCCCCAGGCAGCGCGACGGCGATAGGTTGGCGCGTCGGTGTCGGAAAGATAGACGGTGCCACTTTCCGCGCCGAACAGAGTCACGACCTGCCGCAGAGTGAGGTTCAGAATTTCGTCAAGATCGAACGATTGCGCTGCCACCACTGCCATCGCGTTCAGCGCGTTTAGTTCCCGGTTACGGCGGCGCATTTCGTCTTCGGCGCGCCGTTTTTCGGTGGTGTCGAGGACGAATCCCTGATAGCGCCGGATCTTACCCCCGTTGTCGCGAGTGGCGAAGCTGCTTTCCACTGCCAGCAGAATCGTGCCGTCTTTGCGCCGAAGCGTGACTTCGAAGTTGCGGACGTAATTGTGGGCCTCGATTTCGCGATGGAAGGCCCCGCGCTGCTTGGGATCGACGCAGACCTCCGAGTCTAGATTCAGCACCATGAGTTCGTCGCGATTGCTGTAGCCGAGCATGTGAACGAAGGCATCGTTACAATCAATGAGTTTGCCGCCGGGGTCCGCGACGTAAACCCCTTCCTGAACTTGCTCGAACAGCAGACGATATTTTTCTTCGGCCGAACGGCGGTCCGTGATATCGCGGACAACGTGGATCGTGCCTTTTTGCGGGCTGCCTTGTTCGGTGTAAGAAGAAGTTGAGACGACCGAGAAGCCGCCAAAGCAAGAATCGGCGCCCTCAGTGAACTCCTCATTGGCGCCGGAGGCACAATACGGACAGCCAGCCCATTGGCCGAAAGTGTGAGGAAGAATAGATTCGCAACTGCTGCCTATTACGTCTGCGGCGGCCTTGCCTAGGTGTTCCAGCAGAACCTGGTTGGCCTTGATGATGCGGAAGTCGGCATCGTGCGCCAGGATGATGTCGTGAACAGAGTCGAAGGTGTTGATCCACTGCCGTTGCGAGCGCAGGACCTGCTCGAGCAAGCGGAAGTTTTCGACGGCAACCGCGAGTTGCTTGGCGCAATCCTGCAGATACTCCAGTTCGTCGTCGGCCCAATGACGGGAGCCGGCATTTCCCAACATGAGCAAGCCGACTGGCGCTTTGTTGCCGAGAACTGGAACCGTGACAAGCTGGCGGATTTTCTCACGCCGCATGGATTCTTTGGACTCGGGCCCCGGAGCGTCGCGCTTTGCGACGACCGCATCCGGCTGTTCGAGAAGCTTGGTGACACCTTCGTTGACCGGAGCGAAGCCCTCATCGCGAAGGAAGTCGGCGGAAAGCCCAACTGCATGGGTTGCGACCAAACGGCCGCTTTCGCACAGACGGAACCAGACGGCGCGCGATCCAGACAGGCGCTGCAATTCTTCGACGGCGCATTGCACAACGTTCCCGTACTGCCGGGCGCGGGCAATGCTGTCGGTTATGTTCTGCATCGCGAGCAACCGCCACGTTTTCACACGCGCTTGGTCGAATACGATCAGCAACATGTTCAGGCCGAGAACAGTCTCGGCCGTGATGTACACGGATCCTGAAATTCGATCCGACAAGCCAGGCCATGAAACGTGCAGCAGCGGCAGCGCAAGAGCGGCGAGCCAGCTGGCTGGCTCCCAACGCCCGCGGCGGGCGCGCAACAAGGTGATCGCAGCTGTGAGCAGGATGATCCGGTAACCAACTTCCACTGCGACCCGCAAAGGCAGGGAATCAGGCCAGAGGAGCGCGCGAGCACCGGCAAGGCCCATGAGGACCGGCGTGATGACCATGAGCGGCAGTACCAGATCGCGGCTGCGCGCATACAGCAGAAAGGCTGCGGCAAGAAGCCCAACCGCCAGGACGAAAGTGGTCTGCACTGCTACTTGATCGAAAGGAGGCGGTATGCGTGTACGGAATGTATGCTCGGCCAACCGGGAAGCGACCAGCGCCAGCCATCCCAGCACCCAAATCCTGAGATAGTTCTCACGGAACGAGCGCAGTGTAAGCAGGGAAGCGCCCAGCAGAATCAGCAAAGCCAATTCCGCCCGGGCGATACCAAGCTCCGCCGCGGCATTCCAGATCGACCAGAGGGATGCGCTCATCGCATTGCAGACATACGTACGCCTCTTCTGAATATCACGGGGAAGAGGTTTCTCGATGGAGTTTCCGGACCTCAATGATTACTTTCGGAATCTCGCAGAACAGTTACAATCGCCGATAGACTGCCGTGTGCTCCCATGCCAGATCGCATTCTCGTAGTTGATGACGAAGAGCCCATTCGCGAAATTGTCGCCTCGATGCTGGGCGCGGCCGGATATGCCTGCAAACACGCAGGTTCCGGCATGGAGGCGCTGTCAATTCTCAACTCCGGCGAACAGTTCGAACTCATGCTTTCCGATCTGATGATGGCCGATCTCGACGGCATCGGGCTGCTGGAACGGACGAAAGAAAAATACCCAGACATGCCGGTGGTAATGGTCACGGCGGTGCATGACATTTCGGTGGCGCTGGCTGCCATTCGGAATGGGGCATATGACTATCTGCTGAAGCCCTTCGAGCGCGAGCAACTCCTCAATACCGTAAGTCGTGCGCTGGAAAATCGCCGTTTAAAAGTCGAGAACCGAACGTACCAGACCAATCTCGAATCGCTGGTAAAGGCCCGCACGGACCAATTGCAACTCGCGATGGGTAATCTCGAGCGCTCCTATGACATCACTCTGGAAGCTCTGGGCGATGCCCTCGATCTGAAAGACCGCGAGACGGAAGGCCATTCGAAACGGGTCACGGCCTTCACGATCGCGATCGCGCGCGCCATGGGCATGCCGCGCGAGCAGATCAACACCATTGCGCGGGGCGCATTTCTGCACGACATTGGCAAGATGGCCATTCCCGACAAGATTCTGAACAAGCCGGGCAAGCTCGAGCCGCATGAGATGGACATCATGAAAGAGCATGCCTATCACGGCTATCAGATCGTGAAGAAAATCCCATTTCTCGCCGAAGCCGCCGACATTGTCTACTCCCATCAAGAGAAATACGATGGCACGGGCTATCCGCGCGGATTGAAAGGTGACCAGATTCCGCTCGGGGCGAGGATCTTTTCTATTGCCGATACGTTTGATGCGATCACCTCGGACCGGCCTTACCGGCCTGCGCAGTCACCTCAGGCCGCGCGCGAGGAGATTAAGAGGTGGTCCGGCCGGCAGTTTGATCCGGAAGTGGTGACGGTTTTTCTGGAGATGCCGGACAATATCTGGGACGACTTGCGCCGGGAAATCCACGCGCAAATCTACCGGGTTGCATACTCTACCGGGGCCAAGGGCTGAGATCGGTTCGCGAAAGCAGGGATCTTGCAGGGGCGCAATCCTTTGAAACTTGGTGTGTTCGCGGCGGCGTTATTCACCGCAGCGTTAGCGGTGGCGTGTCTGACAATGCCGCCGGGATATGCACTTACCGCGATCAGCGATCTTGTCTGCGGATTGCTGATGTTGTGCGCGATCTTCGCGTTCGCAACCAATGGCTTCGCCAGCAAGGGCCGTCTGCGATGGTTCTGGATGCTGCAATCGGCGGGGTGGGCGCTCTGGTTTAGCGATCAAGTGTGCTGGATCGTCTATGACCTGATCCTGCAGAAAAAGATGCCGGCGATGTTTCCCGGGGACGCGTTATTGTTTCTGGCCGGGGCGCCGATGATGGCCGGATTCCTCTTGCGTCCACATCAGCAGCCATCGCAGCGCAGTGCGCGGCTTGGGCTGCTCGATTTCCTGCTTTTGCTCCTATGGTGGCTCTACGTCTACGTTTCGTTCGTGGTGTGCTGGCAATATGTGTCGCCGAATGAGGACTTATACAATCGAAATTTCGACTTGCTCTCCGGAGTGGAGTCGTTTCTGATCGTCGCTGTCCTGCTCCTGTTCTGGCGTGAGAGTACCGGACTCTGGAGAAAGTTCTATGCTTTTCTTTGCGCGGCGGTCGTGTTTAACGCGACTGCGTTTTACGTCCTGGACCGCGCTATTGAGAAGAACGTTTACTACACGGGAAGCGGGTATGACATTCCATATTCGAGCTCATTCGCACTGTTTAGCGTTGCTGCGTTCTTGGGCCAAGGGTTGATTCCCTCAGAAGCAAGCGATTCCGGTGAGTCCTACAGCTCTCTGATGATGAATATGGCGATGCTGGCAGTGCTTTCATTGCCCATCATCGCGCTCTTTGCGCTTTTGGACTTGCGACTTCCACACCAAGCGTCGAACTTCCGCGTCCTGGTTACTCTGGCAACCATGTTCATGATGGCGTTCCTGCTCTTCATACAGCACCGCCGCCTGAACCGTGAGCTACGCCATACCAATGTTGTGCTGGAAGAAGCATCGCTCACCGATCCGCTGACCGGATTGCGGAATCGCCGATATTTTTCCGCAGCCATCGAAGCCGATGTACAACAGACCTTGCGCTCACACGAAGATGACCACGATCCGCATACACGCGATCTGGTTTTTTATCTGATTGATGCCGACAACTTTAAAGAAGTGAATGACCGCTACGGCCATGACGTAGGCGACAAAGTATTGACGGAAATGGCGCGGCGGCTGAGTTCATCCATTCGCCATTCTGACGTGTTGGTGCGATGGGGAGGGGAAGAATTTCTTATCGTCTCGCGCTATACCGACCGCAATGAAGCGGAACTGCTGGCGCAGCGCGTACTCTCTGCTGTGGCCGATACTCCATTCAGTCTGGGACCCGAGCGAGAGCCGATGTACAGGACTTGTTCACTCGGTTGGGCGGCTTTTCCCTGGTCTGTCAGCAATCCGCGGAGCGTTTGTTATGAAGAAGTGCTTACCCTGGCAGACCGCGGCTTGAATCGCGCAAAGCAGTCAGGAAAGAACCGTGCGGTGGGGATGTTGCCCGCCGGCGGCAAGCTTCCTCCCACCATTGTCGCTGGACTACATTCCTCCACGCTTCAGGTTGACGTACTGGCGGTGGCTGGTCCTCAACTAAAGCTTTAATCGACAACATCTAACCAGCGCAAAAAATAATCTTCGTCAAAGACACGGCTCTAAGTGCACGCGCCACGGACGGCTATACGCAGGCATCAAATCCACGTGTTCTGCCATCCAATCGCATAGCTCACTCAGTAAAAAGGACATCATCATGTCGTGTCATGCTCTCCGCTTTCGGTTTGCGATGGTTGGATTGCTGGCAGGTCTTTCCACTTCGCCATTGATCGCACAGGACACCCAACCCGGTCCTCCAAACGCAATCGTGCAGGGAACGGTTTTTCTGATTCAGCTCACAGACCGCATCGACACCCGCACGGTGAAGGCTGGAGATCATTTCAACGCGCGTGTGGCTGAACCGCTCGTTGCCGTAAATGGTGCTGCAATTGAGGAGGGCAGGAAAATTCACGGCCATGTCAGCTCCGTTCAGCCCGGCCTGCACACTCGGATCATCCTAAGCTTTGACGAGATCGAAACGCGACGCGGATGGGAGCCGCTGATTGCCACCGTTACGGGAGTTCCCGGGGAGCACGGCATGAGACAGGTCGGCGAAGAAGGCGAGATCGGGCGCAAAGGAATGACCAAAGAAGAAATTGCCGAAGCGGTTGTAGTCGGCGCGGGCGAGGGCGCAGCCGAAGGGATGAAGACCGGAGGAAAGCGAGGCGCGGCAGCCGGAGCAGGCAATGGAGCGGCCAACAGCGCTTTTTCGGCGTTCGAGTCCGGGCACGATCTGATTCTCGAAAAGGGTACGGCGCTGGAAATCCGGCTGGATCGGAATCTGACAATCTCGCCTCGATAAGGGTCCTTCACATGCAAATAATCTGCTTTTGAACGTTCCATCAAAGAGGCGCTTTCGTAGCTTCCTGCATGGGATAATCGCCTCAGAGGCAGGTCATGAAACTTCTACGTACGTTGCTGGCGCTTCTCTTTCTTGGAGCCGCGCTGAAAGTTGCGATGTTCGCCCAGGAACACCCTGCGGTCAATGCACAGGCGAATACTGTCTATGTCAGCGCCGACGGCAAGTTTGAAGCTGCGCCTGATACTGCGGTACTTCAATTCAACGTTACCGTACAGGATGAGACCGCGCAGGCCGCGTACCAGCGCGCATCGAAAGACGTCGAACAGGTGCGGCAGGTGCTGCGGACCAATGGGGTTGATCCGAAGGCAGCCTCGATTGGATTCTTCTCCGTGCAGCCGGTTTATGACTGGAAGCCCAAGCAACACGTCGTCGGATATCGTGTCACCACCGACGTTACTCTCAAGCTCAAAGACTTCTCGAAGGTTGGCCCGATCACGCAGCAGCTTGCCGAGGCCAACGTCAGCGAAACGCAAACTCTGAACTACATTCTGGAAAATATGGACGAAGCGAAAAGCAAAGCGATTGAAGATGCCTACCGGAGGGCCAGAAATTCAGCGGAGACGATTGCTCGCGCCAGCGGACGTGTACTCGGTGATCTCTCCTATGCGTCAGTGGATACGTTTGAAAATGTACGCCCCGTGATGGCACACATGGCCCGTGCTATGACACCGATGGCGAATGCAGGGCCGCCTGCGGCGACGGAAGAGTTTACTCCGCAGACGGTGAACGTTTCCGCGCATGTGAATGCGCTGTTCAATCTGAAATAGCGCGCTGAATGGAGAATCGAAGTTTCCCGCGCTCAGGTGAGGATTGCGGGCGCGGGATTGACGTTGGGAGGAGCTTCTGTACTGGATTCGACGCGCAATGTGAGGCCTTCGACGCTTCTCACTACGACGAACTGTCCCGCAGGCAGGAAGCTCGAAGAAATCGCATCCCAGAGCTCGCCGTGAACGAACACCTTTCCCTGGGGCGAGAGAGCGCTTTTTACAACGCCCGTTTCACCAATCAGCCCTTCCTCTCCGGTGACAATCTTGTTGCGCCTGGCCTTAAGCGCGATTGTCATCAGGAAGGCCGTGATGAGGCCGAGCGGAACGCTCACAGCCAGCGCGGTCAACAAATGGACGCGCATTTCCGGAATCGGCGAATCCACGAGGAGGAGCCCGCCGAGCGTGAGCAGCGCGATCCCCCCGACGGTTAGAACTCCGTGGCTGGCGAACTTGGCTTCAGCAGCGAATAAAGCGAATGCGCCCAGAATCAATATCAGCGCGGCAAACCGGGTGGGCAGAAGATTCAAGGCGAACGCGGCAACGAGAATGAAGACTACGCCGACGGTACCCGGGATGACTGCGCCGGGGTGATTGAACTCGACGTACAGCGCCAGTGCTCCAATCGCGAGCAGAAGAAACGCGAGGTCCGGATCCATCAGCTCATCGAGAATCCGTTCCTTCAGCGTCATATCGAAGGGAACCATTGTCTGACCGACAAGATTGAGCACGCCGGTTTCTCCACCGAAGCGCTTGAACACCTTGCCCTGCATCTGATGGAACAGGTCTTCAGGGCTTGATGCGACGTATTCAATGAGATGTTGCGCGAGAGCTTCCTGCTCGGTGAATGACTTCGATTCGCGCACCGCGCTCTCGGCGGCTTCCACATTCCGCCCGCGTTTCGAGGTGAATGAGCGGATCAGCGCGGCGGTGTCGTTTTCGATCTTCCGTTTCATCTCGTCGTCGGTTTTGACCTGCATCGGACCGATCAATGTCACCGGATGAGCCGCCCCGGCGGCCGTGCCCGGCGCCATGGCTGCAATGTCAGCAGATTCCAGAATAAAGATGCCGGCCGATCCTGCATGCCCCCCGGTAGGAGTTACATAAACAATCACGGGAACAGGAGAGCTGGTGATCTTTTCGATGATTTCACGGGTTGAGCTGATCAACCCTCCGGGAGTATTCATCTCGATCAAGACCGCCTGCGCATTGATGCGCTGTGCCTGATCAATGGCGCGGGAGATGTACTCCGCGCTGATGGGCTGGATGGTGTCGTCGATTGTGACCCGCAAGACTTGGGCCCGCGCTGGAAACGCGAAAAGACTGGCGCCGAACAGGAAAAGAGCCAGGCGGAAAATCACGAAACGTGTCATAGCAGAAAGCAGGGCGTAATACGAAGCGCTCACCTCTATTTTCTACCTATTTCCGGGCGACCGTGTGAATTTCTTGTGGACCGGAAGTCGCAGGAATGCCGTTTTGGGCTGATGGGCTGTCTGTCCATCCTGGCAAATAGGTGCTGCCAGTAATCAACCGGGCGCCACGTTCGTAAGTCACGTAGGACCAGGCCCATTGGATAAACACCAAGAGCCGATTGCGGAAGCCGATCAGAAACAAAATGTGAATGAAGAGCCACGATAGCCAGGCGATATAGCCTGAGATGTGGATCTTACCGAATTGCGCAACCGCGGCGGCGCGTCCGATGGTCGCAAGACTACCCTTGTCCCAATAGTGGAATGAAGGACGCGAATTCTTGCCAGGTAGTGCTTTTAGCTCTTTTCGGATTAGTTTTGCGACGAATGTCCCCTGTTGGATTGCGACCGGAGCGACACCAGGGAGCGGCTTGCCTTGCTCGTCCTTTGCTGCTGCGAGGTCTCCAATCACAAAAATTTCAGGATGCCCGGGGATGCTCAGATCGGACTGCACCGGCACGCGGCCAGCGCGGTCTACGGTGACGCCGAGTTTCTTTCCCAGAGGAGAGGCCGCCACTCCCGCAGCCCACAAGATGACAGTTGCGGGCAGACGCGTATTTTGTACATATACAGCACCAGCCTCAACTTGAGTCACAATCGCGGAAGTCTGCACTTCCACGCCGAGATGTTTCAATTGCTCTTCCGCGCTGCGCGACAAATCGTCGGAATAAGCTGGAAGCACGCGCGGTCCGCCTTCGAGAAGCAAGATGTGGGTGCGCGCCGGATCAATCGAGCGGAACTCATGTGCCAGCGCGTGGCGGCTGATTTCGGCGAGTGTTCCGGCCAGTTCAACGCCGGTTGGGCCGCCTCCAACTACGACAAAATTAAGCTGCGAGGCTTTTTCGCCAGAGGCCGCCTGGCGCTCTGCCAATTCGAAAGCCAGCAGCACGCGGCGGCGAATTTCCAGAGCATCTTCGATGGTTTTGAGGCCGGGAGCAAAGGGCTCCCAGTCTTCATGTCCGAAGTAAGAATGCCCCGCGCCGGCGGCCACGACCAGGTAGTCATAAGGTATATCGCGCTCCGCGGCTTGGACCATGCGTCGTTCGAGGTCGAAGCCGGTGACCTCTGCCATCAAGACCTCTATGTTCTTGTGCGAACGGAAAATCGAGCGGACCGGCGCCGCGATTTCGCCTGGCGACAGTCCCGCCGTAGCTACCTGATACAGAAGGGGCTGAAATGTATGGAAATTCTTGCGATCAATGATCGTGATCTGGACAGGGGCTTTGGCCAGCGTCTGCGCGGCGTTTAAACCACCAAAGCCCGCGCCGACGATCACAATTCGGGGGAGAGACTGATTAGTCATTGTCGGCACCTGCGCTAGCTATATAAGATTCAACCCGATGACAGATGGTGCAAGAAGTTCTTCCGCTGAAGGCGCTTCCGTGGCCCGTGGCTGGGTCAAGTGGCTGCTGCCTTCCGCTTCCGATCTGATCTACATCGGCATTTTTTGTGCGCTGATATGTACGGCCCTCGCGGTGAAACTATTAGGCGACGCGGGCATCGGCTGGCACATCCGCACTGGTCAGCAGATTCTTACCACTCATTCGATTCCACGTACCGATCCGTTTTCTTCCACGATGGGCGGCAAGCCCTGGTTTGCCTGGGAGTGGCTCTATGACGCCATTGTGGGCACACTTGCCAACATCGCGGGGCTTAATGCCGTCGCATGGTTTACCGCGGCCGTTATCGCATTCGTGTTCGCCTGGATGTTTCGGCTCCTGGTGCGGCGCGAGATGAACTTTATTTACGCGTTGCTGCTCGTCATGCTGGCGATGTCGGCGTCAACCATTCACTTTCTGGCGCGCCCGCATGTAATGACCTGGCTGTTGATGCTGGCGTTTTTCTGGGTGCTCGACTCCACAGAGCGCAACTATTTCAAGGGAGTGGGCAGGCACCGCAAATTGTGGGCCTTGCCGCTGCTGATGCTGGTGTGGGTAAACGTCCATGGCGGCTTTGTGCTGGGCTTCGTGCTGCTCGCGGTTTTCTGGTTCGGCGCCATATGGACATGGAAACGGACCCAGGGAAGCGGCATCAACGATGTGCTTCGAAAAATTGCTGCGGCGAAACGCATTGGTGATCTGACACGGGTCGGGTTGGCGTCAGTAGTTGCGAGTCTAATCAATCCATATGGCTGGAAGCTGCACGCGCACATCTTTTCCTATCTGACGGATCGTTTCCTGATGGACCACGTCGAGGAATTTCAGTCCCCGAATTTTCATGGCGTGGCTCAGAAGTGTTTCCTGATTCTGCTCATAGGGTCGCTGGGGGTGCTTGTGACTCGCGGGCGCAGGCTGCGCACCAGCGAGGGATTGCTCGTGCTATTCGTGACGTATGCCGGACTCTATGCCTCGCGCAATATTCCGATTTCCTCCATCTTGCTAGTCATGATTGTTGGGCCGTGGCTGCCGAGTGAAGGAGTGATCGAAAGGTTCTCGCTGCGAGTGAGTGCGGTGGAACTGGGCCTGCGCAGTCATTTGTGGCCGGTGCTGTTTACTGTTCTCACATTTGCGGCCGTGCTTAACGGCGGACGAGTCGGACCGAGCACGCTAATAGACGCGCACTTCGACTCGAAGCGAATGCCCGTGGATGCCGTGAGCTTTCTCGCGCAACACGAAGTCAAAGGACCGATTTTCAGTCCAGACTATTGGGGTGGATATCTGATTTACCGGCTCTATCCGACGCAGCGGGTAGTTTTGGACGACCGGCACGATCTGTATGGCTCCGAATTCCTGAAGGAATATCTTGGCGCTATTCATGTCGAGCAAGGTTGGGAAGGGTTTCTGCAACGGACCGATCCGGGTTGTGTGCTTATGCCTCGAACCGGCGCGCTCGCCGGCATCCTCAGCAAGACGGCGGGATGGAAGATGGTTTACGAAGACCAGACTGCAACCGCATTTGTTAGGAGTCCATAGGGTGACTGTCCGGTATTTTTTCTATTGCAGGGCGGCTTCGGCATGCCTGGTCGCCTGCCTCACAGTCGCGTTTCTCGCATGTTCTGGTTCTTCCTCATCCATGCAGTTCACAACTTCTCCGCCCCCGCCGCCCCCGCCGGGGAATCCGGTCGGCACGAATCTCACGCAAATCAGCTCCGACCCGTTCACGATTGGTTCGGGGCAGCACGCTACCGAGGTTGAACCGCACATGCTGGCGAATGGATCCACCCTGGTCGCCACATTTCAGGTTGGCCGCATTCCAAGCCCCGGCGGCGGTGCGACGGGCATTGGTTGGGCCGCGTCTACCGATGGCGGCACGAGTTGGGCGCATGGATTTCTACCCGGTCTCACGAAAGGCGAAGGAAGCGGATCCTATGACGCGGCCAGCGACCCGAATGTGGCCTATGACGCGAAGCACAGCGTGTGGATGATTTCATCGCTGCCGATTTCAAGTACGTTGCAAACGCCAGCCGTTGCCATCAGCCGATCCACCGACGGAGGATTCACATGGCAGGATCCTGTGGGCGTTGCTCCGACAGCACGAAGCTCAGATAAAAACTGGGTTGCATGTGACAGCTGGGCCGCGAGCCCGCATTATGGCAATTGTTATGTGGAGTGGGACGATCCATCTGCATCGCCTGGAGATGAGATTCTCATGAGCGCGTCTTCCGATGGAGGCCTAACGTGGGGACCGGCAACGGCTACAGCAAATCTCTCGCAGGGTATTGGCGGACAGCCGCTGGTTCAGCCCAATGGAACGGTGATCGTTCCAATCGAGCTGACCAACTCTCCAACCATGGCTTCATTCAGTTCTAGTGATGGCGGCGCGAGTTGGAGTGCACCTGTGACGATTGCAACCATCCAATTCCACGGAGACGCGGGAGGAATCCGCAGCGGTCCGTTGCCGTCAGCGGCAGTGGACGGCGCGGGAACTGTTTGGGTCGTTTGGGAGGACTGCCGCTTTCGCACAGCCTGCTCGACCAACGATCTGGCCTACAGCACTTCGAGCGATGGGGTGAATTGGAGTGCCGTCACGCGCATTCCGATCGACGACATTTCAAGCACGATCGACCACTTCATTCCGGGCATCGGAATTGATCCGGTGACATCGGGAGCAGGCGCTCACGTTGCGCTGCATTATTACTACTATTCGCAGAGCAATTGCACGGTCGCGACCTGCCAGCTTTTTGTCGGATATATTTCTTCAGCTAACGGCGGAACGACATGGAACAGTCCCTCGGCCTTAACGAGCGCGCCGATGCTAGTTAACTGGCTGCCCACTTCTCAAAACGGCTTGATGGTCGGAGACTACATCGCGACCGCCTTCACCAATGGCATTCCGCACGGAGTGTTCGCAGTCGCGCAGGCAAACTCGGCAGGTACGTTCACCGAGGCGATGTACACTGCGCAAGGACTCACGGTTACGGCGACGGGAAAGCAGCTTTCATCGGCCGGCGACAAGCCGCTGCATAAGCTATCCGACGAGATTGAAAAAGAACGCCCAGAGAAGGGAATTCGTCCGCCGCTGAAGCGGCGCGCCGCGCAAAAGAAGAGGTAAGGCTTGGGCGGCCTAAAAGCGATCGTTCGTATCGATTCCGAAGCCTAGGATTGCTGTGACTTCGACGGCTTGTTGCCCACGCATCGCGGGCTGGAACTTCCAGCCGCGGAGGGCAGCCACGACTTTCGCAGTCATCGTCACGGGCCCAGGTTCGAGGACGCGAATAATTTTCAGGTTGCCCGAGGCGTCGAGGGTGCACATGACGACCATGCGTGCGCGAGGCAAGCCTTCCGGCAGATCGGTACGAATTGAAGCAGGGGCGCTAAGGGTCCCGCCAAAGGGATGCGCAGATGTACTTTCGTCGGCGAATTCCATCACGGCTGTACCCAATGACGTGTCGAAATAAGTCGTGTATTTCTCGCCCCGCAGCAAGTGCTTGTAAGGCTCGAAAGCTCCCCCGGAACTTGCAGTAGCAACGATAGTTACGCCAAGCTCCTGCCGTGGCTTGCTGGAAGTGCGACCTGGTGTGGATGGCTCGCTGGTTGCGGGATCAGAGCCGAAACCAGGGAGGGTCACGATACTGCTGCCGCCGCTGATGTCCACGCCGCGGACGGTTGGCGTCCCCGATGGCATCGTGCCAGCCCCGCCCGGTCCTGGCGCGGGAGAGATTCCGCCGTTGGCGTTGGGATCGGAGCCACGTCCCGGCCCACTCTTCGCTGCGCCGGACGCATCCCCGTTCAAACCGCTGCCGGGGCCGTCACCGTGGCCGATTCCCGTACCGCCGTCGGCGCCTCCCAGGCCTGTCTTATCTCCTCCCGACGGAGACATAGCAAGCGAGCCCGTGCCGCCGCTCGTGGGTAATCCGACTTTGGAACCGGGCTGGCTCGAAATCACCGCCCCGGCGTTCGCGCCGGCGCCGCCGTTGTTCGCGGGAGAGAGTCCGGAACCGATGTCGACAGGTGTGGCTAACCCAACTCCCTTGCGCCCGGAACCCGATCCGTTGGGATTGGAGCTTCCGCCGACTGATGGTGGAGGAGGGACGATATTGTTGGCCAGCAGAGTGCCTCCGGGAGCGCCGTTTCCTCCGCCGCTGGCGCCCGTGCCGCCACCCGCGCCGGCAAGCGACGGGGGAGGCGGAACGATGCCGGGGTTGCCAACGTATGGTGCGGCCCCGCGTCCTTGCGTGCCCGTACCGCCGGCAGCCCCAACAGAAGGTGGAGGTGCAACCACATTGGTACTGAGAGAAGTGCCTGACCCCGTGCGGCGCCCGTGGGGATCGCCACTGGAAGAATTGGCATTCACGGTGGGCGGGGGCGCTACCACGTTAGTCGAAAGCGACGCGTGCGACGCATTGTTGGCGCTTCCCGCATTGACATTCGGTGGCGGAGGCACAACTTCGCTGGCGCCAAAAATTTTACCGATAAGGCTGCTCATGAACGTTCCGCTGCCGGATTGCGAGGGTGGTGGCGGAACTACAGTTTTGCCAGGATCGGGAACGCTGCCGCCCGCCATGCGGCGCATGTCGGTCGAGATGTCTGCCGAAGGCGGCGGAGCGACGACGCTGGGCGCGGGCAAGGTCAACCTGCGATTGCCTGACGCTGCTCGCTCAGGGGCTGAAACGGGCGGCGGCACGACGGCCGAATCCATTTGAACCGGAGCGCTGGAGATCTGCCGGCTTACTGCGCCGGGCGCTGGGGGAATCACATTCGACGACATTGCCGGAGCGGAACGGGACCGGTCCCGAGACACGTTCGGAGCAGGTGCAACCACAGAAGCATCGAGAGATGGAGCAGTAAGCGAGTGCGAACGAGTAACACGCGGCGCCGGGGCGATGATCGCGGGCGTCAATGCGGGTGCAACCAGCGCATGATCGTTGGGAACGCTCGGCGCGGGCGGGATCAAAGTCGCATTGTACGAAGGCGCGGTCAGGGCGCGATCCCGTGTCATATTCGGCGCAGGAGCAATAACGGAATCAAGTCGAATGCCGTTGCGCGTGTAGTCATGAATTACGTTTGGAGCAGGAGCCACGACTGTTGTCGCAAGATTCGGCGCGGCGCGAGTTGAGCGCAGGCCTTCCGCGGGCGGAGGGCCGGCATCAGGCTTTACGGCAAGCAAATTGGCCACGGCACCGCTCGAAGAGGGAAGCTTGAGATTTGGAGCATCCACGACTTGCGGAACCAGAGAGCCACCACGCGCGATCTTGATGGTCTGGGTGCGGTGGTGCGCTTCTTCTCCTCCTGCTTGTCCTGACTTCCCGGATTGAGCGCCGCCGAGATCTTCTGTGCGGGGAAGTTCATCGCCGGTGTAGTAGATAACGTCGTGACTCGTGATTCGAGGCGCGACGTAGGGCCGCAGTTCGTCGACTTTGACCTTAATGAAGATCATAGCCACGATCAGGAAGGCCTCGATCACATACGAAGGAGCCATGATCCGGAAGGGAATGAGCCCAAAGGGCGCTTCTCCGGCCAACCGTCTCTGAGAACGCGCGAGAGCCGGCTTAATCGAGGTGACGAATT
The DNA here is from genome assembly GCA_036268025.1 of Candidatus Sulfotelmatobacter sp. Classification (GTDB taxonomy): domain Bacteria; phylum Acidobacteriota; class Terriglobia; order Terriglobales; family Acidobacteriaceae; genus Sulfotelmatobacter. The sequence continues at coordinate 96,163 of DATAUY010000068.1, read as the reverse complement.
CGTCCCAGCGTGAAGACCATTCCACGAGCAGCTTCGGGCCTTCCTCGTGCGTTTGGACGAGGACTGCTTCTTCGAGTTGGAGAACGCTGCTCATTTGCCTGACGGTTGGTGGTTCTTCGCGAGGGTGATTTCAATTCTATCGCCCACCGCGGTTTTTGTTTCGACCGTCACTGCACACGGTAGTTCCAGAACTGACGAAGCCCGCTGCCGTACCGCCGCGAACCGCCAGGGTCTTACCTGATGCTGCACATGGATCACCGTGTTTTCGTGGTCGAGATAAACGACATCTATGGGAAAGCCCATTCCAAGAGTATGAATCCCGTGGCAGGGCACAATCCAGAGGCCTGACCCGTTACGGAAGTCATCCGCCGCCAGTCCGAGCAGGCCACGGAGCCGCGTCCAGTGGGTATCCGCGATGGCGAGCGACGTGGCGAGATATGCCTGCCGGGTCTGGTTGAAGGCTTGCCCTTGGGTTAAGAGAACTGCCATGAACTCCCCGAGAATCCTCGCCTAGCGGCCGCCCGAGACTGGCCCTAACTGCCGGATCAGACTAATGACGGCCGGACCGATCGTGACGAAAATGATGGACGGCAGAACAAAGATCACCAGTGGGGGAACCATCTTGATGGTGGTTTTTGCAGCTTGCTCTTCGGCACGTTGCCGGCGTTCCGTGCGGAGGGAGTCGGAATGCACCCGGAGGGCCTGGGCAACGCTGGTACCGAAGCGATCAGTCTGAATCAGTGTACCAACAAGGGAGCGGATATCGTCAACGCCTGTCCGGTCTACCAGATTGCGCAATGCCTCAGCGCGAGGCTTGCCGGCACGCATTTCCAGGTTAACCAGGTGAAATTCATCGCTGAGGTCAGGGTGGGCATGGTGCAAGTCCTGGCCGACGCGCATCAGGGCCTGATCGAGCGCCAGGCCCGCCTCGACGCATATGACCGTTAAATCGAGGGCGTCGGGCAAACCCAGGCGGATGCGGTTCTGGCGGTCTTTAATCATGCGCTTCAGCATGAAGCGGGGAAGTAGAAATCCGAGCGCGGTCACACCGATAAGAAGAAACGGGTTGGCGAGTCCTTCGAACAAAATGACGGCGACGAAGCCGATCGCCGCCATAAGAACGCGGATGCCGAAATAGTAGTTGGCGTCCACGGCATCGCGGAAGCCGGCTTGCACCAGCCAGCGCCGTGTGCGGGAGAGATCCGCGGCTGAAAGCGGAATGGCCTTGCTAAGCGGGTCGAGGGCCTGCTCGATGCGCTCCCTGATCGCAGGCCTGCTCTCGACCGGTTGTGCACCCTGTCCGCCAAGGGCGCGGAGCCGTGCGCCGAGCACCGAACTCGGCGTAACCGCAGCTGCACCAAAGGCGAAGACAGCGCCGACAACGGTGAGGAACACGACGATGAGCAGAAGCAATGACATTGCTATACCTGTATCCGGATGATCTTACGGATCACGAAATATCCGATCGTTTGCAAAGTGAGTCCCGCGACCAGCAAGGTGTGACCAATGGGATCGTGAAACAACGGATCAATGAAACTCCTATTCAATAACAACATCGTAACGACGATGACCGGCGGCATTCCCATCAGCAGAGCCATGGTCAGCCGCCCTTGGGCGGTGTAGACGCGAACCTGCCGCTGAATCTTGAAGCGTTCGCGAATCACGTATGACAAGTTGTCCAGGATTTCGGCCAGGTTACCGCCAGTCTCGCGCTGCAACATCACTGCGGTTACGAAAAACTTGACGTCCACTAGCGGAACCCGCTCCGTGAGGTTCATCAATGCATCGCGCACCGGCATGCCGAACTTTTGCTCTTCATAGAGCTGGCGGAACTCACCTGAGATCGGCTCGGCGATCTCGTTCGTAATCATTTCCAGCGCCGTGGTGAAGGCGTGTCCTGCGCGCACGGCGCGCGCAAGCGTGTCGATCGCTTCAGGAAAAAGCTCTTCGAATTTTTCGAAGCGCCTGGTCCTCTTAATCGAAACATAAGAGTAGGGAAGGACGAATCCAACCAGAAGGGCGATCCACGCGAATTCGGCGCGGCCGCTGAATCCGTATCCGAGGATCGCAGCCGCGACTCCTGCCAGACCTGAGATTCCCAGAAAGTTACCGGCCCGCGTGTTCTCAATACCGGCCTGCGACAGCATTTTCTGAAGGGCCGAAACGCGCGCCGAGCGGCGCAGCAGCGTATCGAGGGCGGGAATCTTGCTCAGTTGCTCGTCGCGCAAGAGAGCAAGCTCTTCTTCAGCCGCAAGTTCTGGAGCCTTACGCTCGTTGGCGAGACGTTCTTTGATCAAGCGCGCCTGAGCGCTTCGCTGATCGAAGAGTGAAATCGCCGCAAAGACAAGAATCGCGACGATTCCGAAGGCGACCAAAGCGATGAGAACTGTCGACATCCGGGCTAAACCTCGCTCCTCGATTCAAATAATGCCGTACGCAATCGCGCTCCGGAGGTCGCCAGGCGTTCTGCAAACTTCGGACGCGTCCCCGTGGCGCGAAACGCGCCGCGGACTTTGCCATTTTCATCAATGCCCGTGCGGTCGAAGGAAAAAATGTCGTGCATTGCGATGGAATCCTGGTCCATGCCGGTGACTTCGGATATCGTGATGACCTTGCGCGTACCATCGGAAAGACGCGCTATCTGAATGACGGCATGCACGGCGGAGGATATTTGCTGCCGCACCGCGCGCTCCGGAATATTCAGGTTCGCCATCGAGACCATATTCTCGATACGAGCCATGGCATCGCGCGGAGAGTTCGCATGGACGGTGGTGAGCGATCCTTCATGGCCCGTATTCATGGCTTGTAACATGTCGAAGGCTTCTTCGCCGCGGACCTCGCCAACCACGATGCGGTCGGGCCGCATACGCAAGCTGTTGATGACGAGCTGCCGCTGGCGCACCGCGCCCTTGCCTTCGATGTTGGGCGGGCGTGTTTCCAGACGGACGATGTTTTCCTGCTTGAGCTGGAGTTCTGCGGCGTCTTCGATGGAAACGATGCGCTCAGAATTGGGAATGTAACCGGACAGCACGTTGAGCAAAGTTGTTTTTCCTGCGCCGGTACCGCCGGAGACCAGAATGTTCAACCGGCCTTTCACCATCGCCGAAAGCAATTCCAGCATGGACTCAGTCAGAGTCTGGTTCTCAATCATCTGCCGTGCGGTCACAGGTTCACGGCCGAAACGGCGAATCGAGAGGCACGGGCCATCCAACGCCAGGGGTGGAATGATGGCGTTTACACGCGATCCATCTGCCAGGCGTGCGTCGACCATTGGCGAAGACTCGTCCACGCGGCGTCCGACGCGAGAGACGATTCGCTCGATGATCTGCATCAGGTGCGTGTTGTCTTTGAAGGACAGTGTGGTGAGTTCAAGCTTGCCCGCCTTTTCTATGTAGACGCGGTCGTAGCGATTCACCAGGATGTCGGAAATGTTGTGATCTTTGAGCAATTGCTCGAGTGGGCCGAGGCCGAAAATCTCGTCAAGAATCTCGCGCGAAAGCCGTTCGCGCTCGGCAAAGCTAAGCGGAACTACCTCGCCGTTGACCGCGCTGCGGATTACAACCAGAACTTCGTCGCGGGCGGAATCTCCCGAGGCCTTGCCCAGTTTTTCGAGGTCGAGCCGGTCGAGAATTTTCCGATGCAGGTCTGACTTTACCTGCTGATAATCGGTACGCTCGAACGATTGAAGATTTGCCATGGTTCCCTACATCTTAAACTGACTTGAACAACGACCACGCCGCCCGCTTGACTTCGGCGTCGTTGCGCGTCAACTCCTGCGCCAGCCCCGAGAAGCAGCGGGCGATTTCTGAGTTGCGCTGGTCCATTACAGGCGTCCCGCGGTCAATGGCGGTCGAGATTGCGAAATACTGGTTCGGCACCCGCCACAATAATTTTGCTCCGACAGCGGCTTCGGCATCGGCTTCGCTGAATCCTGAGACCTTGCGATAGCGGTTCAATACAAGACGGACGCGCTCTCGACTTCCTGCTTCGCCCAGATATTGCTGCACGCGCGCGGCACTCCACAGCGAGGCCACGTCGGTGCAGGCAACCAGCAACACTGTTTCCGAGAGACTCGCGACCAGGCGGCTCGCCGCATCGAAGCGGGACGACGCATCCACCACAACGTAGCGATAGTGCGAGACCAGCATGTCGAAGAGGCGGACGAACTCGGCGGTGGACGGGTCAACTGCCGCGGGCACGTTCGTTCCCGCAAGCAACTGAAGTCCGCCGTTGTGCCGCGTCATGAAACTTTCAAGCAGGGACGCGTCCATGCGGTGCAGGTTTCGGGTGGCATCGGCCACGTTGAAGACCGGTTTCAGGTTCATGTGCAGCGCGGCGTGGCCAAGCGGCGCGAGATCAACGAGCGCCGTTTGCCCGTAAGCCGAGTGCAAAGCCAGGGCAAGATTGACGGCAACCGTGGTTGCGCCGTTTCCTCCCTTGGCGTTGATGACCGAGAACACTTTGCCGCGCAGACCTTCTTGCCGCCCGCGACGTTGCGCCGCGGTAAGGCGTACAAAGGCTTCCAACAGATCTGTAGTCGTGGTCGGGCGCTCGATGAACTCGCGCGCGCCAGCCCGCATGGCGTTCACAATGACTTGTGGCTGATTCAGGCTGCCGATGGCGAAGATCGCCGTGTCGGGCATTTCCTGGTGCAGCAATTCGATGGCGCGCAATGCCCCCGATGGATTGTCAGCGGGAATGTCGACCAGAGTGACTTCTGGGTTGGCCGCCCGGACTCGCCGCGTCACAGGATCAGAGCCGGCCACCGGGAAACTGGCGCAGGTATGAGCAGTCCGCGCCACATTCGTGCCATCCACAAGCACCTGAAGCAGCGCCCGCTGTTCATTGTCAGTGGCCACGATTACGACTGCAAGCTCTGGCATAGTGAATTTACTTCGCTCCAGCTTTTGTACGGCTCACTGTGCCCGAGCCGGCTCGCGAAAAAAGATCGCGCTACCTACTTTTATCAAACTTGCCGGTGTCCATATACGGCTTCGGATTCTTCGGTCCGGTCGGTGTCTCGGTCGTCGGAGAAACTCGCTTTACGGTACACAGCACCATCAATTCGGAATTGCTCTTCTGCAAACTCTTGCTGCGGAAAAAATTCCCCAGAATCGGAATATCGCCCAGCCCGGGAATCTTGTTGTAGATGTCAGTGACACGGTTGTCCATCAGGCCGGCGATTACAAAGCTTTGCCCATCCTGCACCTCAAATTCAGTGTCCGCCTTGCGAGTGCTGAGAGCGGGGACTGTGAATCCGGAAATCGTGAGCGCGTTCGCGAAGTCAAGCGTGCTGACTTCCGGCGCGACCTGCAGGTGGATGTTTCCATTGGGCATGATTACGGGAGTGAACTCCAGCCGCACGCCGAATTCCTTGAACGAGATGGTGACCGCCGTAAATCCATTGCCGGGCTGGACGATCGGGAAAGGGAATTGTCCTCCAGCGAGAAAACTGGCCTTCTTGCCATTGACAGCGATCAAATTCGGTTCGGCGAGAATCTGCAACAGATTTTTGGTTTCCAGCGCCTGAATGACCGCGCCAAAATTGATGTCCGGACGGAACACGAACAGGTTCAGAACATTACTGAGGCTCTCACCCGTACTGCCCGATGACCCGGTTGTAATCTGCTGCGGACCGAATCCGCCAAACTGGCCAGTCGTCACTGTGCCAATCGTGTTCGATGCGCCGGTGGAGATGAAGTTGATGCCCAGTTGGGTCAGCGCGGTGCGGTCCACTTCGGCGAACTTTACCTGCAAGAGAACTTCCTGCGACCCGACGGGACCAAAGGTAAGCACGTTCACGACTTTTGGCGAATAGGCGCTGGCAAGATCGCCGGCGCGCTTGGCAACGTCTTCGGTCGAAACGTGTCCGGAAAGCACTACCGCGGCGCGCGAAGGGGTCACCCTGATCTGTTCGTCCGGAAAGACCCGGTGTTCCTCTTCCGCGCAGGCGCTCACGTCTACATCAACCCGCAGATCGAAGCTGCGCGAGCGTTCGAGTTCGTCCCAGATCAGGAGTGAAACCTCACCCGGTGCTTTGCCGTGAACCAGAATCTGAGTGGGTGTAACGGGAGTCGCATACGCGATGGAGGGATCGGTCACCGAAATGCGCTTCAGCCGTTCCGTCGTATTGATGAGCAGCGACTTGCCCACCATGACGCGCAACGGTGCGGAACCCTGGGTTTGCGCCGACTGCGGGGGCAACGTCGCAGTCTGGGTCGTGGTCGGAGCCTGAGTCTGTCCTCCATTATCGGATTGCTGCGCGATCTCGGACCATGCCGGGACCACGAGCGCAGCCGCCAGCAGTAATCCACCGAGCGAGAACTTGCGAACATTCATTTTCAGTTGACTCTCCATGTGAGGGAACTGGCCGGCATGCGAGGTATCCGAGTCAATAATTGTCCGCATTGAAATCACTTGCCCTCGCAACTATCTTCCGTGCATTTGGTGTCTGACTTCTTTTCGCCCTGGTAGACCTGAATATCCATGCCCGGTGGGGGAGCGGGTGTCATAACCTTCGGAGGCGCGGCGTGATGCACCGGCACGCGGACCGGTTCCACCTGCACAGGCATTCCTTTAAAAAGTGTGCGGGAGATGGTTGAGGGCACCTCATCCTGTTTGGTGTCCAGGGGATTGCGCAGCGCCAGCTGAATATGACCTTCCTGACTCGCCAGCGTCAGGCGCTGGGCGTCGTCCGGAGACACCAGCAAGGTGATTACCGCCGTATTCTGGGCCTCGCCCGTGGAATTCCGCTCCAACGTATGGCCGGAAGCAAGAACGGCCACATTTTGAAGCACGGTGGTCGTTTCCTGCTCGCCGTTGGCGCCCGGTGTACCTGTCAGGAGTACGTCCACGCGGGTCCCGGGGGTCACGAAGCCCGCGACAGAGACGATTTCATTCACGCGCACTGAAACGGCGCGCATTCCTGGAGGAATCAGAGAGGGCAGACCCGATCCGGCGTTCTCGCCCGCCAGCCGGTTCGGCAAAATGAATTCGCCCTTGGAGATGGGAATAATGACGCCATGCCCGATTACGTCGGCCCGCTTTCGTGGCGCCCCCGGCGGCAAGTCGCCGGCCGGAATTTTTATGATCTTGATGTCGTGTTCTTCTACCCGGGCCCCGACTTGCAGATCATTGGCAGCGACCATTACGTCGGCTCCGGCATCAGACGAAGAGCTGTTCTTTCCTTGCAAATTCTTGTACACCAAAACGCTTACCAAGAGCCCTGCCGTCAGCGCCAGAATCCCGATCAACAACAAACGTGAGCGATTCATTCGTTTTCCTTAAACGCTTGCCAACACCTGGACCGAATCGAGCTTTTACGGACGGCGAGCCCTTATTGAATGGAACTGGCGACACTGGAGAAGACAGTGTTGGCGTTGGATCCGATCAAACGTACCGTTCCAACGACAATGACAAGGATCACTGCCAGCATGACTGCATACTCCGCTATGTCCTGTCCGCTCTCATTACGCCAAAGGCCGTATACAAGTTCTGTGAACATGGTTTCTGCTCCTATTGCATTTTCTTGATCAATCGGGAATGGTTCTTCGGGAGCCCGCCTGGGAACGCTTGCGACTCGCCCACCACTCGACTTAGGGTAATCATACCTGCAACTTGCCGGAAAGTGACAAATTCTTGCAGCCGCGAATACCCCTCGGTAACGAGGCGGAACAATGCCAATTAGAAGCCGTTCTGACGAAGGGCTCGTTCACGGAACCCGGTTGATCGAACAGCCCGAGATCTCATAGGCACGGTACAATCGACCTTTTTCAAACATGGGTATCCACCCCAGATCACGCTCTGCGCTGGCCTTATTTTGTTTGGGCATGATTGTCTTGCATTTTGCTGTCTTCTGGTCAGCCCGCCACGAGGTGCTGTCCGGCGCTGCAGATTTCAGCATTTTCTATACGGCTGGATTGATACTTCAACATGGCCAGGGCGGCCTCGTTTACAGCAACGGCATACAGCGACAAACGCAACATGAGTTTGCGTCCGCTTTCATTCAGGATAATGGTTTTTTGCCTTACAACCATCCGCCGTTTGAAGCGCTTGTGTTTTTCCCCCTGACATACATGCCTTATATCGACGCGTATTTTCTATGGCTTGGCATAAATCTGCTCGTGCTAACGGGGAGCATTTACCTCATCCGTCCGTGGACCGGGATGCTCCACTCCACTTTCCCGTGGATGGTCTATCTGGCGGCTCTCGGTTTTTTCCCAACGGCTTACGCTCTCTTGCAGGGTCAAGATTCAATCCTGCTTCTCGCATTGTATTGCCTGGCGTATGCAGAATTTCGTCGGAGGCGAGACACTCGAGCTGGTATATATCTGGGTCTGGGACTGTTTAAGTTTCATTTAATTCTGCCGTTTGCCTTCATCCTCCTGCTTCGCCGCCGCTGGAAAGTCCTGTTAGGCATTTGTCTCAGCGCCTGTTTCGAACTAGTCATCTCATGGGCGATCGTTGGAAAAGAGCTTTTCTATTATCCCCGGTATGCCTGGTTGATCAATCGGCACGTCCCAATGGGCGTTATTTTCCCTGAGAACATGCCGAATCTGCGCGGTTTGCTGATGGGCTGGATGCAAAGCGCGACGCCACCCCTCTGGATTGATGCGGTGCTGATTGCAACTTCGGCGGGTCTTCTTGTTTGGGCGTCGCGCTACTGGCAAGCACAAGATTTCGTCGATAATTACCGGTGGAACGCGGGATTTTCCATTGCTCTGGTCGTCACTTTCCTGGTTGGTTATCACAGCTACAATCACGATATGAGCATTCTGCTGTTGCCAATCCTGCTTACATGGAATGACTTGTTGGACAAAAATCCTTCAGCAAGGAGCGCCGCCCTCAAAGTTGTTTTGGGAGTGATGTTTCTGAGCCCCCTCTATATGATTCTGACTCTGCAATATTTTCACCAGAATTTGTTTGCTCTTGTGCTGTTGAGTCTTGCGGGTCTGCTGGCGTCTTTTGCAGCAACAAAACGGCCAACATTGGCAAGTAAAGACACACCACTGTCCACCGCCCAACTTCGGTGAAGCTGTGTGGACCGTGATGCCATCGCCAGATTCCCGGAATCCAGCTCAATCCTGCGGTGTAAACAATCTCTCGGCGCGTTTTGGGGATCAACCATAAAAAGAATGGATCGTAATACCAGCGCTGGGGCATGCTGGCTGCCAAGAAGAAAAACCACGCGTCTCGATTGCGATAACGCAATAACGCCAAGACTAGCAAAGGCCCTGGAAATACGAGTAAGGGCACAAAATGTTCGTAGCCGCCAAGTTGTCCCAGCCACAGAGGGAACCAGCGGGGCATAATGGCGAAGCTAAGCAAAACAAGGATCAAGCATCCAAGAGTACCCTTCCGTCCAACATGGGTCAGTGCTACCGGCAGCCCGATCTGAGGTTTGGCGAGAGTAACCGGCAACAACCAAGAGAAGAAGGCGCTCGACATGATCAGCGGGATCCATTGCACGGATAGCATTCCCGCCCAGTACGGGTACGCAAGAAAAATCAGGAGATGCCAAATTCCCCGCTGCATAACTCCGAAGGCCAGCAGCGCCGAGCTAATTCCGTAAAAAAGCCCTGCCGCAACCTCCGGCTGCATTTTGATAAAAGGCAGGCCGAATATCGCAGCGGGCAGCGGGTATAGTTGCCATCGTGTGGCGTACGGGTTCTTCCCAGCCAGTAGGTCGCGCGCCGCCTGAATCGCCCAGGTAAAGTCCCCCGAGCCCTGATGAACGTGAACCATCAAATCCCAGCAGAACACACCGCTAGCAAGGCCAATGGCGGTTGAAATGAACAAACGCGTGCGCATTGCGGGCATGTGGAAGCATAAGTTGTAACATGGACTCGCATTCCAGGAGTGCGGACTTCGTCGGCGCCTCGCGCCAGCGGAATATATGTCAAATCGATGGCGACGTGGTCTCCTAATACTGGTGGCGACGACGGCCGCTCTTAGCATGTGGTGCTATGTGCAGCTGGTCCTGGTGTCCTATCAGAGCGCTGAAGCACGAGCCAACGATAGGCCCCGAGGAAATCTCTCCGATCTTTATCCCCGCTGGCTCGGAGCGCGGGAGTTATTGCTGCATCATCGCGATCCTTACGGCGACGACGTCACGCGCGAAATTCAAGCTGGCTATTACGGACGCGTTCTCGAGCCGACGCGGCCAAATGATCCCAAAGACCAGCAGGCATTCGCTTATCCGGTGTATGTCGCGTTCCTGTTGGCACCCACGGTGGAAATGCCGTTTCCTGTTGCCCAAGGGATGTTCTTCTGGTTATTTGCCGCCCTCACTGCAGCGTCGGTACTGCTTTGGCTGCACGCGCTGGGATGGCGCATTTCATCTACCGCGCTCGCGGTATGGATTCTTTTGACGTTGAGCTGCTTTCCCGCCATCCAGGGCATCAAGCTTCAGCAGCTTTCGATGTTCGTGGCCGCGCTTATCGCAGCTTCGATGTTCGCACTGGCGCGACGGCGGTTCGTGTTGACGGGAATTCTGCTGGCGCTTGCGACCATCAAGCCGCAACTCATCGCTCTGCCGGTGCTTTGGCTGTGTATTTGGGTGATGGGCGACTGGCGCACGCGCCGGCTTGCGCTCTGGAGCTTTGCAATCACCCTGGCGGTGTTAGTCGCCGCCGGAGAGATACTGCTGCCCGGATGGATTCATGAATTTCGCGCCGGACTGGCTGCCTACTACGAGTACACGGGAGGAGGGAAATCCGTGCTCGATGTCGCGCTGACGCCGATCGGCGGCAGGATTGTCTCGGCCCTGCTGGTTGGCGTACTCGCTCTGGTGACGTGGCAATCGCGGCGTGCTGACGAGCGTTCGGTCGAGTTCCAGTGGTCCTTTGCGCTTTCTCTGGCAATAACCCTGGCTGTCATCCCGATGTTCGCGCCCTACAATCAGCTTCTGCTTCTGCCGGCGCTGATGGTGATTTCGCGTTCGGTCCGCGAGTTATGGGCGAAAAATCATCTATCGCGTTTCCTGGTAGCGATCACCGCGTTGGCAGTTTTCTTTCAATGGATCGCCGCAGCTTGTCTGGTGATCGCCCTGCTGTTCCTGCCAAGTTCGACCGTGCAGAAAGCCTGGGGCCTGCCTTTCTATCCCAGCTTTGCCATCCCGATTACGATCCTGGCTCTGCTTCTATTTACACGCCGTATTTTAAACGGAAAGGATTCTGACCAGCGACTGGCATCCAGCGATGGTGGTGCAGTTTTGGGGTGATGATTCGTATTAGGGCATCGCTTCAGCGATGCCATTTTCGAGACAAGATGCCGCCGGCTTTAGCCGCCTGGAGTTTGCTATGACGTCGGCAGCGGCTAAAAGCCGCACGCATTTTCGCGTCCTAGCGGCACGGCTGAAGCCGTGCCCCGATACGAATCCAATTCTCAAATGCACCAATACCCCTCCAGCGCGTATCTTGCAGCAGGAGCAACCTCAGAGTAGTCTGGTTGCTGCGAGAAACAAGGCTGGCGCGTGAGAGTCGCCCGGCCTGTAGTGCGCCAACGCCGTCCATGGCCTTAAACACCATCAGCCAATCCAGCCACAGCTCAGGCTCCGGCGTGTTTCCGGCGCTCGTCTTCGTGCAGGGCAGCGAACAGAAAAACATTGTCCTGAACCGCACGCCTTTCACGGTTGGGCGCAAGGTTGATAAAGATCTCGTTATCGCCGATCCCCGGGTTTCCCGCGATCATGCGCAGATCATGCAGGAGGGCCAGGAGTTTTTCCTGGTTGACCTCGGCAGCAAGCACGGCACGTTTGTCAACGGCGAACGCATCCAGCGGCAGAAGCTGGAGCGCGGCGACCGCCTCGAATTTGGCGCGCGCGATTCGGCATATCTTCTTTTCAATCCGGCGCACGCGACCTCGAACACCGCCCGCGAGTTTCTGAGCCAAATCTCCGGCATCGGCATGAAGCCGGAGACAACGGAACTGGAAACCTTGCGGCTGTTCCTCGAAGCCGCCCGCAAGTTGAATACCGCCGGCGTGCTGGATGAAATCTTGATCACGATGCTCGACGTCACCCTGCAACTGACGCGGGCCGAACGCGCTTATGTTTTTCTGAAAGACGAAGACGGCAGCCTTCGCCTGGCGGCGGGACGCAACGCCAAGAAAGAGCCGCTCCTCGACGACAAAACGATCTCGCATTCCATTCTCGAGGAATCGATGAGATCGAATTCCGAATTCCTTTTGACTGACACGAGCCGGTCGCTCGATCTTGCCGGGCGCCAGAGTATCGTCGCTTACGATCTGCGGACCGTGGTCTGCATTCCGTTGCGCAAGCTGCAAGTGCAGCAGACGCGTGACGCGCAGACGCCGGTTCCATCGGTCAATCCAGCGCAGGCGATGGGCGTGCTGTATGTAGATTCGCGTTTTGCCTCGCGCGATATCAGCGTCGTCGGTCAGGACATTCTTCATGCGATCGCGACAGAAGCCGCATCGCTCATCGAGAATGCGCGCCTTGTGCAGGCCGAAGAAGAGGCGCGCCGTTACCAGCAGGAACTGAGCATTGCAGCCAGCATTCAGCAGCGGTTGATGCAGGTGAAGATTCCTGAAGTGCCATTTGCGCGGCTTCGGGGCCGCAACCTTTCCTGTAAGGAAATCGGCGGCGATTTTTTTGATGCGGTCAACACCAAAGAAGGCCTCGCCGTGGTGCTGGCTGACGTCAGCGGCAAGGGCGTTTCGGCTGCGTTGCTGGCTTCCACATTGCAGGGGATGATCTATTCGCATCTGACCGCCGGGATGCCGCTGCTTAACGTCGTTTCCGCTGTGAACCGGTTTTTTACCGATAAACTTGTCGGGGAAAAATACGCGACGGTGCTCCTGGCCCGCCTCCGGCGCGACGGAGAACTCGAATATGTGAACTGCGGCCACGTTCCTCCGCTGCTGGTATGCGGTGATGAAGTTATCCGTCCTCCGCACGGCAACGTGCCGGTCGGGCTTCTTGCGGACGCAACGTTTGAAAGCGCGACCTGCCAGATGAAATCCGGCGACCGTTTTTTCATGGTCACGGATGGAGTGACCGAAGCGGAAAACGCAATGGGGGATTTCTTTGAAGATTTCCGGTTGGAAGCGGCCGCGTCCAAGTCCCCGACGCTGGAGGGAATTTTCTCTGCGGTGACTGAATTCTGTGCGGGTAATCCCCTCAGTGACGATTGCACCGTCGTTGAGCTGAGCTTCGACAGCCCGGAAGACTGAGACGACCGCGGTTCATCCGCCTCTGCATCCCTTGATTTATCGACTCAAAGCCATCGGCACAAATCCGTTCCGATCGTTGATGAAGCTCATCACGGAAGGGCCAGACAACAGGATCGGAGCGCCATCGCCGGCGATTTTCCAGGATGCAAATGAAGTGTCGCAGACTCCCTCACTAGTACATTGTCCGTCATCCTGACCACCGCTGTAGAGAAACTCTCCAGAATGATCCTCGAGCAGGGTAGGGAAGAACTGCGGCCCAGTGTTGGTGGTTAAGGCCGCACCGAGGCTTCCGTTCGCGCTTGAAATCGAGCTGGTCAAAATCGGGTTCTGGGAAGAACTAGCCTGCTCGTTGCCTCCCACCCAGAAATATCTTGTGAGCCAGTCGGCGACGGGATTTGACGAAATATTGTTTGGGATATCGAGAAAAGGCGAGCCGGGGACTAGGGCGCTTTGTAAATGCGCATGGCGGCAATTCCATTCGCGCAGCTGGTGCTGGTTGCCTCTGCTTGGTAGTAAACGGGTGAGCCGGGGGTGGACCCTGCCTTGGGAGAAAGAACTTGAATTGTCGGCCCGGCGGCGAAGGATGGTATTGAAAACAAGCCCAGGGTCACGATGCTTACCAAAATTGTCGCTGCCGGGGCGCACGAATACCGCGCGATGAGTTTAGGCATGGGAATTACCGGGAGACCTCCTGCGGCAGCGTAGAAAGCGTGCCATGTGATCAATCCAGGAGATATCGGGAGGTTCGCGTACCTGCTGCGGGAAAAATCCTAAGTTTCCCGTCAAACTGAGAAATATCTTTCGCTATGTGGGGGACTCGACTGACACGGTGTAATCAGTGCCTTCCCATCGATTCTGATCGGGCCAGAAGAATGTGAATACGGCCGATCCACCGGCTGGCAAAGACGCGGTGGGGAGGTCGAGCACATGCGTTCCCAATCCCGTGTCACGCGTATCGGTATCGTGCGCGGTCTTCCACTCATCGACGCTCCAGTGGACCCGGCCAGGGGAGTTCAGCACGATCCGCAAAGTCTTGTTTCGGGGAATGCTTCGCACTTTGTTGTTGAATCTCCAGCCAAAAATGCGCCGTACGTTTTTATCCACGAGATAGCGCTCCACGGTCTGGGGCGGTTGGTCGAAGATCTTTCCGTCGCGAATCGAACGACGGAGCTTGATGTACTCCGAATGCGCCCATACAAGAGGGCAGGCTGAGCCCGTAGGCTTGCCGCGAAAAAGCTCTAAGGATGGAATATCGGCTGAGTCCCAGACCTGTTCCGGAAGCAGGCGGCTGTGGCCCGCTGTGGAGTTTTCCATCACTATGAGCAAGGCTTCGGCTTCGTCGCGGTGGCCCGCCGCGAGCGCATAGTGGGCGCGTTCTCCTGCAAGCAGCGGCCAGGGGCGGCCGATACCAGTGCCATCGAAGGCAGAGCCGTCTTTGTGTTCACCATAACCATCTCCGTTGTAGCGATACCAGCATGGTCCCTGCGGCATTTCAACGGCGAGCAAAGCATCAATCGCACGCAGCGTGTTTAGGATTCGTGGATCATTGGGCGACCGCAAGCCGAAACGCACCAGCGCGAGAGCGTCCGGGCTGATGATGTGGTAGGCCCGTTCCCCATCCTGGCCTGGGGGACGGTTCTTGATCGGGACAAATCCCTGTGTCGGCGACGAGGCTCCATCCGTTTCTGGTGGCGCAATGCGAACGTAGTATCCCGAGACACCGAGTTGCTGGGCGAGGTCGCCGCCGTCGGCGTAAGTCCAGCGCTCGATGTTGTCGTTCCAGGCGTCGGCGGCGTCGCGCATGGTTTGCGCCTGTTCGGCATGGCCGGTTAGATCGGCGATGTCTGCTGCCGCCAGCAATGCGGAAATCTCGGCAGCCAGCGTGAACGGCGAATATCCTGCATCTTCTTCCCAACGGTCCTGCTGGGTGACCGGCCCGTTACGCAGAATAAAAGTGACGGCATTGCGCACCATCGGCCACCAGCGATCAAGTTTGCCGAGAGCTTCCGGCGCTTCGCGGCGCATAAGGTCAATCAGGAGAATGGGGAATGCAGTCTCATCCATCTGGACGCCGCCCCAATACGGACGCCCGTCAAGCCACAGATTCTGTGCCCAGTTGCCATCTTTTTCCTGCGTCGCCTCGAGATACCGCAGGACCCGGGCCGCGTCTTCCACTGCGCCGGCGGCGAGCAGCGCTCCCGCGGTTTCCACCAGATCACGCGGCCAGACAAGGTGATACCCGCCCAGATCTTCGTCGCCCTTGTTGAATCCCCAGGGAATGGAAAGACTGGCGATGATGCCGCCAAGGAAGTCTTTCGATTCGTGCGCGCGCAGGACCGCGGTGGAGGTGCGGTATAGATCATTCTGCCGCGACGGTTCGTCCAGCTTGAGCAACTTGGTCTGCCAATTGTGCCATTGCAAAACATAATGCCGGCGGAGTTCTGCATAATCCTCGAACAGGCTTGAGCGCGCCTGTTGTCCGGCCTCGCTCCAGATGGAACCGAATCCGAGCGCGAGAACAAACTCTCCTTTGCACGCCTCCAGATCGATTTCGCCAGTGAATGCGATGTTCCCGTTCTCTGCTCGCGTGTATTCCCACGTCATCTCGAAATGTTCAGAGAGATCCTGCCAACCGTCCGACGCGCCAACGAAGCCCACTGATACTTTCTTCCACGGCGCCGACGACGCCAGGCTCAAGGTCGCTCCATCGTGCTGGGCGAAAAACATAGGGAAGCCCTTGTAATCGCCGATCCAGCCGGTGTTGCCATTCCCGAAATTCGCCAAATGGGGTGAGAGCAAGGCATAGAGGCGATAGTCGGCCAGTTGCCCTTGCAGCGGTTCGAAGCGCACTTTTTGCAAAACGACGTTGCGGTAGGGATCGCTGAAAATTTCTTTATGTATCTGATAGCGCCCGGAATCGCAGGCATTGAGAAGAGAAAATGCGGGTATGCCAGGCTCAATCGGATGGTTCTCGAAGACGCAGTTGCGTTTTTCTTCGGAGAAGAAATCTCGCCCGTTGGTGACGATAAATCCCATGTCCCGCGTGCACGCCTGGTCGACGCGCGGGAAGTACACCTCGTTCAGAATTCCGTGGCTGATGGTGAACCAGACTTTGCTGTGCTGGTTCAGGGCAGTCCCAACACCGGTTTTGGCACTGGAAGTCCAGCGCGGGGGAATGCCAGGCCAGCCCGGCGCGTAGCGAACGAGAGGATCAGTCATGAAGGCCTCATAGAGCAGGGTACATCGCTAGATTGCGAAAACGACAAACCTTTTACATCGCAACGGCGCTCCAGGAAAGCGAGTTTCATCCAACTAAAGTGTGGGCGTCTACAACTCACAAATTGCAAACAAGCAAAAATAACCGATAATGATTACATCGGGCGCAGAAAATGACGAGACGATTGAACACCGGAGCGCGGATTGTGGTTTTGCTTTGGGTTTGCTGCGCTCTCGGCCCACCCTTGCCGGCAGACGATGTGTCAGGCGGGGATGCTCCCCGTCCGACTGCAATCTCGCCTCTTGATCGCGGATTTCAGGGGCTCTACAACCTCGATTTCGCAGGCGCGCAAAAAGATTTTGCTGCATGGCAGCAGCAGCACCCGGACGATCCGGTTGGTCCGGTGAGCGAAGCGGCCGGCGATTTGTTCTCGGAGTTTCATCGCCTTGGAATTCTGGAATCGCAGTTTTTTGAAAACGACGACGCGTTCGATCACCGTCCAAAGGTCAGTCCCGATCCGGAATTGCGCAAGCGGTTTGATGACGCCATTGCCCGCTCGCAAACCCTGGCGAGGGAGCGGCTTTCCAAGGACCCCAAAGATCGTGATGGACTCTTTGCCATGACTCTGGCCTCGGGACTGCAAGCGGACTATGCGGCCTTAATCGACAAACGTAATCTGGCATCGTTGAAATTTACGAAGGAAGCGTCCGCCTCGGCGCAGGAGTTGCTCGGCGTATGTCACGACTGCTATGACGCGCTGGTTGCCACCGGGTTCAGCAAGTACATTATCGGAAGTATGGCCGCGCCGGTGCGCTGGATTTTGCGGATGGGGGGACTACCCGCCGACAAACAGGGCGGCATCGCCGATCTGAAAACCACCGCTGAGCACGGGCACTATCTTGCGCCCTTTGCGCGTATTCTGCTCGCCATCGCGTACGTTCGCGATAAGAGAAAATCGGAAGCCCTTCAATTGCTGACCGACCTGCGCCGGGACTTTCCGGGAAACACGCTCTTTCCACAGGAGATCGCTCGGCTGGAAAAACCGGAAAGCGGTCATTAGTCGCTGGTTTATCGTGAGTCAAAACGGTACGCCCGGCGAAGCGCAGTGGTTTCGCAAGCTAAAGGCCAGAGATGCTCCTTTCGCTGATTCCCGTCCCGTTCATCAGAAATTCACCACCTTGTAACCGTCCTTTAACACTGCGACGATAAAAAGGTTTGCATCAATTTCCAAGGAGGAGTACTTGGCAATGCGCAAAATTGTGCTGCTGTTGGTGTGTGCGCTGGTGGCTATGCCCGCCGTAGCGCAGACCACGCTGAACGGAGCAGGCGCTACTTTCCCGTATCCCATCTACTCGAAGTGGTTTAGCGAGTATCACAACGCTCACCCTGACGTGCAAATCAACTATCAATCGATTGGAAGCGGCGGAGGCATCCGCCAGGTTACAGCCGGCACTGTCGACTTTGGGGCGAGCGACATGCCAATGAGTGACAAACAACTGTCAGAATCGAAAATCAAAATTCTGAACCTGCCAACCGTTTTGGGCGCGGTCGTACCCGCTTACAACATTCCCGGCGTCAGCGGGGAGGTGAAGTTTACCCCCGAAGCGCTCTCGGGAATTTTTCTGGGAAAGGTTACCAAGTGGAACGATAAGGCCATCACGGCGGCCAACCCGGGCGTAAATTTTCCGGACAAGGACATCATCGTCGTGCATCGCTCCGACGGCAGCGGCACCAGTTTCATCTGGACTGACTATCTTTCGAAGGTGAGCGCGGATTGGAAGAGCCAGGTGGGAAGCGATACCTCAGTGAAGTGGCCCATCGGTATGGGCGGCAAAGGCAATGAAGGCGTCGCCGGCATGATTCGCCAGCTTGGCGGGTCGATTGGATACGTTGAGTTGATCTACGCCGTGCAGAACAACATTACCTATGGCAGCGTGAAAAACGCGGCTGGGACCTTCATCAAAGCGTCTCTGGAGAGCGTAACGGCAGCGGCGGCCTCGGCGCCGAAGATGCCGGCTGATTTCCGCGTTTCGATCACCAACTCGCCAGGCAAGGACGCCTATCCGATCTCAAGCTTCACATGGTTGCTGATTCCAGCGCAGTCGAAAAGTGCTGCGAACGGAAAAATTCTGGCCGACTTCCTGAACTGGATGGTTGCTGACGGTCAAAAGCTCGTGGCTGCACTGTCCTACGCACCGCTTCCGGACAATGTAGCAGCGAAAGAGAAAGAAGCTATCAAGCAAGTCAAATAACCCCGCGCGAGCGGGGTTCTTTTCATTCCATCGCAGGACAAAAAGGAGAGGACGATGAAGTCTCCGTTATACGTGTGCGCAGTTCTATTGCTGGCTGCGGGTCTGGTTGCCCAAACCGCTACCGCGCCGAAAACAACGAAAAAGAAGTCGGCGGCAATTACCGCCGCAGACGTGCAGTCCCTGAAAGATGCGATCGCCTCGCAGCAGGCAGCGCTGGCGCAACAACAGCAGCAAATTCAGGAACTGCGCGATGCACTGCGCCAAAAAGACCAGACAGCGCAGCAGGCCCAGGCGGCCGCCAGCGACGCCGCCAGCAAGGCGGACGCCGCGCAGGCCAGCGCCAGCCAGCAACAGCAGTCTGTCACGGAGTTGAAGAGCGATGTAACCGACCTGAAGAACAACGTGGCGAACACGGTGGTTACCGTGCAGGAAGCTCAGAAGAAGATGTCTGAGCCACCAACCGCCATACATGTCAAAGGCGTTACGATCACTCCCGGCGGCTTCCTGGCGGCTGAATCCGTGTACCGTTCGCATGCGCTTGGCGCCGGCATCAATACGCCGTTCAACAGCATCCCGATGCCGGGCGCCTCGACGACGGACGTCTCAGAGTTCTTCGGATCTGGTCGTCAGTCTCGCGTCTCGATGCTCGTCGAGGGCAAGACCGGAATGGCAAAGCTGACCGGGTACGTCGAAGCAGACTTCCTCTCTGCTGGCGTTACCTCCAACAACAATGAAAGCAACAGCTACACGATGCGGCAACGGCAGGTTTGGGGACAGGCGGCGCTCGATAATGGCTGGAGTGTCACCGCAGGCCAGATGTGGAGCCTGGTGACCGAAACCAAAGTAGGTATGGACAACCGTACCGAAGCCCTTCCGATGACCATCGATCCGCAATACCACGTAGGATTCAGTTGGGCCCGTCAGTACGGATTCCGCGTGGTCAAGAACATCAACAACAAGGCTTGGTTCGGAATCTCGGTGGAAAACCCGCAGGCTACGCTTACGAGTCACGGCAACGCCAGCAATTTCCTGATCGGCACGGTCGGCGTGACCGGTGGTCTCTACAATAACCAGGCGAATTATTCGTTCAATCCTTCGCCCGACATTGTCGCCAAGCTTGCCTTCGAGCCGGGATTTGGACACTACGAGATATTCGGCGTTTACAGCCGGTTCCGCGATCGCGTATTTCCTTGCGAGGATGTGGTGGCCACAGACCTGTGCGGTGGCAGCACAACCGCCGGGCCGAATGCTTTGGGTGCATTCAACAGTTCCAAGAATGGCGGGGGCATTGGCGCCAACGCCCGCTGGTCCTTCGCGCATAAGCATGTCGATTTTGGACTCCACGGCATGGGAGGCAGCGGAATCGGCCGCTACGGTACGACCGGGCTCGCTGACACCGCGGTCCGGGCGGACGGCACTCTCAGTCTGGTCAAGAGCCTTCAAGGGCTGACGACTTTGGAGTTCCATACACCCAAAATAGATGTCTATTTCAACACCGGTGCGGAATACGCCGGACGAGCCGCGAGTTTCGACCCGGTGTCCGGAAAGCTCGTCGGATACGGTGCGCCAACGTTTAACAACAGTGGCTGCTTAACGGAAACGGGACCGGGTTCCGGCGGGTTTGCGCCCGGTGCCCTATCGAACTGCACGGCGGACACGCGCGTCATGATCGAGGGGACTGCCGGCTTCTGGCACAAGATTCATAGCGGTCCGAAAGGCCGCGTGCAATGGGGCCTCCAGTACTCCTATCTCGACCGTCTGGCGTGGTCGGGTGCTGGTGGAGAACCGAACGGTACGGAGAATATGTTCTTTACCTCCTTCCGTTACTATCTGCCGTAAGAACGGATGCACACAGCTGGAGCACAGCGCAAGCCGGTGCCGGACGATTTCTTAGTCCGGCGCCGTTTTTTTTGTTCGTTTAGTTCTTGGTCGAGTATGGCTTTAGCGTTGGGGTTCGACATGTTTTATACTTAAGGCTCGGTATATGCCTGCCTCGCGCGGAAAGTAAGCACGTTCCATGGCTCGTATCTCGCTCGATAATCCCCAGTATTTTCTCAACCGCGATACTTCCTGGCTCGCGTTCAACCGGCGTGTGCTCGAAGAAGCCGGCGATGGAGGAAATCCGCTTCTCGAGCGTCTTAAATTTCTATCGATCTCGGCCAGCAACCTGGACGAATTTTTCGAAATCCGCGTCGCTTCGATGATGCAGCAGATCGAAGACGGCTACAACGAATCCACTCCGGACGGCTTGACGCTTAGCGAAAAGCGCGACGCGCTCAACCAGCTGACGCACGAATTCGTAGACGACCAATACGACTGCTGGAATGCGCATCTGCGTCCCGCGCTTGCCGAAAACGGAATCCGGGTACTCGGCCTCCACGAACTGGACACTGATGCGCTTCGTTTCGTCGAAGAGTATTGCGAGAAGGAGCTCGACCCGCTGTTGACTCCGGTCACCGTCGATCCCGCACACCCGTTTCCACGTGTAATTAACAAAGCGTTGTGCGTTGGTTTTCTGCTCCGCCGCCGCCGCCGTTCCGCGCTGACTTACACCGGCGTTGTCTCAGTGCCGCGTGTCTTGCCACGCCTGGTGCGGCTGCCTTCAGAAGGAACCGCCGACTTCATTTTTCTCGCAGACCTGGTAGCGCATCATGCGGTGCGCATGTATCACGGATACGACATCGTTTCCTCGGCGCCATTCCGTGTCACTCGCAACAGCAATCTCTACCTGGCCGAAGAAGAAGCGCGGAGCTTGCTTGAGTCGGTCCGCACCGAGTTGCACAATCGCCGCAAAGGCGACGCGGTGCGCATGGAAATCGAGGCGGATGCCGATCCGGAAATCATCGACCGGCTGCGCACTGTTTTCGAGTTGGATCCGTGGCAGGTATTTCCAGTGAATGGGCCAGTAAACCTATCGCGCTTGTTCAACGTTTACGAGCAGGTAAACCGGCCGGACTTGAAGTACCGCGCCTTTGCGCCGCGTGAGCTGCGCCTGACTTCGAAATCCAAGGACCTCTTTGAAGAGCTGCGGACACATGACGTCCTGCTCCATCATCCCTTCGATTCCTATGATGCCGTGGTTTCCTTCATCGAGTCGGCGGCGGAAGACGAACGCGTCCTCTCGATTAAGCAGACGCTGTACCGCACCAGCGAACACTCGCTGATCGCGCAATCGCTGATGAACGCCGCTTCCTTGAAGGAAGTTACAGCCGTTGTCGAACTGAAGGCGCGTTTCGACGAAGCTCACAACATCCGCTGGGCGCGCGATCTGGAAGACGCGGGCGTGCAGGTGTTTCATGGCCTGGTCGGGCTCAAGACACACTGCAAGCTGTCTCTCCTTGTCCGCCGTGACCCTGATGGCGTGACGCGCAGCTACGCCCACATCGGGACTGGAAACTACAACTCGACCACCGCGCGCTTCTATACCGACCTCAGCCTGTTTACGGCAGACCCCGAAATCACCCGCGCGGTCCACGATGTCTTCAGCTTTTTGACCGCCTACGCGGAGAACCCCAGCTACGATCCGCTTCTGGTCGCCCCGCTGGATTTAGCGGAAAAGTGCATCGCCCTTATTGATCGCGAAGCGGAGCACGCCCGCCGGGGAAATCCGGCGCGCATTATCGCCAAGATGAACGCATTGCTCGACAAAGCCGTTATTCAGGCGCTGTACCGGGCGTCGCAAGCCGGCGTTCAAATTGATCTGATCGTTCGTGGCATCTGCGCGGTCCGTCCCGGCATTCGTGGCGTGAGCGAGAACATTCGAGTGCGAAGTATCGTTGGCCGCTATCTCGAACACAGCCGCATTTATTATTTCGCGAACGGCGGCGAGGAAGAAATTTATATCGGCAGCGCTGATTGGATGCCGCGCAATCTTTACGAGCGCGTCGAGGTGCTGGTCCCGCTGCGCGATGAGATGCTTCGTCAGCGAGTCCGCAATGAGATCCTGGACGCTTATCTTGCCGACAACCGCAAAGCGCGAATTCTGCTAAAAGACGAAACTTACATTCCAGCATGGCAGTCTGTGAACGGCAAGCGGAACCGGCGTCCGCCGGTTGGGGCATCTGCCTTTAGCGCGCAGGATTTCCTGATGGGCGTCGCGGAGGGAAAGATACCTGTTCCGTTGCCCGCGCCAGCAACATCCCGAAAGCGTAAAGTACTTGCAGGAAGGGAACGATAGCCTGTGATCCTGTACTTCTTACGACACGCCAGCGCCGGTGAACACTTCGTAAGTCCCAAGAAAGACGAGAAGCGGGCCCTGGACAAAGAGGGGATTGAGCAGTGCGGTTACATCGGGCGCGCGCTCATGGCTCTCAACGCCCAGGTAGATACGATCGTCTCCAGCCCTCTCAAGCGTTGCACACAGACCGCATCTCTTGTGGGCAACGAACTCGGATACGAAGGCAAGCTACAGTTGGACAATGGTTTGCGTCCTGGAGCGGGGATTGCCGATTTCCGCAAGCTGCTGGAAAAGTATTCGAGACTGGAAGCGATCATGGTCGTGGGCCACAACCCCAATCTCAGCCAGTTTCTCGGATCTATGATCAGCGATTCAGGATGCGAAGCATCGATCGAATTGAAGAAAGGGGCGGTGGCAAGGGTCGAAATGCGCCGCACATCGGGAACGCTCCTGTGGTGCCTTACGCCGAAGGTATTGCGCGTGCTCTACGAAACGGCAGTGGAAAGTTCTCGTCCGAACGCTTCACGAAAGTAGTCGCATTCTTTTTCGATCGCCCACAACTCCAGGTCCACTCCCATCCGCCGCCGCGGAACCAGGGTAAGTTTCACGGCTGCTGACCGCAGGCTAACGCGCACTTTGTCGACCGCACGGCTACGTCCCAGATTCAACGCGCGAGCCAGGCGCAATAGAACAATAGCCTTCTCCACGTCAGTGCGGTCGCCAGGATCAATGACTTTCATTGGGCCATCTTCCATTGTGGGTCGAGATTTTCCCAGATAGCGCGCGATGGCCGCGATAGTCCGACGTTGCTGCGGCGTGTAGCCGAGAATTTCCGAGTTGGAAATGATGTAATTCGCGTGCCGATGCCTGCCGTTCCGATTGACATAATCGCCAACCTCATAGAGCATCGCGGCGGCTATCAGCCACTCCCGGTATTCGGGCGGAAGGCGATGCACCGAGCGCAATGACGAGAACAACATGATCGCGGAATTGCGAACGTCGAGCGCATGTTTCGCGTCCACATGGTAGTGCGCGACTGCCATCATGATGGATTCCCATCGCTCGAATTCGATCTGCTTTCCGGAGCGTGTGCTGCGATCGTAGTCGGCGGCCATCTGGGCCAGGATTCCGTCGCGCAGACCCAGCGGCGAATAGCGGAAGCCCTTGAGATGCAGGCGCTCGACGATTTCGTAATAGACCACTGCGCCGGCGACGATGATCTCGGCCCGTCGCGGTCCGATTCCCTCGATTTTGCGGCGTTCCGCTACCGGTAGCCGAGACAGGCGCTTCGCAATCCGGGCCATCTCTGCGCGCGAGACGGCATACCGCTGGCGGTTGCGCCCACCCCGCAAATGGCTCGCCGCTGCCGCTAACGCAGCCGCAGTACCCGAGGTCGCAATTACGTTCTTGATTTTCGCGGTTGAAATGCGGTCTACAATGCGATTCACTTCGCGGGTAACAAATCCGCGTAATCGCTTCAACTCGCCTTTGCGGGCTGGATCGTGGCGCAGAAATTCATTGGTCAAACGAACCGCACCAAGCGGCAGGCTCACCGCGTCGCGAATGTGTCCGCCCCGAGTGACTGTCAACTCGCAGCTTCCGCCTCCGAGGTCCATCATTAAAGTGGGTGAACTATCGACGCGTGCGCCCGAGACCAGTCCCAGATGAATGAGCCGCGCCTCTTCCACACCCGAGATGATTTCTACTTTCCACCCGGTCGCCGAGCGCACCCATTCCAGAAATGCCTGAGAGTTACGCGCATCGCGCAAAGCGCTGGTGGCAACCACGCGGACCGAGTCGGTAACGATCTGCTGTGTGGAACGATGAAATCGCCGCAGGACTTTCACGGTCTCGGCCATGGATTCGGGAGTGAGAAATCCAGAACCGAAAACGCCCTGTCCGAGCCGTGTAACTTCCCGGTCTTCATGCAGCGAACGCAGGCGTCCGCTCTGCAGGCGGGCGATCTTCAGACGGACGGAATTCGAGCCAATATCAACTGCCGCAAACGTGGGCATGGGAAGGCCCACAGTTTACATGCAGAGGGGAAGAACGGAGAAGGCTGTTCGTGGCAGGCAGATCCGCAAATGGGACACGAAAAAAGAGTATCCGTGAACCTTTGTATCCTGTGTGGGTGAAGATTTTGAACGGCTTTAGCGATTTACCAGGCTCGAGTTCGTGTATGTTTCCTCGGCCTTGCCGGCGATCGCCAGATCAGCGGCTTCAACGCCCTGCATAAAAGCATGGTCCTGGTTGGATACTTCATACTTCCAAGCGCCAAACCTGCCGCGGCTAAGAATGCCGAATCCCTCCAGTTGCGGTTGTATTTCGTTGAGCACATCGTCGCGACCGAGAAACGGTGTAGGGTATCCATGTTCCAGACGCACACACCAATGAGTAACGAGATCGGCTTCATCCCGAAGCAATCGCATTTTCTTCAGTCCGGCAATGACCTTTGCCAGAACCACAGACTTTTCCATTGGCGGGCCGCCGGACGGCAGTTCGCTAACCTCGCACAAGGCTGACCAGTAGCCAGCGCCAGGAACATTGCTGGCCGAAACGTTCGATGGAAAATTCAAGCGCCAGAATGGGATATCGGAATCGGGCACGAGCAGCGAATGCGCCCGGCTCAGGTATTGCGGAAGCTCTCCCCGAATACCCAATCCAACCAGATAAGACCTGGAGTACTTCAGCGTCTGCGCCATTTCCGACAATGCTGGTTGGTAACGCAGGAGCCTCAGGAGATTGTCGAGCGGAACGGCGGAAATCATACGCTCATAACGATAGACGCGGCCGTCGGAAAGAAACGCGAGATGCTCTTCGAGGTCGAGCGCAGTCAGGCTCACGCCAAAATTTAGCTTCTCGGCAGGAACGCGCTCCGCGATCTGTCGCCAGACTTCGCCTGATCCTCCTTTGGGATAGGAAACCTTCGTGTTCGGGTCCCAACCCGGGCTATCGCTCGAAGAAATGAACTGCCACGCCAGCCGCGACAGACTCACACTCGGAACATTGCAGGTCGCCGATCCGGATTTGTGTCCACACCAACTGGAGTCGAGTTCATCCGGACGGTAGGCCCACATCTTATGGTTCAGTGGCCCCAGCACAATCTTTCTCAGCGGCTGGCCAAACGCGCTGCTCAGATAGCCGGCGAGATCATTCGACGGAGGGCTTGTAAATCCAAGTTTTTGCCCGATCCGGCGGCCGGCAATGCCAAGCGAGCATTGCAGGAACGGCAGGAGCGGCAGCCGGTGAATATTTTGCTGCACGGGATAAGGAATGAATCTTCCTCCGGTCCAGGTTCCACGCTCGGGACAAGAAGATGCCCATTCAATCTGTAGATCATTCAGCACGTCAAGAAAAGCCTGGTAGTGCTTGTGCGGAAAAAGAACATGTCCCCCGAAGTCGAAAGTGAATCCATGCTTGGTCACGGAGCGCGCCCAGCCTCCCGGGCGATTGTGATTGTCGAAGAGAAGGAAAGAGGGTGTCTTGCCAGACGAGGGGGACGAACTGAAGCGCCATGCGGCGCCCAGACCACACGGGCCGCCGCCCACAATCATCACGTCAATGTTAGCGAGAGACATGGATTTAGCCAGAGACACGTACCGCCTCGTCAATACGTTCCCCCATGCTTGTTGCCTTGAAACCGAACATAATCTCAGAATCGAGTTGCTCGGCGTGGAACGCTTCACATTTGCCGCCTGGATAGCGCGGCCATGCGCGATAGGTAGAGACAGCCTCTGCCCAGTGGAGCAGATTCTTGGGACCAATTTGCGAACGATGACAGAGCAACGCTCTTTCCTTGGTCTCCCACACGTTGGAAATGTCTACCACCATGTTCGGATGGAATTGCCGCGTGCTTGGACCTTCATAAAATAGGATGTCGCGCCTCTTCCAGCATGCGCTTTGGACGGCGGAACTGGCCGTCGAGTGGTCCTGATGGCTATCAGCAGCCACGGGCGCAAAGAGAAGGCAGGGATCAATTTGCTTGATCGCGCATTCGACAACTTGAATCGCGTCGCGCAGGGAAATCTCTGCATCGGGCAACATGCCAAACCGGGGGATTGCACCAATCTCGGCTGCGCCCGCTCGTTCCTCCTGCTCTCGGACTTCAGGATCGCCGCAAAGCTCGCCGCGGCTCAGGGTTAAGAGATGAAGTGTCCAGCCCGAAAACGCTAGACGCGAAGCTAATCCACCCATACCCAGGATCACATCGTCCGGATGGGCACCCACGCACAAAGCAACTTTGGGCTTCAATGAACCCTCCTCGGATACTTTTGTACGGGCTCATCCGGCCTTGCGGATGGGATGATGAACCCTCAGAGTTTGTGGGGGACCACTCTGCATGAAATGCGGGGCCCAAAATTGTGTGGGGGATAGGGGAGGAAGAAGTTTGCCTCTCTGCAAATCAGAGGTCAAGATGAAAGAATTTGCAAACTGGGACCTTTGATCTTGTCAGGCTATTGTCATAGTAAATACAGGGAAGAATGCAAGGGTTGTGAGACGAACCAGAGACCGGAAAATAAGGACGTTGGAAGAGACTAGGCGGCTGATTGGGTGTGCTTTGCCGGATCGGCTACTAAAGCCGTTTTTCGGCCCCCGGCTGGAGAGGTGACAGGCAAGGTGGAGATCGCCTGCCGGAACTTGCCTCGCGTAACGTTTTGCAGGGCTGCCACAAGAGACGATTCATTAACTTCTCCGAAATGTTCAACAGCCGTGTGCGTGAGCGTGATCCAATCGTGCCAGTGACCCAGCGCATCTTGAAGCTTCTTGAGTTGGCTGATGAATTCTGTCGACTCGCTGGATGTAGAGGCAAACTCCGCAGCATAACGGGCGCGCTTCACGAATAAGCGGTATCGGTGAAGGGCTTCCTCACTTGGTCCGGGAGCGGAGATGACCGCTGATTCCAGGATCTTTCGGGCAACAGTCAACGGATCACGCGCCGCATCGAAATTTGTTTCCTTCGCAGCTTTCCTGAGACGCCTTCGGATTTCTTGAATATCTCCATTTTTCACTAGCTTGAGCAGTCTCTTATCATGCTTTGCACGAAGCTCAATCAAGCTTCGCATGAGTTGCGTTTTGCGGCGCGGTTCCTGTGAGGTTTTCAGGCTTCGCAAAGCTGCAAGCTGCACATCTATGTCGCGTACCCTGCCGGCCCGCTTGCGGATTGGGTTCAGCAATTGAAGCAGCTTTTTCTGGTTGCGGCTACGTTCGGGTAGTAGTTCTTGGAAAAGAGTTTGCAAACGACGGCTCATGGTTCGAAAGTTGTGGATGCTGTCGGGATCCAAATCGGAAGAGATGCCTTGGAGACTACGCTCCATTCTCCTGAAGCCTGATTTGCCGCGCTCAGATGAAATTGCCATACCAAACAAATCCCGGATTTTCAAAAAAGCGATCACGTCCAGACTGAGGTCTGCAATCTTCCCACAATGGGTGATCGGGGTCTGTAAAACTGATTGAGGGGACAACCGAAAAAGCCCTTTGATTTTAACACTTTTGTAACAACTGTCTGCTAGCTTGATGGCGATGGCCAATTCTGCATTCTCCCGGCCTGATATGCCCGGTCCGCAACCTGTTGGAGCCACGGCAGTTACATCAGTGACGAGCCAGCGCTCGCCGCTCTTGCAGACCTCCGGCGGGGAAATCCCGGATCGCATTTTCAAATCTGCCATGACAGCCTGCGGCCTCGCGATTTTGGGCATATTGGTTTTGATCGTGTACGAGTTGGTGGTGCGCTCAGGACTTTCCTGGCACGCATTTGGCTTCAAGTTCTTCGCTTCCAGCGATTGGGATCCTGTCAACGAACAGTTCGGGGCTTTGCCGTTCATTTATGGGACGCTGGTTTCGTCATTGTTGGCGTTGATCATCGCTGTCCCGCTGGCGGTTGGGGTTGCCGTTTTCACGACAGAGATGTGCCCGAACGTCTTCCGCGCACCGCTGTCGTTCTTTGTGGAACTGCTGGCCGCGATTCCCAGCGTGATTTATGGATTGTGGGCATTTTTTGTTCTGGTTCCGCTCTTGAGCGGGTATGTTCAGCCCTTCCTCGGCAAGACCTTGGGCTGGACAGGACTGTTCTCGGGGCCGCCTTATGGCATTGGCATGCTGGCCGCGGGGATCATTCTCGCAATCATGATCATCCCAATCATTTCCTCAATCACGCGTGAAGTGTTGATGGTCGTGCCGCAGCACCAGCGCGAGGCGGCGCTGGCATTAGGCGCTACGCGTTGGGAGATGATTCGAGTTGCGGTGCTGCGCAATGCACGAGCGGGAATCCTCGGTGGAATTATTCTGGGCCTCGGACGTGCTCTCGGTGAAACCATGGCCGTCACCATGGTGATTGGCAACCGGCCCGAGATCGCGAAGTCACTCTTTGCTCCCGGATACACAATGGCGAGCGTACTGGCGAACGAATTCAGCGAAGCGACCGGGGATACTTACCTTTCCGCACTGATCGAGATCGGTTTGGCTTTGTTCCTTGTGACCATCATCGTGAATGCGCTGGCGCAACTCCTGGTGTGGACGGTAACCCGCGGCCAGCCTGCGAGGGGAAATGCCTGAGCAAACCCGCGCGGTTTACGTCCAACCTGCCGTCCAGCCACTCAGCTTTCGCCGCCGTTTGACCGACAAGCTCATGACGGCAGTGGCGATCGCAACCGTTTTGGTCGTCCTGGCGCCATTGGTCGCGATCTTCAGCTATCTGGTCTACAAGGGCGTCGGCTCGATCAACTGGGCATTTCTGACGCAGACTCCCAAGCCGGTCGGGGAGGTTGGCGGCGGCATGGCCAACGCCATCGTCGGATCGCTGTTTATCCTTGCGATTGCCAGCATTATCGGCGTGCCTCTCGGTGTGGGGGCAGGAATTTATCTTGCTGAATTCGGCCGCAATCGCTTCGGCGCAGCGATTCGTTTCACGGCTGACGTCCTGAACGGTGTTCCCTCGATCGTAATCGGGATAGTTGGTTACGCGATCGTCGTTCTTTATCAGAAACACTTTTCGGCTCTGGCAGGCGGCGTGGCGCTGGCGATCATGATGGTGCCGACCATCTGCCGCACGACCGAGGAAATGCTATTGCTTGTGCCGTCAGCACTGCGCGAGGCTGCTTATGGTCTGGGAGTGCCACGCTGGCGTACAACTCTCTCGATCACGCTGCGCACCGCGACTTCCGGGGTGATCACCGGAATCATGCTGGCGTTTGCCCGTATCGCCGGTGAGACGGCTCCGCTGTTGTTTACGACTCTGGGCAATCAATTCTGGAATGTGAAACTAAACCAGCCGACGGCGGCCCTGCCACTCCAGATCTATACTTACGGGTTGTCCCCCTACGACGACTGGCATCGGCAGGCGTGGGCGGGTTCGCTGGTACTGATTATCATCATCGTCGGGGCGATTTCGGCAGTGCGCTACGTTGTCCGGCGCGGATCATTCGGAACGGCATAACTTATGGGCGTTGGGGTCCAGGTCGAAAATCTAAATGCCTGGTACGGCAAAGGGCAGGCTCTCTACGACATCAATCTGAAGGTCGCAGCGAACCATGCCACGGCGCTGATCGGCCCCTCGGGCTGCGGCAAATCGACCTTTATCCGCTGCATCAACCGCATGCACGAGACGATACCCGAGGCGCGCGTTGAAGGCCGCATCCGCATCGGCGAGATTGATGTTTACAACGGCACATCTCCAACACAACTGCGCCGCCGTGTCGGAATGGTTTTCCAGAAGCCGAATCCATTTCCGACGATGTCTATTTACGACAACGTCGCTTCGGGTCTGAAGCTTAACGGTTTCCGCGACCGCCGCAAGCTCGATGAGATTGTGCAGCGCTCGCTGGAAGTCTCGGCGCTCTGGACCGAGGTGAAAGACCATCTGCACAAGAAGTCCGGCGCAAGCCTCTCTGGCGGCCAGCAGCAGCGTCTCTGCATCGCCCGTGCATTGGCCGTTGAACCCGAGGTCCTGCTCATGGACGAGCCATGTTCCGCCCTGGATCCGATCTCTACCGGAAAAATTGAGGAGTTGATCTTTCAGCTTAAAGAGCGGTATACGATCGTAATTGTGACGCACAACATGCAGCAGGCGGCACGGGTTGCGGAATTTACCGGTTTCTTTCTGCTTGGCAAGCTGATTGAGTTCGACAAGACTGAGAAGATTTTCACCAAGCCGTCGGAGAAAAAGACGGAAGACTACATCACCGGAAGATTCGGATAGTCTGCAACTCGGTAATAACGGAAAGGTTCTACGATGCGCACGCGCTTTCAACAGGGGCTGGACGATCTGCGGCAACGTTTGCTTCGCATGGGAGGTCTTGCGGAGCAGGCGGTAGACCGCGCACGGCAGGCCTATGTCGAGCGCGATCTCACGCGCTGTCAGATGGTGCTGGAAGGCGAGAGCCAGATCAATACCGCAGAACGCGAAATCGACGAAGAAGCCTTCGACCTGCTCGCCATGCAGCAGCCGATGGCCGTCGATCTGCGTTTCATCCTTGCGGTCACGAAAATCAATTCCGATCTCGAGCGTGTCGGCGATCAGGCAGTGAATATCGCCGAGCGCGTCATGGACATGGTTGAGCTTCCCGCGGCTGACCTGCCGGTTGACATCGCCCGCATGGGGTCGGCCGTCAGCGCGATGGTGCGCCGCGCTCTCGAGTCCTTTATTGAAGGCAAAGTCGAACTCGCTCAGGCCGTGCTCGAAATGGACAATGTCATCGACCGCATGCGCGATGACGCTTTTATTCAGCTTGTCAAGACGATGAATGAGCGTCCGGAAGTTGTCCGCCAGGCGCTCGATGCATTACTGGTTGCCCGGAACCTCGAGCGCGTCGCCGATCACGCCACCAATATCGCGGAAGACGTCATCTTCTGGGTCCAGGGATCCGATGTACGCCATAACGTGCATGCGGAAGAATCTCAGCCGTCGGAAGCACCGCAGCCCACCACACGCGCCTCGGGGTGATAGCGGAGAGTTGTTCGTCCCGGCTAGCTTGTCTCTTGCAACGCCGCGTCAGAACCTTGCAGTCCTTTGTTGCTGTCCGCCTTCTGTTCCGTTACGCTGATTCCTTCTTGCTGTAGACAAAAACTCCGGTGCGGAGGATACGTGCGATCGATCGTTTTCCGTTTTCTTTGTCTTCTTTGCCTGGTGGCGGTTGCGTGCGCCCAAACGCCTTCTGATCGTCCCTCGATTCCGCTGCCAAGCAGCAAGATGCTCACGACCCCATCTCCGGGCAAAATCGGCAGTACTAATAGCTTCCCCGCGACAATCGCCCTCAGCTCCGACGGTCGCTACGCCGCACTCCTCAACGACGGCTACGGAACACAGGAGATGCTGGCGCACCAATCCATTTCAGTGCTAGACCTGGGAACGAATCAGATTGTGGAATATCCCGATGCGCGCCTCAGTGATGAGTCGCACCAAAGCTACTTCATCGGATTGGCGTTCAGTTCTGACGGCAAGCACCTGTATGCGTCGGTTGGCTCTCTCACCGATCCCACGGGAGCAAAAGCAGGCAATACCGGCAATGGAATTGCCGTCTACACCTTCACCGGGGGCAAGGTTGCGCCCGAGCGCTTCATTCCAATTCCTCTCCAGCAACTATCCACCGGAAAGAAGCTGGCTGTGGGCTTGAATGCGCCTGCCCACATGGCAATCCCGTATCCAGCAGGAATAGCATTGATTTCAGACTCAGGACACGACAAGCTTCTGATCGCCGACAATCTATCCGATAATGCGGTGCTCTTGGATTCCGCTACCGGGAAGAGCCTACAGGCTTTCGATTTCAGCACTAATAATCTTGTGCCGTCGTCCTACCCGTACACATGCGTCGCGACAAAGGACGCGCGTCACGCGTGGTGCAGCTTGTGGAATGACTCGGAAGTGGCGGAACTCGATCTAACAAGTGGCACCATTACGCGCCGGATCAAGGTCAACCATCCGGGAACTCCCCTTGCGCCTGGGTCGCATCCCACAGCAATGCTTTTGGCGCCGGATGAGAAGACGCTTTATGTCGCGCTGTCGAACAGCGACGAAGTCGCAGCCATCTCGACAGTGGAAGGTGTCGTCATCCAAATGTTCTCGACGATCGCACCAGCCCAGAAATATGCAGGCAGCTATCCCATCGCGCTTGCACAATCGAGAGATGGCAAGCATCTATTTGTGGCGGATTCCTCTCTGGATGCGATTGCGGTATTTGATATTTCTCACCCGTCGCCTTCGGCGACCGGTCAGGCGCAGTCGCCATTCCTGCCGGCTCCGCAGACTCCTCTCGGGTTTGTCCCTACCGACTGGTACCCCAGCGCTCTAGCGGTGCAGGGCGACGATCTCTTGATCGCCACGGCCAAAGGCGAGGGTTCGCGGCCGAACAAAGAAATGGGCAAGACTTCTTACGAGAAGAGGCATCGTGATCATCCTTACATTCCGACTTTGTTGCGAGGTTCCATCGCTCGCCTGAAGATTTCTGACATTCTTGAAAAGCTTCCGCAATACACGCAAATGGTCGAGCGCGACAATCTCTTTCACAGCGATCCTGGCAAGATCGCCTTCTCAAGCGGACAGAATCCGATCAAGCACGTCATCTATATCATTAAGGAAAACCGCACCTACGATCAGATTCTGGGCGACCTGAAAGTCGGTAACGGAGATCCGTCGCTCACGCTCTACGGCGGAGACATCACTCCGAACGCGCACAAACTCGCGTTGCAATTCGGTGTGCTCGACAATTTTTATGACAGTGGGGAAGTTTCCGGCGACGGCCATCTTTGGTCGACGGCAGCGATTACCTCCGATTACAACGAGAAGACCTGGCAGATTGCGTACCGGGGAAAAGAGCGCACCTACGATTTCCAGGGACAGAACGCCGACGAATATCCGCTCGAACATAATCTGCCCGACATTGACGATCCTTCCACCGGATTTCTCTGGGACAATCTCGCTCGCAATCACGTAGGCTATCGCGATTATGGCGAATTTGTCAGCGCCGAGTGGTGCAACGAGAAGCGCAAGGCAGCAAGCCCAAAAAAGGGCACTCCGTCGGGACAGGAAGCGAAGTGCACTCGCACGGTTGTGAATCAAGGCGACACGCTGCCCCCGAATGTTGGTGACTCTCACGGCGGCGCGAGCCCGTGGCCTTGGGCCGTTCCGCTGTTCAGCGGAGTCAAACCATCCAAGGCCCTGTTGCGCGATCACTTTGACCCTCTGTATCCCGATTTCAATACTGACTATCCGGACCAGCTTCGAGCCGATGAATTTCTGGACGAGTTTGCCGCCTACGTGCGCGCGCGAGAGAGCAACGAGTCAGCGGAGTTTCAACTTCCGCAGTTTGTTCTTCTATACCTCCCCGACGACCACACTGGAGGCACGCGGCCAAACTTTCCGCGTCCCGCGGCTTCGCTTGCCGATAATGACCTTGCTCTAGGACGTGTCGTGGAAGCTGTCTCGCACAGTCCGTACTGGGACGATACGGCCATCTTCGTACTTGAAGACGATGCTCAGGACGGCGCCGATCACGTGGACGCGCACCGCTCGATTGCTTTTGTGGTGAGCAAGTATGCGCCCGGATCGGCGGCACAGCCCAACGTTGAGCACCGTTTCTATACGACGGTAAATGTCATTCATACGATGGAGATGCTGCTGAATCTTCCTCCGATGAATCAGAACGACGCCTATGCTCCGGTCATGAGCGGATTGTTCTCGGGCGCGGGCGATCAGCCGCAATTCAAAGCAGATTATCGCAATCTAAAAAATGGCTTGATCTACGAGACCAACCGAAAAGAGGCGCCGGGCGCAAAGATTTCGTCGCGAATGGACTTCTCCCGCCCCGATGCCGCGGGCGCTGCGAACTTGAATCGCGTTCTTTGGCAGGACCAAAAAGGTAGATTGCCCATGCCGAAGCCTGTGCACACCGTCTTTCCGGCTGGCGGCGACGATGACTAAAATGTCGACAATCCCATGAACTCAGTTGAAATCTCTTCGGATCAGTTCCGCCGTCTGGGTGACCGCGTTACAAAGCTTGCAACTGAATATCTCGAAACGCTGGACTCCAGGCCGATTGCTCCACCAACTACTGGCGCCGAGACCGTCCGACTATTTCAAACGGCGATTCCGGAGCACGGAATCGGAGAGAAGGCGTTCGATCTTTTATCAGAAGTAATCCGTTGCTCCCGCGCGCAGAATGGGCGATTCTTCGCCTACGTACTGGGATCCGGCGAGCCGGTAGGCGCCGCCGGTGACTTGCTGGTAAGTGTTTTGAACCAGAATGCGACGGCCTGGCGATCGGGTCCGGCTGCGATGATGATCGAGCAGACGGTCGTCAATTGGCTGGCGCAGGCGATGGGTTGCGACGGGTTTCGCGGGCATCTCACGGGCGGCGGTTCGTCCGCTAACCTGATGGGCCTCGCAATGGCGAGGGAAGCAAAAGCCCCGGCCAACGAGAAGGGAGTTTCTGCGAATGGAGTGGTCTATGCGTCCGAAGAAGTCCACATGTCGATTCCGAAGAGTGTCGCACTACTCGGCATCGGGCGCGCCAATCTTCGCCTGGTTCCGACGGACGATTCTTTTCGGATGAAGACGGAGGAGCTCGATCAGCAGATTGCTTGCGACAAAGCGCGTGGGAAAATTCCAATTGCAATCGTGGCCTCTGCGGGCACGGTCAATACAGGTGCGATCGATCCGTTGAGAAGCATTGCGCAGATCGCGCAGCGCCACAACGCGTGGTTCCACATCGACGGGGCTTATGGAGCATTGGCCGCAATTGCAGAGCGAAGCAAATTTGATGGCCTCGAACTCGCCGATTCGATTTCCCTCGATCCCCATAAGTGGCTCTACCAGCCGCTTGATTGCGGATGCCTGCTCTATCGTTCTGCCGAGGCTGCGCAGCACGCGTTCTCGCATAGCGGCGATTATGCGCGCGTGCTGAATGCAGATCCCGTGGAGGGCTTCGCATTCTTTGAAGAATCAATCGAGTTGTCGCGGAGATTCCGTGCGCTGAAGCTGTGGCTCTCGCTGCGCTATCACGGACTTGAGGCGTTTCGCGAGTCGATCCGCAAAGATCTCGCCCACGCGCAGCGGTTGGCACAAATCGTGCGCAACCATTCCCATCTGGAATTATTGGCTCCCGTAGAGTTGAGCGCGGTCTGCTTTCGACATCATGCTTTAGGGGGAACGTCAGAGGAAAAGCTGAACGAATTCAACGCCGCCGTGCTCAAGCGGATAGTGCAGCGCGGTCGTGTGTATCTCTCGAACGCGACGTTACGCGGGAAATTCTGTCTTCGCGCCTGCATCGTAAACCATCGCACGAAAGACGCTGACATCGACACGATTCTGCCGGAAATCGAGGCGGCGACCGTCGCACTCGCCAACAGCACGCCGCCCTCAGTCTGAAGCCGCGCTCTAGTTGAGCGAAACCGTTGTTTTCAAAGGTAGGCTCTGCGACGACCCTCCGACCATAAATCCATACTCACCGGGCAACAGTTGCCAGGCGTTCTGTTTCACGTCAAAGATTGAAAGATATTTCGGATCCACATCGATTGAAACTTCTTTGGTCTCACCAGGGTTCAACTGCACCTTGCTCCATCCCACAAACCGCTTCGGCGGCTCCGAAGCCTCGGCAGGCAGGGAAGCATATACTTCGGCGATTTCGGCACCCGCTCGCTTGCCGGTGTTCTTCACGGAGAACGTAATGTGCGGATTCTTTCCTGGTGTCACGTGCAGATTCGAATACGAATACGTCGTGTAGGAAAGGCCATATCCGAAGGGAAAGAGCACTGGCTTGTTCTCGGCGTCATACCACTTGTATCCGACTTTCACCCCTTCGTCATAGTTCACCGGAAATGGAGTCAAGCCCGCCGCAATCTGTTTCCATACGTCCCGCACCATTTTGTTCGGAACCGACTCAGCGGGAGGCTTCACCAGGTTCGGGTGAGGAAGATCATTTTCGCTCCGCGGGAACGTCACTGGAAGCTTGCCTGTCGGATTCACCGCGCCGAACAAGACATTTGCGACCGCGTCGGAACCCTTGCTTCCGGCATACCAGGCTTCAAGAATCGCGCTCACCTGTCCGGCCCACGGCATCGTCACCGGCCCTCCGGTTTCAAGCACGACGACAGTGTGCGGATTTGCGGCAGCCACTTTCGCGATCAAATCATCCTGGTTCTCAGGAAGCGAGAGGCTGGGCAGGTCCATGTCCTCGCTCTCCCACTGGTACGCGAAGACGATCGCCACATCCGATTTCTTCGCTAATTCCGCTGCGGCAGCTGGATCAGAGCCCGAATTAAACTGAACGTTTACCCCTGGAGTTTTTGCCCGAACAGACTTCAGAGGAGAAGTCGGGAACCACACCGGCACCAGCCACTGCGTCTGGCCGTGTCCCGGCGGCATGATTGCATTTCCAGCCGGCGGATCCACTTGCGCCGAACCGCCCCCCGAGATCATTCCCACGTCGGCGTGCGGCCCGATCACAGCAATGTTGTGCAGCTTCGCCCTATCGAGTGGCAACTGCGAGCCGTCGTTCTTGAGCAGCACAATGGCCTGCTCTTCGATGCTTCGCGAGACTTCAAAGCCATGTTCGACATCCACCACGCTCTTCCTTGGCGGATCGTCAATCAGTCCGGTAGCGAACATGGAGCGCAGAATCCGGTACACATGGCCATCTACTTCCGTCTGCAGCACCGTGCCGGCCTCAACCGCTTTCTTAAGGTCGTCGCCATAAAAAAGTTCGCCCGGCTCTTCGTGGTCTAATCCCGCGGCGGATGCCTTTGCGACACTGTGCGCGGCTCCCCAATCGGACACCACGAATCCCTTAAACTTCCAGTCGTTCTTCAGCAGGTCATTGAGCAGATATTTGTTCTCACATGCATAGTCGCCATCCAGGCGGTTGTAAGAGCACATGACGGCGCCGATGTCGGTTTGTTCCAGGCCAATCTCAAACGCCAGCAAATCACTTTCCCGAGCCGCGCGCTGGTCGATAGTGATGTTCACGGCGTTGCGGCCGCTTTCCTGATCGTTCAGCGCGTAGTGCTTGATGTCGCCGATGACGTGCTGTGCCTGCAATCCCTTCATCACCGCACCCACCATTGTGCCGGCCAGCACCGGGTCTTCGCCCATGTATTCGAACGTGCGGCCATCGCGCGGTTCGCGGGTAAGGTTCACGCCCCCGCCCAGCGTCATGTTGAATCCCTGCGCCCGCAGTTCGCTGCCAATGAGGGCGCCATACTCGTATGCGCCCTTCAAGTCCCAGGTTGCCGCACCGGCAATATCGGAGGGAAGCGCGGTTGAATACCGGCCATTTTCGCCGCTGCTGCGCACACCATAGGCTGCGTCAGACATCTGTATCGCCGGAATGCCCAGCCGCGGAATTGCCGGAACATATCCAGCGCCGCCATTCGAGTGAATTGCCAGCGGGCTCATGGGACTCAGCCCAGCCATTCCTGTTCCGTGGAGCATCGAGATCTTTTCGTCGAGCGTCATCTCCTTGACCACCATCGAGGCCCGCTCGTCTGGCGAGAGGCTGGTGTTCATCCAGGCATGGTCCTTGCCGCGTGACTGCGCCGCCGCGCTAAGGGAAAAAAACTGGAAGACTGCAAGAGATACGAACAGGAATGGAGCCACCGCGCGCAAGCGCATTATCAAGACCTCCGTCTGGATAACAAAATCGTTATTGTAGCAGGGTTAGCGAGTTCAAAGGATTGGACGAACCTGCTTCTGAAACATGTGTTGCTTCGGTCGGTGCAATCTCCCGCGCATCACTTTACACTTGATATGTGAAGATCGCGCTCGGCCAAATCAATCCCACGGTCGGAGACTTCTCCGGAAATGCCGCCAAAATAATCGAATATTCGCGCCGTGCCAAAGCGGCCGGCGCCGGACTGATCCTCTTCCCGGAACTGTCGGTTTGCGGCTATCCGCCCAGGGACCTGGTCGAAAGGCCGTCGTTTGTGGCTCGGAATCGCGAAACAACAGAACATATCGCGACTGAGACGACCGGCATCGCCGTGATCTGCGGCCTGGTCACCCCGGCATCATCGGATACCGGCAAGAGTGTCATGAATTCTGCCGCATTGCTGATGAATGGCGAGATCGCCTTCATCCAGTCAAAGATGCTGCTTCCTACCTATGATGTCTTCGACGAGATGCGGAACTTTGCGCCGGCCAGGAGCCAGGAACTGTTTCCTCTCTGCGGAAACCGCATGGCGCTGACCATCTGCGAAGACGCCTGGAACGACAGTCGCTTCTGGGCCAAGCGC
The DNA here is from genome assembly GCA_036268025.1 of Candidatus Sulfotelmatobacter sp. Lineage (GTDB taxonomy): Bacteria > Acidobacteriota > Terriglobia > Terriglobales > Acidobacteriaceae > Sulfotelmatobacter. Next base: position 57,105 of record DATAUY010000068.1, on the reverse strand, counting down.
CTCTACACAGTGGATCCGGTCGAATCTCTCATTCATGCGGGTGGGGATTTCGTGCTCAACATTTCGTCGTCGCCCTTCTGGATCGGCAAGCGCGAATTCCGCCGCGACATGCTTGCCAGCATCGCCCGCCAGCACAAGGTTCCGGTTGCGCTGGTCAATCAGGTCGGAGGAAACGACAGCCTGATATTCGATGGATCGAGCGTCGTGCTCAACCATAAGGGCGAAATCATCGCGCAGGGTCGCTCCTTCGAGGAAGACCTGATCTACTTCGATTCGCAGAACCTCACCGGGGAGATGCATGAGCAGGTTGCAGGAGACGAAGGCAGCGCCTACTCAGCGCTGGTATTGGGCACCCGCGACTACGTCCACAAGTGTGGATTTCAGAAGGCCATCATCGGTCTTAGCGGCGGAATTGATTCCGCGCTCACGGCTGTCATCGCGGCCGAGGCGGTCGGACCCGAAAATGTGATTGGCGTTGGCATGCCGGGTCCATATTCATCGGAAGGATCGATTGACGATGCCCGCTCCCTCGCACAGAATCTCGGCATTCGCTTTGAGTTGATCTCCATTAATCCCGCATACGACGCCTACCGGAACATGCTGAAGGAAGTGTTTGCCGGGCAAAGGGAAGACGTCACGGAAGAAAACATTCAATCGCGAGCGCGCGGCACACTGCTGATGGCGCTCTCGAACAAGTTCGGCGCGATCGTGCTGTCCACAGGGAACAAGAGCGAACTTGGCGTGGGCTACTGCACGCTCTACGGCGATATGGCGGGTGGACTGGCAGTGATTTCCGATGTCCCCAAGACGCTGGTTTATCGGATCAGCCGCTATGTGAATTCGCAGCGGCCTGTAATTCCCGAGGCCACGCTGGAAAAACCGCCATCCGCCGAATTGCGCGCGAACCAGAAAGACAGCGACTCACTGCCGCCTTACGAAATTCTCGACGCGGTGCTCGAAGATTACGTGGAAGATCTGCATTCGCCGGAGCAGATTGCCGCCGATCACGGATTCGAAATCGAGGCCGTTCGCCGCGTGCTGCGCATGGTGGACAGGGCCGAATATAAACGGCAGCAGGCGGCGCCGGGATTAAAAATTTCTCCCAAGGCTTTTGGTTACGGACGCCGCTTTCCCATCGCCGCGAAAGGCGATGTTTGAAACGCGGTCAATCGAAGTGCAGTATTCTAGTAATCATCCACCTGAAGATCGCCGTCCCATGGCCTCAGGCATAGCATCCGAAAGGACTACATGCGCGGTTTATTGAATGCAAGCTTTGTCTTCATTCTGGCAATGAATTTTGCTTATTCCCAGGCAACTGGAGCGAACGCGGCGGCCGCTCCAAAGGCAACGCCCGCTGCCGACGAACTTCCCAGCGAAGCCACGGTTGAATCCTTCCTGCACCAGCAATTCGGATATCAGCCCGGGTTGAGCTGGAAGATTTCCAGCATCCGGCCTTCGGCAATTCCCGGACTGGCGGAAGTGAATGCTGTGCTGGCGAGCGAACAGGGCCAAAGCGCAACCCGGTTCTATGTTTCCCGCGACGGAAAGCACGCGATTGTCGGAGACGTCATTCCCTTCGGTGCGAGGCCGTTCGACCCGGCAAAGAAAATTCTGGAAAAAGGTCTCACGGGACCATCCCGCGGTCCGAAGGACGCGGCGGCGACCATCGTGGAATTCGGGGACCTGCAATGTCCTGCGTGCAAAGCGGCACAGCCCACGATTGAAGCTTTAGTTGCGGCCGAGCCGAATGCACGATTCGTCTTCCAGAATTTCCCGCTTGAGATGCACAATTGGGCTGCGAAAGGCGCCGCCTATGCCGAGTGCGTCGGCGTGGCCTCTAATGACGCTTTCTGGAAGTTCGTCGCCAAGACGTATGAAACCCAGCAGGACATCACCTCCGAAAACGTCGACGAAAAGTTGACGGCAATCGCGGATGGAGCGGGTGTGAAAGGTTCGGAAATCGCTGCGTGCGCAGCTAAGCTAGAAACCAAATCGCGTGTAGACGCCTCGATCGCACTGGGGAAGTCGGTTGAAGTCTCCGGAACTCCGACGCTCTTTATCAATGGCCGCAGGATCGGAAGCGTCGAGAGGCTGGACCAGAACCCTCAGATCGTTGAGGTCTACAAGAAGCTGGTGGAGTTTGCTGCCAAGAACTAGTTAAGCAACCCTGCGTGGACAGGACTATCCAGGCACATTTACCTGGTTTCGATGCCCTTTGAAAGCCAAATCTCTGGCGTCTCTCGGCTGAAGTTTGAGACCACATGCGGTGTAATGGCGATCAGCAACTCGTCTTCATCTTCTTCTTTCGTGTTGTTGACCATGGCCTGATTTAGGAGGGGGAACGCACCGAGACCGGGAATTCCGCTCATTGAAAGCGTGTCGGTGCGCGAGACCTCTCCCGCAACAAAAGCCGGTTCTCCATCCTTCAGGTTGATGCTGCCTGTATACTCCCGGTTCGAGATAACCGGCACCCCATTGGCAGATTGTCCGGTCAGCGAGCGTACCTGCATTTCCAGATTCAGGTTGATCGTTCCGTCGCCATGGACGATCGGTTTTGCCTTCACGCTAAGCCCCAAATCTTCATAGCTGACAGAAGGGAAGGGTGGAATATAGCTCTGGTTGCCGAGCACCTGCGAAATCTGCGGTGAGTTGAAAACGGGAGCATAACTTGCATTTTGGATAGGAAATCGCTCTCCCAGATGAAATGTAGCATCGGTTCCCTGACCGGCGCGCATAGACAAGTTTTCCAAGCTGCGGACCCACGACTCGTTGACCGACAAAGCCGCCGACAACTGGTCAAGGCTCAGACCCATGAACGTGAGCCCGCCACCAAAGGTCGCCAACGGCTGGCTGAAAATGGAATTCTGCTGGCCTCCGAGTTGCGCGAGTAAGCCGGAAAGCGCGCTGTTGCCAGCCTGGTTGATGCCTCCGGAGGAAATCAGCTGATTGATGAGCTGCTGAATATTTTGCCCGCCAAGGCCCGCCAACGCTACCGCAGGAATGTTAAACAAGCTGAAGGTATTTGGGACGTGGAGGCCGATGTTGCGAGTCAACTGATGGCTGATTTGAAACACGCGCACGTCGAGCATGACCTGGGGGCGTTGATTATCGAGCTGCCCAAGTAACTGCGCGGAAGCATCGAGAGCCCCCTGCGGCCCGCGCACTTCCAAAGTATTGTTCGCGAGTCCGGAGGTAATGTAGCGCAGATCAAACATGTTGCGCAGCACGTTGACGAACTCGCTGGCTTCCTGCGGCGTGGAATGTGGGGGTAAAATGAACGTGCGCAGTGACATCCGATCAAACTGTCGATGGCTTGCTGCGGTGTCTGATGCAATCAGCATCTGATGGGCGCTCAGCGCCGCCCACATGCTTTTGCTCACATCGCAGGCGAGCTGCAAAGCGGTGAAGAAATCTACATTGTCCACGTTGAAGCGTACCTGGCGCTCCTGAACCGAGTCGTCGAACTGCACTTTGACGCCGTAGGCGGCCCCGAGTTGTTCGAACAAGGAGTGTACGGTGCCCGTGAAATGAAACGTGGCATTGCCGTCGGCCGGCTCGATATGGATTTCCTCCGATTCGGCGAGGCGAGCAACAACAGGATTTACTTCGTCTGGCACGCTGGGCAGAGCAACGCGCGTCGCCTCTTCCAGGCGTTCCCGTACAAAGTCGTTGTTTGGATCAAGATCAAGGGCGGCTTTGAATTCCGCCGCCGCGCGAATCCGCGCATCTTCAGCGAGAAAAGTATTTCCGGTCTCCACGTGCTTGAAGACCAACTGCGCCTTTAGTGTTTCGCGGGCCGTCAAAAACTGCGGGTCTTGCGGGACAAGCCTTAGCGCCTGATCAAACTGTGCATAGGCATCTTCGATCTGCTTATGTTCATTGAGCTTGAGTCCCCGTGCAAAGGCCTCGCGTGCTTCTTTGAGATCCTTTTTCGTGGGGATGCAATTGATGCCGCCAACTAAGCCATTGGCACATGAAACTGGCGGAGTTGTTGAGTTATCTGCTGCGCGAGCGGGGAGGGCCAACGTTGCAAGGAGCATTACCGCAAAGTTGAGATGCTGGCGCAGCATTGCTTTTGATTTTATCGTGCTTCCTGCACTCTACCGACAGCCAATGGGACGTGGTACCTTCGTTCGCACTGACCTGAGAACGGTCAGTGTCTCTAACCTTGCGTGATTTTCTAACAGTGCACCTTGCCGGCAACGAGTGCGAGAATAACTCTAAGCTCAATCCACCATCAACCGTTCAATCGATCTCGCCTGGCCGGTATTCTCATCGCAATCAATCACCACGCCGCACAATCGGACGTCGCCGGTAGCAGGCTCAAAACGCACCGGCATACCATTCAGGAACTTGCCGACGACCAGTTCTTTCTTCACGCCGATTACGCCATCATACGGCCCGCTCATGCCTACATCAGTGATGTAGGCTGTTCCATTCGGCAAAACGCGTTCGTCTGCCGTAGGAACGTGTGTATGCGTTCCGACCACAGCTGTTACGCGACCATCCAGATACCAGCCGAGTGAAATCTTTTCGGAAGTGGCCTCGGCGTGAATGTCCACCAGAATTACCTTGGCCTGAATCTTCTGCAAAAGTTGGTCCGTTACGCGAAACGGATCGTCATTCGACGCCATGAACACGCGGCCCTGCAAGTTAATTACCGCATAGGGGATTTTGCCTTTAAACCCTTGATACAGGCCCGACCCCGGCATGTCGGCAGGATAATTCGCCGGCCGTAGCACGCGCCTCGCGGGTCCGTGCCCATTGCCTTCGACCGTCTGGAAGTAGTCAACGATCTCCCGCTTGTCCCAGACGTGGTTGCCAGTCGTGATGACATCAATATTGAGGTCGAACAACTCCTCTGCGAGCGCCGGAGTAATCCCAAATCCCGCAGCCGAGTTCTCTCCATTGGCGATGACGATGTCGATCCCACGCTCGCGCGCAATTCCCGGCAGCCGTTCTTTGACGATATGCCGCCCCGGCCGTCCGAAAATGTCGCCGATGAAGAGAATTCGCATGGTAGGAAAGTGAAATTTATGGTAACACGCAGCAGAGCGGCGAGACCGCTGGCTGCTTAGGGATGAAAGGTGAACCTGACGAAAAAGAACAATCGGAGCAAGTGGTTACTTCGTAGACCTTCGTGTCCTTTGTGGTTGTGCTTTGTTCTTTCTACTTTGCAAGCTCCGCAGTGCGCAGAAAATCAAAATTTCCCGCCGGATTCAGCGTCAGATTTTTTACACGCCGTGTATGGACCAGCACATTGTCGAGATACCACAGATTGATGTACGGAAGATCCTGCGCCAGCAGGCTCTGCACTTCGTCATAAAGCGGCTTGCGAATGTTTGGGTCAACCTCACGCCGTGCTTTGTCAATCAACTCGTCAACGCGCGGATTGTAATAGTAATCGCGGTTCGCGCCATTCGGCGGAAACTTTGAGGAATGAAACGCATATTCAAAAATATCCGGATCTTCATTCCCACCAATCCAGCGCAGGCCATACATCTGAAATGCGCCATGCTGCACATCTGAGAAAAATGTCGCGAACTCGAAGCTGCGGATGTCAACAGCGATCCCGACTTCTCGCAGTTGTTGCTGGATCACCGCAAACATCAGGCGTGTGTTCGCATCAGTCGAGCTCTTCACCATGATGTGAAACCGAACGCCATTCACTGGCGTATAACCCGCAGCGTCGAGCAATGCCTTCGCCTTCTCGGGATCATGGCCATAGGCGGGAACATCGCCGTTATACGCCCAGCTCTGCGTCGGCAAAATGCTGCGCGCGGGCTGCGCCTCGCCCCGCCAGAGATATTCGATCATTGTTTCCCGGTCGAGCGCGTACGCGATCGCCTGGCGCACGCGCGCATCTTTCAGGATCGGATCACGCAGGTTGAATCCGAGATATGCTAGCCGCGTCCCGGGCCCCGTCTGTACCGCGAGCTTTGGATCTCGCTCCAGCGCATGAACGGTGTCGGGTGTCAGCACGTTGATCGCGATGTCACCGCTGCCTTTGCGCAGTTCAAGCGCCTCAGTCGTCTCGTCTGGGACCACGGCAAAACGAACGCGGGCCAGCTTAGCTTTTTCTCCCCAATAGTCGTCATTCCGTTCGAGCACGACTTCTCGGTCGGTCTCGGCGCTGACAAATTTGAATGGCCCGGAGCCGATGGGATGCTGGGTCATTTCGTCCCCGCTTCCATAGGGCACGATTCCCATCGCTCCGTCCGACAAGTTCCACAACAGTGTTGCGTCTGCCTCCTTCATATGAAAAACAACGGTGTCTTCATCCGGCGCTTCGATGTGGTCGACAAATTTGTATACCGCTGCTTTGGTGCTCCGAATCTTGCCTTGAAGCAGGGAATCGAAGGTCCACTTTACGTCGCGAGAAGTCAGTGCACGGCCATCATGAAAGCGGGCGCCATGATGCAGGTGGAAAATATACATCACCGAATTGGGGACCTCCCAACGTTCCGCCAGGCCAGGCGCGACATTCAGGTCGTCTCCACGGGAGAGCAAGTCGTCGAAGATCAGGTTGTCGATCCGCTCCGATTGCGCATCGATGCCCACCCGCGGATCCAGATTGGTCGGGCTTGATTCGATGATCATCACCAGCGTGTTGGCGTCGGGGCGCGGGGCGCAAGCGACAGAGGAAAAAATGCCAATCCCGCCGAGAAGTGACAACAGGCAGCGAGTCGCAAAATTCAAACTGACCAGCCTGGGCTCCGCTGTCTGAGGTTTGACGTGAGTCTTACGTAGCATAGGAAATCTTCCCCAACACTGCCGGCCGTTTCGCTCCCGTAGCCGACGGCATATTCGAGGGCCGGCCGTTCCAGGTCTCGTATGCCAGCACTGCGAAAGCCACGGCTTCTTTGGCCTGGGAGGGCAGTCCTAACTCGTCGGCGAACCGTACCGTAATCTTCAGCGGAGCGAGTTGTTCGGCCAGCATCCGGATAAGCGTGCGATTCCTGGCACCGCCGCCTGAAATCACAATTTCGCGAAAGTTGCCGTGTTTCGAAATCACAAACCGCCGAACCGAATCGGCAATCGAGCGGGCGGTCAGTGCAGTTGCTGTGGCTACCACATCTTGCTTCCGCGCTCGGCCGCATGCGCGCGCAAATTCGCGGACGAACTCGCGTCCAAATTCTTCGCGTCCCGCAGTCTTGGGCGGTTTCGAGTGAAAGAACTTGCGCTGTAAAATCCTCGCGACCACCGGCTCGATGACTTTGCCGGATGCCGCAATCTTCCCGCCGCGATCGAAGCGGATTCCAAAACGTTTGTGCGTTACCGCATCGATCACCATGTTTCCCGGACCTGTGTCGAAAGCGAATGTTTCGTCCGCATTCGCGCCCGCTGGAATCGCGGTCAGATTGGCGATCCCTCCAATGTTCTGCACGATCCGTCCAACTTTTTCGTCCCGAAACCAGATGTAGTCGAGGTAGGGGACCAGCGGTGCTCCCTTGCCGCCTGCCGCCATATCGGCCGGACGGAAATCCGATATGACCGGCGTACCAACACGCTCGGCGATAATTGCCCCTTCGCCCATTTGCCAGGTAGTCGCGATCTTTCGTCCCAGGAATGGCCGCGCGTCTCCCTGGTGATACAGAGTTTGCCCATGGCAGCCGATCAACTGTACCTTGACCCCAAACTTGCGTTGGGTGGCAAGGACGGCATCGGCATACAACTCGCCAAGAAGAACGTTGAGCCGCGCCAAATCGGCGACGCTCGCGGAGTCCGCATTCATCGCGGACAGGACGGCCGCTCTTACTCTGGGAGGATACGGGAACGCGCGGTGGCCAATGAGAGAGATCGTATGGCGCGGGCACTTCTGTCCGCGAATGTGTGGAGCTTTACGAGATGCCGGGGTAGACGAAGAATCGCTGAGGTCAATCTTCACCACAGCCACATCGATTCCGTCCGCCGAAGTGCCACTCATCACGCCCGCCACGATCATCTCGTTCTGGCTCATCCGCGACGCCGATCTTCCCGCCGGCTCAGCGGTCCCAACCGCACCTCTTCACTGAACTCCCATAATCGGCGCGTCAGTTTCTCGACGGTTGCCTCGGATGGCGCCTTCGTGACACGCAGACTCTGCGCCCACCTTTTCTTGAACGCCTGCACGCGCCGCATAGATTCGGCGGCACGCCTGGCAAAACGCTTGTCGCGCTCGGATGCTTTCACAATCGCCTCATAGGCCTGCGTGACGTAGTCTTCGCGATGGCACACCAGGCATACATCTCCACCTGCGCGTACAAATCCAGCAGCTGCTTCACCAACCGGCCCTGCCGACAGGACCCCGCCCATTTCCAGATCGTCCGAAACAATCAGGTTTTTGTATCCGATCCGCTTCCGCAAAATGCCGGAGATCCATTGCTCGGAAAGCGATGCCGGAATCGCTTTCTTCGTCACTTGCGGGTAGGCGGCGTGGGAAACCATCAACATCGGCAATTGCCGGCGCAGCGCGCGGTAGGGGAGCAGGTCTTCGGCCCACATTTTATTGAGAGGCTTTTTGATCACAGGGAGTTCATGATGGCTGTCGAGGGTTCCCTCGCCCAGTCCCGGAAAATGTTTGCCGCATCCCAGCACTTTGGTCCCCGCGAGTCCTGCCAGAAACTCACGCGCATAGGTGATCGTCTCACGCGGATCATCCGATACAGCGCGGGTTCCCATCACTGTACGCGATGATTCAAACGCCACGTCGAGCACTGGAGCGAAGTCCACATTGAATCCTAGCGCCCTGCAGTTCTCGGCAATGATCTGTCCATGCTTGCGATAGAGGCGCAAGTCGTCCGCGGCAAACACCTCGGTCACAGACGGAGTAGGCCCGAGCACATCGCGAAAGCGATCGACCGCGCCGCCCTCGAGGTCAACGCAAGTGAAAAGTCGGGATGAAACGCACTTCTGGCAATCACGCAGCAGTTGCCACGTCTGCTCCGCGCTCTGAATGTTGCGCGCGAATAGAATGACGCCGGCTGGCTGCACCCGCGCCAACAGCGATCGCAGCCTCGGCGTCATCGCGGTGCCGTCGAAGCCAATGATCAACAATTGTCCGGGATGCAGCGCCAGACGTCCTCCCTGTCCCTCTTTGACTTTACGGTCAGATTTCTTTCTTCAGTTCCGCCAAAAGATTGAGCGCTTCGAGGGGGGTAAGGCGATTCAAATCTACCTCGCGGAGTTTGTCCAGCACGGGCTGTGAGAGGGGAGTAAAGATTGTCAACTGCGCAGCCGGTGGAGTCCCGCCGGGCGAGAGATGCGCGGTGGCCTGCTGCTCCGCGAATTCGTGTTCGAGCAAGACTTCTCGCGCTCGCTCGACAACTTCATTCGGTAATCCGGCGAGTTTCGCAACTTCGATTCCGTAACTTCGATCTGCGGCTCCGGGTTCGACTTTTCGCAGGAAAACAATCCCGCCGCCCGTCTCCTTGACCGAGACGTGAAAGTTCTTTACTCCCGAAAGTTGCTCGGCGAGTTCAGTCAGTTCGAAATAATGTGTGGCGAACATGGTTTTTGCTTTGACCCGTCCGTGGAGATATTCGACTGCGGCCCAAGCAATCGCCAGTCCATCATAGGTAGCCGTCCCACGGCCGACTTCGTCGAGCAGTATCAGCGATCGCGCCGTCGCCGTGTGCAGGATTGCCGCCGTTTCAGTCATCTCGACCATGAACGTCGAACGGCCGCGAGCCAGATTGTCGCTGGCGCCGATTCTCGTGAAGACACGGTCCACAATACTGAGCTTTGCCGAGCGCGCAGGAACAAAGGATCCCATCTGCGCCAGGATCACGATCAGCGCTGTTTGGCGCAGGAAAGTCGATTTGCCGCCCATATTCGGTCCGGTCAGCAGCAGAATGTTGTGCGTCGTTCCATTCAAATAGAGATCGTTGGGTACAAAGCGATCGCTGTTGCCCGCTAATTCCTGCTGCTCAATGACAGGGTGACGGCCCTCGATGATCTCAACCTCGCCTGCGTCCGCGAATTCAGGCCGGCAGTAATTTCGCAAGGCCGCGATGTGCGCCAGCGAAGCGAGGACATCGACTTCGGCGAGCGCAAGCGCCGTCTGGCGGATGCGCTTGGCCTCGGCGGCAATGACCGTGCGCAACTCCGCAAACAGTCGACGCTCGATCTCGACAATTTTGTCCTGCGCGTCGAGGATCTTTGCCTCGTACTCCTTCAACTCGGGAGTAGTAAATCGCTCGGCGTTGACCAGGGTTTGCTTGCGCTCATACTCTTGCGGCACGAGATGCAGGTTCGTCTTGGAAACCTCAATGTAGTAGCCGAAGATCGAATTGAACTTTACCTTTAGCGACGAAATTCCCGTGCGGCCCCGCTCCCGCTGCTCGATCTGTGCCAGAACCAGCTTGCTGTTGCGCGAAAGTTGGCGCAACTCATCGAGATCGAGGTCGAGCCCTTCGGCGATAACGCCGCCATCGGCAAAACTCAATGGCGGCTCAGCGACGATCGTTTTCTCGATGCGCTCCCGCAGATCGCCGAGTTCGTCAAGTGCAGCATGGAGCGTTTGCAGGCGTGGCGCTGTTAAACGGCTCACGGCTGTTTTCACGGCGGGCAATTTAGCCAGCGAGGCTGCCAACGCCAGCACATCCCGTGGATTCGCAGTTTCCAGCGTGACCCGGCTGAGAAGACGCTCCAGATCAAGTATGCCGTCCAAAGCGCGGCGCAACTCCTCGCGCGCGACGAGATCTTTGACGCCAGACTCGACCGAGTCGAGCCGGCCTCGGATTTCCATCAAATCCAGTGATGGACGAAGCAGCCAAGCTCGCAGCAAGCGCTTGCCCATCGGAGTGACCGCGCAATCGATCGAACGAAACAGCGTGAGGCCGGCATCGCCCGAGGCGAACAAAGGCTCAATCAATTCCAGATTGCGTACCGTTACCGCATCGAGTACTAGGCAGTTTTGCCGCTCATACCAGCCGATACGGTCTACGTGAACCAGCGAGCCTCGTTGCGTGGAGCGTACATAGTAGAGAATTGCGCCCGCCGCCGAGGCTGTAGCGGTCTTGCCCGCCAGACCGAATCCCTCCAGCGAAAGCACGCCAAAATGGTTTTCCAGGAGCGGCAGCGCATGATCGGGAGAAAAAATCCAATCATCCAACGGAGTTTCGGTCAGCGATGAACTCTGCGGGGACAGCCGCCCCCGGCCGTCCCGCCGAGCAAAGCTCGGCTGTCGGTTGGTAACGCCTCCTGCACTCTCAAACAACGGCGCAGCCGATCCATACAGTAATTCCTTCGGCCGCAACTGCTCCAACTCTTCGTGCACACGCCGCAGTGCGCTCTCACCAGAGAACTCCGTCGCTCGAAACTCCCCGGTAGACAAGTCCAGCGCCGCAAATCCAACCCGATCCCCAATCTGCGCCAGCGCCGCGAGGAAATTGTTCTCCTCCGATCCCAGCGACGAATCGGCAGCCGTTCCAGGGGTGACCACTCGCGTCACTTCCCGCCGCACCAGCTTTTTTGCCAGCCGCGGATCTTCCATCTGCTCGCAGATCGCAACTTTAAATCCCTTACGGACGAGTTTGCCTATGTATCCCTCGGCCGCGTGGTGGGGAACGCCACACATAGGGACGGCGATGCCTTTTTCCTTGTTGCGAGAGGTCAGTGTGATTTGCAGCTCTTTCGACGCCACCACCGCGTCGTCGAAGAAAAGCTCATAGAAATCGCCCAGTCGAAAAAACAGAAGCGCAGTGGGATGCTCTTTCTTGACGGCGGCGTACTGGCGCATCAGCGGAGTGGACGGCTCGGTCATCTTTACTCTTGCTCGTTAGGATCCGGCGGGCTTCGGCGGATTATAACAAAGCGTTCCAGTTCGACTCCGCGCGGAGTATGCGGCGGGAACGCTCCTGCTGCCACTGGGCAACATTGCGGGTAATCAACTCGGATAAACGTTCTCGCCCACATTGGGCTGGCTCGAAATGCATTGACGTTGCGCTTCCGCGGTGTTCTCCTCTTTCCAATCATGGAACTGCGCAAAGATCCGATTACCCGCTCGTGGGTTATCACTGGCGACGACCCGGGCGAACCGCCCCTGCACGCGGATGCGCCGTGTTCATTCTGTTCTGCTGCGACTGGTTCGCAACACATCGTAGCCAGTTCTCCAGACACTGCCGGGGCATCGTGGTCCGCCCGCGCGGTGGTCCACCCCAGACCGCTCTATCACATCGAAGGCGATCCTGGACGCCGAGGCGACGGCATCTACGACCGCATGCACTCGGTCGGTGCGCACGAAGTCCTCGTGGAGAATCCCTCGCATGATCGCCACCTGTGGAAGGCCGGGGACGAAGAGATTGGACAGTTCTTACGCCTCGCCGCCGAACGCATTCTCGACCTGAAGCGCGACCCGCGCATTAAATATGTCAGCTTCTTCAAGGACTACGGCAAGAGCGCGGGACAGGAATTCAGCCATCCCACGTCGCAGATTACGGCAACCATGTTCGTGCCGCGGCGCGTGCTCTACGAACTTCGCGCCGGACGCGAATACTTTCAGGCCAAGGAACGTTGCGTCTTCTGCGACATCGTTCAGCAGGAAGAGCGTCAGGCGCAGCGCATGATTGAAGCCCGCGGAGACTATCTGGCGTTGTGTCCTTACGCGCCGCGCGTTCCTTATGAAACGTGGATCATGCCGCGCAACCACGAGTCGTCTTTCGAGCGCACCGGGTTGAACAAGCCAGGGCTGCGTACAAATCTGGCCGCGCTACTTCGTCGCACGCTGCAGCGCATCCGCTCCGTCACGGAAGACTTTCACCTTGCACTTCACACTTCGCCGAGCAGCCAGCATCCCTCGAAAAATCTGGGGTACTGGAAGACAATTGACGATGACTACCACTGGCACATCGAGATCCTGCCCGTAATAGGGTCGAAGGCGCGCTCGTATATGTTCAAAGAAGTGTATTACTCGCCGATCAGCTCTGAGACGGCCGTCAAACAACTGCGAGAGGCGAGGATTGAGGGCTGAAATCCACTTTAGCTGCTAGAATCCCGCTTTCATGAAGACAACGAACATCAGGATTCTGCTCTGCTGCATGTTCTTCATCGGCGCTTGCGCGGCCCAAACGCCTGCTGCATCGACCAAACGGAAGATTCTTTGGCAAAAGCTCGAAAACTCCATTCAGGAAATCGATCAGCACCTCGACGGCGTAATGGGCATCGCCATCGAAGACCTTACGAGCGGTGACCATTATTTTCTGCATGAAGATGAAGTCTTCGCCCAGGCCAGTTCGATCAAGATCACGGTACTCGCCGATCTTTACCTGCAAGCCCAGCAAGGAAAGCTCAAGCTTACCGATCTCTACACGGTCCAATCGTCCGACCTTGTCCCGGACAGCGACATCATGAACGGCTTGACGCCCGGAGTAACCCGCATCACGCTTCGCGATCTCGCGACGATGATGGTCGCCGTCAGCGATAACTCCGCCACTAACGTTCTCATCGATCGCGTCGGCATGGCGAACGTCAATACCATGCTCGACTCACTGGGTCTCACGCACACCAGGCTGCGCCGCAAGATGATGGATGTCCAGGCCGCGAAGGAAGGCCGTGAGAACATCTCGACGCCGCGGGAGATGATGACCCTGCTCGATGCCATCTATCGGGGCAAGGTACTCAACAAGGAATCGACCGAAGGCTTTTTCAAGATGCTCAGCACCAACAAGTCTTCTTTCATTCCTCGCGACCTGCCGCCAGACTTGAAAATCGCTAACAAGCCGGGAGAACTGGAGGCCGTGCGCAACGACTCCGGCATCGTTTTTGTTGAAGGACGGCCTTACGTGATCTGCGTGATGACGGGTTTCCTGCGCAACGAGCGTGACGGAGAAGACGCCATCAGCAAAGTCTCACTCGTCGCATGGCAAATGTTTGATCGCCTGGCTCGCGCCACGGAATATGGACGAGTCGTGTCTCTGGGAAACGGCACCCGGTAACTTAATTCTTGTGGAGCCGACACTCCTATCCGTTCCCTCAGATGTACCCAGTCCCGCCATTATGCCACGATCTTCATCGCGTCCGGGTTCCACTTGACCACAGCCTCGCGCTCCACGCTCAGATTACTGAGTAATGCCGCGCCCGCGGCGCGGAAGCCGAAGACTGCATCTTCGACCACGGGCTTCCGCGTACGAATGGAAGCAAAGAAATTCTGAAAGTGGTCGTAGCTGTCGCTGTATCCGTGGGGCGCGACATATTTTTCGTATTCAGCCGGAAGCGGCCCCGAGGGATGCGATGGCGGGTATTTTTGACGATAGCTGGCCAACAATTGCTTCTGCATCGCCTCGGTGAAGGTCCCGATCGTATAGCCGGGCCCTTTTTCACTCGGAGTGCGGTTGACGCTGACGTAGTTTCCGGCAATCTCCATCGTTCCTTCAGACCCCGTGAAGATGAATCCTTCGCTCTCGTCGCCTCCATCCACGAAGTTCACGCGGAGGCTCAGGTTGAATCCTTCGGGATAGTCGAAAAGCCCCAGCAGCACGTCGTAGGCGTCGCGGCCGTCTTTCCAGAATCGCAGTCCGCCCGTGGCCATCGCGCGTGTTGGGCCATTGCTGCCGGTGATAAAGTGCGTCCCGCTGAAGAGATGGACGAAAAGATCTCCAGCAACTCCGCTGCCGTACGCCTTCCATTTTCGCCACTGAAAGAAATGTTCCGCGTTGAAAGGAATCTTCGGGGCAGTGCCCAGGAAGCGCGGCCAGTCGCAGGTTTCAGTCGAAGCATCCGGCGGGACGGTGTAGTTCCATGCGCCCATGGAAGAGTTGCGGTCCCAGTAGGCCGTCACCATGTTGAGTTGGCCGATAGTCCCCGCAGCCAGCAACTCTTTCGCCTTGGCATAGATAATCGAACTCACGCGTTGACTGCCAACTTGCAGGATGCGGTTGGTCGCGCGTGCGGTTTCGATCATCTCAGGTCCGTCTGAATACACATGGATCATCGGCTTTTCGCAATAAACATCCTTACCGGCTTTCATGGCGTCGACGGCGATCTGCTTGTGCCAGTGGTCTGGCGTGCCGATGATAACTGCGTCAATGTCCGCGCGCGTGAGAACTTCTTTGTAGTCGCGCGTCGTGAAAAGGTCGTCTCCCCAAACTTCCTTGCAGTGTGCGAGCCGTCCGTCGTAGCAGTCGGCAACCGCGACGAGTTTCACGCCGGGGACCTGAAGCGCTGTTCTCGTATCGCCCTGTCCCTGCCCACCCGCTCCAATCAATGCAATCTGGAGGTGGTCGTTCGCAGAGTGAGTGGTCGTGGGCGTGTTTTGGAGCGTGGTTAACGCGTGGATCTTGGCAGTGATGGCCGTGCTGGCGGTGGCAACCCCAGCAGCTTTGAGAAAACCTCTCCGATTCAACATGCTTGCTATCTCCGGTTCCGATGTCGGACGTTGCCTGAAACCATAGACCCTTTGCGCGACTCTTGTCTTGCCCGATTCGAACGCGGCCAGGCGCGACAATCGGTTCGCGGTCGTTCATAATGTCCCCATGACCGTCCGGCGATTGAAAACCTATACGGCCGCCACGGGCTACGTTTACCAGTACTATTTCGTCGGCAAGCGGCTTGCACTGGCGGACGATCCCGAGGCTCCGGCGACGGAATTTATCTTCGATGTGACCTCGGACCGCAAGCTCACCTATGCCGTCAGCGTCTTTCTGCCGCAAGCGCCGCTGGATGCCTGGTATGAAGCGCACGGACGTTCGCTGAACGACGCCGAACAATACGCCGCGGTCAAGTTGCGACTGTTTCGCGCCTTCGATGAACTGGAAGATGTGAAAGTTGAGGGCCGCCGGCTGCGGATCGACGGCGCGCTACTCGAAGAAGCGCTGGCCAGTTTAGGAGTGGAGTAAAGAATCCAATCCACCGCCGAGCACGCCGAGTACGCAGAGAAGTACCAGGAAACTGTTTCTCCGCGTGCTCGGCGGTGAAGAATTGTCTTAATGGAGCCCGATCGATTGATAAGACGCAAGGTCAAGTTTGTACTCCTGATCGTACTTCTTTGCTGCACGGCATCTGCGCAGAATCAGCGCTGGTCCGAGCAGAAAGCCAACGACTGGTACGCGAAGCAGCCGTGGCTGGTTGGCAGCAACTACGTGCCGAAATCTGCGATCAATGAGTTGGAAATGTGGCAGGCGGCGACGTTCGATCCCAAGCAAATCGATCTTGAACTGGGCTGGGCCGAAGGCCTTGGCATGAACACGATGCGCGTCTTTCTGCATGACTTGCTCTGGCAGCAGGACCCGGACGGCTTCCGCAAGCGTATCGACCAGTTCCTGACGATCGCTTCGCGCCATCACATCCGGCCGCTATTCGTTCTGTTCGATTCCTGCTGGGACCCTGCGCCCCACCTCGGTCTTCAGCACGCGCCCGTTCCAGGGGTTCATAACTCGGGATGGGTGCAGAGCCCAGGCGCGAAAGCGCTGGCTGATCCGACACAGATTCCGCGATTGAAGGCCTACGTACAGGGAGTGGTTGGAGCGTTTGCCAAGGACGACCGCATCTGGGGCTGGGACGTGTGGAATGAGCCCGGTTCATACGGCGGCGGCAACTATTCAAAGACAGAGCTGAAATACGCGGACAAGATGGCCCGCGTAACGGCGCTGCTGCCGCAGGCGTTCGCATGGGCTCGCGGGGTAAATCCCACACAGCCACTGACCAGCGGAGTATGGGACATCGATGTATCGAAAGATACGGACGCGCCAGACGAAATCGAGCGCATTCAGTTGCGGGAGTCCGACGTGATCACGTTTCACAACTACAGTTGGCCGGAAACGTTTAAAGCAGAAGTCGCATGGCTGCGGCAACTTCATCGCCCGGTGATCTGCACGGAGTACATGGCGCGGTCGGTGGGCAGCACTTTTGACGCGATCTTGCCAATCGCAAAGCAGGAGCACGTCGGCGCCATCAACTGGGGCTTCGTGGCTGGGAAGACGCAGACGTATTATCCGTGGGAGTCATGGGACCATCCTTACGTTAAGCACCAGCCGCCGGTCTGGTTCCATGAGGTCCTGCACCCAGATGGCACACCATACCGGCAGGCCGAAGCAGATTTGATCCAAGAATTGACCGGCAAGAAGTAGCATCGGCTCAAACGAAGGGGCGA
The DNA here is from genome assembly GCA_036268025.1 of Candidatus Sulfotelmatobacter sp. GTDB lineage: Bacteria > Acidobacteriota > Terriglobia > Terriglobales > Acidobacteriaceae > Sulfotelmatobacter. Next base: position 40,037 of record DATAUY010000068.1, on the reverse strand, counting down.
TCGTGTGGCGCGGGCCTGGCCAGTCCCGGTATGCCCAAAGAGACTGTCACGTGCGAATCTCGGCTTTGCAGAGATTTCCACGACGGCTAAATGGTTCAGTGTGTGTGTCTTAGGGTAATTCGTCAGTGTGACCAAAGAATGGTTACTACAGTGGCAGAGTTCCCGCCGCTGGATTTGGGGTACACTCGTGGCATCCCCCACTTCTGAGTCCCATGTCATTGCTTTGGCTGCGGTTTGCGCTGGCGTGTTACTTCATTGGGCTGGTCTATGCCTTCGTGGCCCTGACCCGCACCAGCGATCTTTTCAGCCGCATCGCCCTGCATGCTGCCAGCCTGGGGCTGGTCTTTCACTTCGTGTCACTGACCGAGCTATTCCTGTCTAGGCAAGTCATATGGGCGTCCATTCACAATGGCGAATCGCTGCTAGCTTTCCTTTCGATGGCTTTCTTCATGGTCGTTTATACGATCTACAAAACCACATCGCCAGGCGTGGTGGTCTTTCCGGTCGTCTTTTTTCTGACCTTCATCGCAGCGGTAGATGAGCAGCCCGTGTTGCTGACAGCCTTCGTCTCGAATAAAGGATGGCTCGTTGCCCACATCATCCTGATCTTCACCGGATATGCGGCCCTGGTGTTGAGCTTTGGAGCAAGCCTGCTTTACCTGCTACAGGAGCGCCGCCTGAAGTCGAAGAAGCCGACCAGCCTGATTTCATTTCTTCCCGCTCTCGAAGTCATCGATCAGATCGGGTACCGCTCGTTGTTATTCGGCTTTCCATTCATGACGCTCGGCCTGCTGACAGGGTCCGTAGTCGCGGTTACAACCTACGGCCACATGGACTTCTTCGATCCCAAGATTCTTCTTTCGTTGCTGATGTGGGCCGTCTACATGCTGATGGTCTTCACGCGCTGGAATTCCGGATGGCGCGGCCGCCGCGCTGCGGTCCTCGCGACTTTCGCATTTGTCGCTGCCCTGGCTGCCTGGGTGGCCAACTACTTCTCAACCATGCACAGGTTCGCGGCCTCATGAGATACCAACTCATTGGCGTGAACCACAACAGCGCGCCCCTCGAAGTGCGCGAGCGTCTTGCGATCCCTGAGTCGCGCCTGCCCGATATCTGCCGCGAGCTGACGGCGTTCCCTGGCATTGAAGAGGGGTTGGTGATCTCCACCTGCAATCGCGTCGAGATCGTGACCCACACAACCAACGGCCGCGCAGATCTCCGAGGCTTTCTGCACGGACATTTCCAGGTTACGCCTGAGAATCTGGATGCTCACCTTTATGAGTTTCGTGACAAAGATGCTGTCCGGCACTTGTTCCGTGTCGCGTCCAGCCTGGATTCGATGGTGCTCGGCGAAGCGCAGATTCTCGGCCAGGTGAAAGAGGCCTATGCGACCGCGCGGGCCGTCGGTGCGGTGCGCGGACAACTCGACCAGCTCTTCAGCCGTGCCTTTGCCGTCGCCAAGCGGGTTCGCAGCGAGACCGCCGTCGGATCGTCTTCGGTTTCGATCGCCTCGGTCGCAGTTGAGCTGGCCAAAAAAATCTTCGGAACTCTTCAAGGCAAGAACGTCTTTCTCGTCGGCGCCGGAAAGATGAGCGAGCTCGCCGCCCGCCATTTAATGGCGCACGGCTGCGCTTCGATCTTCGTTTCCAATCGAACTTACGAGCGGGCTGTCGGGCTTGCGCAGAGGTTCGAAGGTCAGGCAATCAAGTTTGACGATCTCTACAACATGTGCGATCGCGCCGACATCGTCATCACATCTACGGGTGCGCCGCATGCAATTTTCCGCCGCGAACACGGCGAGCAGTTTCTTTCACGCCGCAAGAACCGTCCGATGTTCTTCATCGATATTGCTGTGCCACGCGATGTGTCGCCGGACATGGGCAAGCTCGATGGCATCTTCATTTACGACATCGACGACTTGCAGCAAGCCGTTGCAGGGCACGTTGCCGATCGTAGAAAAGAGGCGGAACGGGCGGAAGCGATCATCGCTGGAGAAGTCGAACGCTTTGAGGCCCGCCTCAATACCCTCGACGTGGTCCCGACAATCGTGTCCTTGCAGGATCATCTGGAAACTATCCGCCAGGCCGAAATTGACCGTGTGCGCGGAAGGTTGGGCCAGTTGAGTCCCGAGCAGGAAATCGCGGTAGAAGCGTTGACCCGCGGCATCATCAACAAAGTCATGCACACGCCTATCACCACGCTGAAGAACGCCGCGAAAGAATCGGAAGCGACCACTGTGGTGGATGTGATCCGGCGGCTGTTCAATCTTCAGGTGAAGGCGAAAGAAGAAGCGGAGCAACCAGCAGCCATGAAGGATGAAGTGAGCACCCGCCGGTGAATCGCCGGCGCTATCCCGCAGAGAATGGTCGAGATTGGTGCTGCACCGGTCTTCATTGCACTCGGCTGTGCTTTTAGGTTCTGGCATTTTGGTTGCGAACGTGGAATGATTAATGAAAGGAGATGCTCATGCCGGCTATCGCTCAGGTGGATTGGTCCCAATGTCCGCTGGCGACCATTGATTCGGAAATCCAAAGTGGCGCGCCTGTTTTGAACGGGACTCGCGTACCAGTGAGCGCGATTGTCGGCAATGCTGAAGATGGACTAAGCATTGAAGAGATAGTTGGGCAGTTTCCGGTTTCCGAGGCTCAGATGAAGGCAATCCTGGCATACGCTGACGGTCACCGCATTGCGTATCCTGTTCGATGACAACGTTCCCCACGGACTACGCTCCCTTCTCTTCGGCACGAAGTTCGCACCATTATCGACATACATTGGTCGCCGCAGCTGAAGGACGGCGAACTTCTGCAAAAGGCCGAGAATGCAGGGTTTGAAGTGCTTCTGACCGCCGACCAAAATGTCCGTTTCCAACAGAATCTAAGTGGCCGGAAACTGGCCACGGTGGTCTTGGGTTCCAATTACTGGCGCGTTGTTCGGGGCCAAGCAGCACCGGTCATGGCTGCAATCAACAAAGCGACGCCGGGCAGCCGCCAGTTCGTATCGATGCCCGCAACCTCGGAATCGCTCGATCCTCGCAACCGATGACCTCGAAACTCTCAGGCTTTCGCATCGGCTCCCGAGGCTCCCCGCTCGCCCTCTGGCAGGCGAACCACATCTCGGCCCTCTTGCGAGCCCAAGGCCACGAAGTCGAAATTGAAATCATCCACACCACCGGTGACAAGATCACCGATGTTGCCCTCGCGAAAGTCGGCACCAAGGGAATGTTCACCAAGGAAATCGAAGAAGCGCTCGCCGCAGGACGCGTCGATTTGGCTGTGCATTCCCTGAAAGACCTGCCCACCGAACTTCCCGCCGGGTTCGAAATTGCTGCAATCACAAAAAGGGAAGACCCACGCGATGCGTTCTGCTCGCGCAATTTTTCAAAAATAGAGGATTTGCCCCAGGCAGCGCGTGTAGGTACCTCCAGCCTGCGACGCCAGGCGCAGCTCAAAGCCATCCGTCCTGACCTTGACGTTCATCCGCTTCGGGGCAACGTAGATACGCGCCTGCGCAAGCTCGAAGAGGAAGAATATGATGCGATCATCCTCGCCTCTGCCGGACTCAAACGCCTCGGCAGGATGGAATTGGTGAAGCAGATCATTCCCGCGGACATCATGTGTCCTGCCGCCGGACAGGGAGCGCTGGCCATCGAAATTCGCGCTAACGACACAAAGATGAGGGGACTCCTCACGTTCCTGAACGATCCCGATGCGCGCGCTGCCACAACTTGCGAGCGTGCCCTGCTCAACAGCCTCGGAGGAGGCTGCCAGGTTCCGATCGGTGCTTTCGCGGAACTGAGAAACGACAAGCTCCATCTGGAATCCATCGTCGCCGATCCCGACGGCTCGAAAGTTCTGCGCGACTCCCGCGATGGAGACAATCCCGAAAAGCTCGGCAACGAAGCCGGTGCCTCTTTGCTGGCGCGCGGCGGCAAGCAGATTCTCCAAGCCGTCTACGGCCGTGGACTGGCAGTCCCGCCTCAGCCATAATCGCAGAATGACTCGCAATGCTCTTCTGCGGTTACTTGGGGGCCCCGGAAATTCCCACGCTCTACGCCGCTGGATCAATCTCTGGCCGCCCTTCCTGGGCGCTGGAATCCGAGTGAAACACATCGCGCCCGATATGATGTCTGTCGATGTCGAAATGAAGCTGCGCTGGTGGAATGCCAACTATGTCGGCACACACTTCGGCGGATCGCTCTTTGCCATAACCGACGCTTTCTATATGCTGATGTTGATGTCGAAGCTCGGCCCCGGTTACATCGTCTGGGACAAAGCTGCCTCGATCCGCTATCGCCGCCCAGGCAGGAGTATGGTGCTGGTGGAATTTCGGCTTAACGAAGCGCAGCTCGAAGATATTCGTGAGCAGTTGAAGACACTGCCGAAGTATGAGCCGGTCTTCAAAGTCGATGTAAAAGACGAGCAGGGGACCGTGATTGCGGAAGTCGAGAGATTGATTTACATCCGAAGGAAGGATGCCTCCGCCCTAATTCCTGGCAAGGCATAGAAAACACTGCTTGTACATTCCAGAACATTTTCGGGTCCGTGATCATGCCGATGCGCTGGCCTTCATGCGCGCGAATCCCTTCATTATTTTGGTTTCGCAGTCTGAAGAAGGCCCGTTCGCGACGCATCTTCCGGTAATCATCAAAGAAGACGGGGAGCGGCTACTGATTCGCGGACATGTGGCCAAGGCGAATCCGCACTGGAAATATCTGGAGCAACAATCGACCTGCCTGACCATTTTTCATGGGCCGCACTCCTACATTTCTCCGGTCAACTACACCACTCGCGAAACCGTGCCGACCTGGAACTACGGAGCGGTGCACGTCTACGGTAAGGCGCGAGTATTCGGCGAACCCGGTGAATTGCTCGCCGTTCTTCACGAATTGATCCCGATGTTTGAGAAGACCTACGCCGACCAGTGGGCGAGCCTCAGCGAGGCCTACCGCACTCGCATGCTCAGCCACATCGTCGGATTTGAGATCCCCGTCTCTCGAATCGAGGCCAAATTCAAACTAAGCCAAAACCGCACCAAAGAAGAACAGCAGCACATCATTGAGTCCTTGAACCAGGCCACTGATACTGCGGTTTCGGGTATTGCATCGCTCATGAAGGAGCAACGCCTGGGAACAAAAGAGTGAGCGCATGTGAAACAAATCTTCGCCGATGCCAGCCATGAGCCAGCATTCCGCTAAATCAACCAGTAAGCCACTCCGCGGAATCCGTGTGCTGGTCGGACGGGCGCGTCACCAGGCAAGCGCGCTTTCCGGAGAACTGCGCAAACTCGGAGCGCAGGTCCTTGAAATCCCCTTTATCGAAATCCGCAAGCCGCGCTCGTTCAAGCCGTTGGATTCTGCCCTCAAAAACATCCAGCGCTACGATTGGCTTATCTTGACCAGCGTCAACGGTGTTGAATCGATGTGGGAACGTTGGGAAAAAGGTCCTTCCGCCGCTGCGGCCAAACATCTGCGTGTGGCCGCCATAGGGCCGGCGACCAGGAAAGCAATCGAGGATCGGGGCTTAAACGTCGACGTGGTTCCCAAACAGTACGTTGCTGAATCCGTCGTCCGCAGCCTGAAGAAAAAAGTAAAAGGGAAGCGCGTGCTGCTGGTGCGCGCCAAGGTCGCCCGCGATGTCATTCCGCGTGAACTTCGCCGGGCTGGAGCTGAAGTCGATGTTGTCGAAGCTTACGTGACCGTGATTCCTGTCGCCTCGCGGGTTAAGCTGCGGTCCGTTCTGCGCGATCCCCGGAAGCGCCCGCATGTTGTAACCTTCACCAGTTCCTCGACGGCAACAAACTTCGTTCAGCTGCTGGGGCCGCAAACCGGGAGACCGAATGCTCTCGACGGAATTCTACTGGCTTCGATCGGACCGGTGACATCCGCGACGTTACGCGACCTGGGTCTTCCGACTCACATTTCTGCCAGGAAATTCACTATTCCGGGGTTGGTTCAGGCAATTGCAAAGCGATTTCTGAAAAAACGTGAATGACTGTTGGGCCCCAAGGCTCCGCTCCGGCGACAAGGAATTGGCCTGTTGACCGTTCGGCCAAGAGATGCCCCGGCACGAAGTCTCCCCGGGGCAACTCTTTTGTCCAACCAGGCTTTGCTACCGAGAGCTAGCGCTCGCACCTTGCGAAGACGCGATCCTTTGGGCGTCCTTCAAATGATCCATCAACGTGGGAAGCGTCTGCGCCGCGAAGTTTTTCACGCTCGGATCGTGAGCGGACTTGCTCTCCTTCTGAAATTCAGCAACATCCTGCTTGTGATCCGTGACCATATCTCGCATATAAGCGCGATCAAACTCGCTGCCGGAAAGCTGTTCAAGGCTCGACTTTGTAGCCTTATCTTTGGCGCTTAGGCTCTGAGGCAGCGCAACATGTTCTTCTGACGCGATTTGTTTAAGTTGATCGTTTGCCTTGCTGTGATCGTCGACCATTCGCTGGCCGAATTTCTTGACATCGTCGCTCGTGCCTTTTTGAACGGCGAGTTGTCCGAGTTCCACTTCGGCCATCCCGCCTCGAGCGGCCTTTTTCATGAAGGTAGTGTCCATCGCAGTAGTGCCGGCAGAGGTTTTGGACATGCCGCTAGCAGATTCTTGCGCTTGTGCGGCGGGCATTAGAAAAGTTGCCAACGCCACCAGTAAAAGAACGTTCAATACGCGGTTCATATCAACTCCAGCTGTGCTCTGGATGAGCAATCTGTCCTCAGAGTAGGTTCCTTGCTGGAGTTCGAGAATCGGGCATTCTCGGGCGATTCCAGCCGGAATTCCTGTAGAAGGGCGCGTCGCTGGGGTCTCGAAAGATCCAGTACCTTCGTCACCTCTCCGAAGTCTTGCGAATTCCAGTGCCGATTAGCACTTGCATCGAGTAACACTTTAGGAGTAGGCTTCAACGCCAAGCGGTAAAAAGTGAAAAAGAACTGCTGGCCCAGTTCCTCGGCAGGGTGGGACGAGTGCATTTGTTCCTCGTTCATCTCCCGCCAGCGCTGTGAGCAATAAGAGGTTCTAGTACCAGCGAGTGCATTCGCGTCCCAAGCTGGTAGTAGTATTCGTCCCGTAAGCGGTTCCGGTCCCTGGGTGTAAGCCACTAGTCTCCGTATTAACCAAAAAATTTAAGGAGTTACGATGAGAGCGAAGAACTACCTTGCGCCCCGCCAACTTCTCGTTGGCCTTTTCCTGCTGATGACAGCGGCCTTCTTGGTCGCGCAAGATGACGATGCGAATGTTGGATCCATTGATCCGCAATCGGTAACCTCTACCAGTATCCCGTCGACACTGTTCGGCATGTCTGCTCACGATGGCGTTCTTTTCGGCACCCCTTGGCCAACCATGGCGATTACGGGTATGCGTTTGTGGGATTCTCACGTTGGCTGGGCACAACTCAATACAGCCAAAGGTGTCTACAACTGGACCGACCTCGATGACTGGATCAGCAAGTCCAGCAGCCACGGAACGACCCTCGTCTATACCTTTGGCTGGACTCCCGGATGGGCCAGTTCCAAGTCAAACGATGCGAGCTGCGACATGGCCAAAGGCGCCTGCGATCCGCCCAGCGACCTGAACAGTGACGGGACGGGCAGCGACCAGCACTTCATTGACTTCGTGACCGCTATCGCGAAGCATGCCCCAAGCATCACCTATTGGGAAATGTGGAATACACCGCACGACATCAAGCAATGGACCGGGACATACGCGCAACTCGTGCGCATGACCCAGGACGCGAACACGTACATCAAGAAGACCATTAAGTCGGCGCAGATTATCTCTCCGGCGAATGGACAGCTCAGCTATACCTATCCGAATGCCAACTGTACGATGGCGGACCGTCTGGGATCGTTCCTCGCCGCTGGCGGAACCAAGTACATCGACATCGTCGGGTTGCACACCTACTACGATACGGTTCCGGAGCATATCGTGGGAGTAGTGCAGTGCTACCAGAGCACTATGGCCACGTACAAGATCAGCACCAAGCCGATCTGGTCCACAGAAGGTGCATGGGGTCTCGATACGTCCCTTGCGGGCTCTACCAATCAGGCTGGATTCCTGGCCCGGTTGTACCTCCTGCTCTGGTCGAACGGCGTATCCCGGCATTACTGGTACGACTGGAACGACCAGCGCACGGGAACGCTCGAAGCCAACGGGAAGGCCAATACCGCGGGTAGCGCTTATGCCCAGGTGGAATCGTGGATGAAAGGCCGAACCATGAATACGCTTTGCGCGGAAACGAAATCTTCCGGCATCTGGACCTGCGGATTCAGTGGATCCGGAGGCTACGCATCGCAGGCTGTATGGCATCCGGGCAGCAACAAGAGCTATACCGCTCCTACCAAATACAAAAATTATCTCGATCTCTCTGGCACCAAGCACACGATCAAGTCAGGTGCGACGGTGACGGTAGGCGTCGAGCCGATTCTGCTTCAGAATCAGTAAGCAGTTCGCTTTATGCCAAAGAAACAATAATGGGCCTGAACCAAGAGCAAGCCGGTTCAGGCCCATTGGTTTTTGCCATTAAAATGGCCGGGTCACACAGCGTCAGATGCTCAACGGCCGGGAAGCTGAGATATCCTTCCAGAATGGCAAAACAATCTCGTGTGTTCGCAACGTGTGACATCGGCGAAGCCATCGATCTGCTTAGAAAACGTGGATACCAGGTCGAAGTGTATCCGCAGCCGGAAGCACCGCCGAAAAGCGTCATTCTGGAAAAAGTGAAGTCGGGCATTGACGGACTAATCACCACGCTACGCGACCAGATTGACGCCGAAGTTTTTGAAGCGGGCAAGGGAAAGCTGAGGGTCGTCGCGCAATTTGCCGTCGGCTTCGACAATATCAATCGCGCCGATGCGAACCGCTATCAGATTCCATTCACTAACACGGCCGATGTTCTCACTGAAGCAACAGCTGAATTTGCTTTTTTCATGATGGGAATATTGGCCCGGCGAATGTGGCCCGCAGAAAACCTGACGCGCGAGCAGAAGTGGGGATATTGGCATCCCTATCTGCCATTCCTGGGCGACGAGGTGACTGGCAAGACGGTGGCGGTCATTGGAACAGGACGCATCGGGCTGGCATTCATTAAGAAGTGCGCGGGCTTCGACATGAACATGCTTTGCTATGACCCAGCCTATGAGAATCATGCCTTCGTCAACACGATCCATGAGATTCAGGAACTGCGCCATGCGCGCGGGTTGGTGCGGGAAAAGTTGTGGATCAAATACGTTCCGTTCGAAGAAGCCTTGCGCAACGCTGATTTCGTCAGCGTGCATGTGCCCCTGCTGCGCCAGGGCGAGAGCCCGACACCAACGTTCCATCTGTTCAATGAGCAGACCCTGCGACTGATGAAACCAACGGCATACCTGATCAATACGTCGCGCGGGCCGGTCGTAAAAGAGACAGCGCTCGCCCTGGCGCTACGTGAAAACTGGATCGCTGGCGCGGCCCTCGACGTATATGAGAAAGAGCCCCTGCCCGCGGATTCTCCGCTGCGGGATCCCGCGATTGCCGATCGCTGCCGCCTGATGCCTCACTTCGCAAGCGCGGCCCGTATTACGAGGCTTTCGGCTGATCCTGATAAAGGCATGGCTGGCCGATGCGTGCAAGGCCTTATCGACGTGCTTGAGGGAAGCTACGGCGGCGACATTACTAAGATGCCGTATGTGGTTAATAAAGAAGCGTTTGCAAAGTAATTCAAATAAATCGAGAAATCCGGCGCTGCGCCGGGTTCTAATCTTTTGGAGAAGTTTATTTCACAGGTACAATGGTACCAGTAGTCAGGTTGCGTTCATGAATAAGCGGCTTCTAGGGATCGTGGCAAGTGCGTTGATGCTGGCTTCGGCGTCATGGGCGCTCGAGTCTCCGAATACTTTGCCATTCAAGTTGGAGCCCGCGCCCAAGGAAGTCCAACTCCGCAACGGCAGCTTCAAGGTTGGGCCGCGAACCAAAATATTTGTTCTGCTTGGCCATCAGTCGGAAGACCGGATCGCCGCTGAAACGCTGGCGGACGAAGTTGAGGACCAGTCCGGGTTAAAGCTCGATATTTTGGGTATGAATCCCGGGGCCAAGGCCGAGGAGGGCGCCATCGTTCTTGCCCGGCTTCAGGATGAGCGCGTCCGCCGCTTTCTGGCGCGGAATGGCCTGAAGGCCGATGAGGCGGTCGGGGAAGACGGCTATCTTCTGTTCTCCGATCATTCACATCTGATCGTGGCCGCGAACACCGGGCAGGGAATCTTCTACGGTGTGCAGACCTTGCGACAACTGCTGCGCCCTGCCGGCAAAGGCCTGGTATGTCCTGCGCTCGGCATTCGCGACTGGCCGAGCTTGCAGCGGGCCGACATTGCGGAAGACGGGTCCGAGTTGGCGCACGAGGGGCCGGCACCCGCGACGAAATAGAGCACCCAATCCAGAATTGAAAAGTCAGGCGTCCGTTTCGGACGCCTTTTGTTTTGCCGATCACATAAAATCCAGGGTTCCCTGAAAGCCATGTTTTCTGACCGCACAAATTGGAGGCTCTCGCCGAACCGCTTTACGCAGGCGGTCGAAGAAGTTCGTGCGCGAGGCTCAAAGATTCTCGATCTCACAGTGTCCAATCCGACACGCGTCGGGTTGGAATATGACTTGGATGTGATCCTCGCCGCGTTCTCCTCGGCAAAGATGCTCGACTACGATCCGCAAGCGAAAGGTCTGCTCTCGGCCCGGCAGGCCGTGACCAGGTACTACCGCGAGAGAGACGTTGCAAGCAACGTCACTGCGGACGCTGAGAATATTGTTCTGACTACCAGCACAAGCGAAGGGTATTCCTTCGTTTTCCGATTGCTCTGCAATCCTGGGGACGAGGTGCTGGTTCCGAAGCCGAGCTACCCCCTGTTCGAATTCCTGGCCGACCTACAGGATGTGAAGCTAGTGCCGTATCCCCTGATCTACGATCACGGCTGGCAGATCGACTTTCATTCGCTGGAAAAAGCCGTCAGCCCGCGCACGCGAGCTGCTGTCGTCGTACACCCAAACAATCCGACTGGATCCTATGCCAAACCCGGTGAAATCGAGATGTTGAATTCGATTTGCCGAAAGCGCGATCTGGCCCTCATTGTCGATGAAGTGTTTCTGGATTACGAACTGAATCATGTAGCTACAGCCGCCCCCGGCTATCCGGTCGGGCGAAGTTCGACGAGGTCTCCTGCTGCGAGCAGCGAGTCCGAACCCTACGGCAGTTTCGCCCACAATCAAGACGTGCTGACATTTACCTTGAGTGGGCTCTCAAAGATTTCCGTCCTACCCCAAATGAAAGTAGCCTGGATCGTCACCAACGGTCCGCGCGCACAAGCCGCATCGGCAATGGAGCGCCTTGAGGTCATTGCCGATACCTATCTCTCAATGAATGCTCCCATACAGTGGGCAGTTCCAACCTTGCTTCAACAGAGACGGCGCATCCAGCGGCAGTTATTACAGCGTGTAGAAGCAAATCTGACCGAAATGGATCGCCAACTGTCGTCACAGAAAATCTGCCAGCGTTTGGAGATTGAAGGTGGCTGGTATGCGGTGCTGCGAGTTCCCGTGATGCGTTCAGATGAAGAGCTGGCCATCGAACTGGTGCGCGAGCAATGTGTCCTCGTGCATCCCGGCCATTTCTACGATTTTCCTGGCGACGGATATCTCATTTTGAGCCTGATCGGCGAGCTGGAGGAGTTTCGGCAGGGAGTCTCGCGCGTGCTGAACTGTTTCCAGGAGTAGCAGCTTTTCCACAGCATGGCTCTCGGCGACTGCCCCGCTGCCGATTTTGCGCTCCAACCTACACCCTCCTTCGCGGCATCAGAATCAACGATTCGGAGGAGAACCAATGCATCGAAAGAAAAACCTTGTTTCTTCGCTGGTTTTGTCTGTAGCGCTCACCGCGCCTCTTGCCGCTCTCGCCGCTCCAGCTCCGCAGGACGAGCATGAAAAACACGAGCAGGAGATGCGCGAGCACCGGGTTTATGACGCAGTTCACAAGCAATATCGCAATTGGGATTCGAATGAAGACGATGCCTACCGGCGCTGGCTAAACGAGCGGCATGAGAAATACGTGGACTACCAGAAGCTCGACCACAAGCGCCAGGAGGAATACTGGAAGTGGCGTCACGAGCACGAAGAGCATCGCTGAGGCCAAAAACTCTCCAGAAATTACGCGCGGCGGACGCGAATCCGCCGCGTATGCATGTGCGGGCGCTGGGACTTCAGCAATCCAGAAAGAAATCGCGCACCCGGAGGCATGTCTATAACGAATGCTCTAGCGCTTCACCAGAAATGGATTGCTCTCCCGCTCCTTCCCGATATTGGTGAGCGGGCCATGGCCCGGCACGACAACCGTTTCGTCCGGCAACGCCATCAGCGTGTCATGCAGCGAACGCAATATCTTCTGCATCGATCCCCCAGGAAGGTCGGTCCGGCCAATTGATCCCGCGAATAGCGTGTCTCCTGCAATAAGCTTTTTTTCGGCAGGGAAGTAAAGGCAGATGCTGCCCTCAGTATGCCCGGGAGTGTGCAGGATCTGAGCTTTGTGTGCCCCGGCCGAGACGATTTCCCCGGTCGAAACGCTATGGTCAATCTCCACCTTCCCGGGATCGGCGACGCCTATCCAGGCCGCCTGTACGTCAAGTATCTTCAATAGGTCATAGTCATTCTGGTTCAGCAGGATGGGAGCCCCGGTCGCCGCCCGCAGCTTCATGGCGCCTCCGACATGATCGATGTGGGCATGAGTGATAACGATTTGTTTGACCTGTAGATTGTGCTTGCGGACAAGGGCAAGAACATCGCTAATGTCATCCCCCGGATCAATGACCATGGCTTCGTGCGTAGCTTCGTCTCCTATAATTGAGCAGTTGCACTGAAGCGCTCCAACGGGAATAATCTCGTGAATCATAGTGACATTCTAACGGAGCATAGGCAGCACGCTCCCGAATCGGGCTCCGGTAGTGTCCTAGTTTCGAATTTCACTCCTTCGCGGCCTCTGCGGGCACTTAGCGATCTCTGCGGTTAGGTCGGGTCTTGGATAAAACACTTCTGACACTGGCGCATACTTGCCAGCAAGCACTCTCGGGTGGAGAATACTGCCACGTGCTTGGGAGGACTGAGTGGCGAAATACCGTCAACACGGATATCAGGACCGCGATCGCGCAGATCGCGATCGCGAAGACAAGCGAAAGGGGTCCGGGGAAAAATCAGGTTCGAATGGCCCGCCGCCGTCGAAACGCGACAATACTTTCGGGCCACGGCCGGTCAACATGCCGGGAACGCGCGCTGTCTCACGATGCGCGCAATGCGGAACCGTATTGCAGGGGATTCCGGGCGATGGCAAGTGTCCGAAATGCGAATTTGAACTGCACTCCTGCAGGCAGTGCACGTACTTCGATCCCGGCAGCCGCTTCGAGTGCATGCAGACCGTCAAAATACGAATTGCGAAAAAAGACACACGCAATGACTGCGAACTGTTCGAAATTCGCGTCACTCGCGAGAAGGAAACCTCGACTCCGGCGAGCCTGCGACCCAACGACGCGCGACAGGCGTTTGAGAATCTGTTCAAGAAATAGCGCGCTGTGCCATCGGTAAATGCTGTGTTCCCACCGAGTCATCCCCTCCAAAGCGAAAACTCGATACACTGATGACGCTTTCTAAGCGCGTCGAGAATGCGCGGCAACCGCGCCATCGCAGCGTTATTCCAGGTGGTCAAGAGAATTTACTGTCTCGCATGAATCAAGCAAAGCATATTCATCTTATCGGCGTTTGTGGCACCGCAATGGCGTCACTTGCGGGAATGTTGAAGCAGCGCGGATTTCAGGTCACCGGCTCCGATGCCGCGGCCTATCCGCCAATGTCTGACTTTCTTCGCGATCTGGAAATTCCCGTCGCCCAGCCGTTTGATGCCAAAAATCTCCAACCCCATCCCGCCCTGATCGTCATAGGAAATGCAATGTCACGCGGCAACGTCGAGTTGGAGTATGTGCTCGACCAGCGAATTCCGTTTTGTTCCTTGCCGCAAATGGTGCATGACGAATTCTTGCGCGGGAAGGAAGTGCTCGTGGTGGCCGGAACGCACGGCAAGACGACCACAACCTCGATGCTTTCATGGATATTCCACTCCGCCGGACTCGATCCTTCATTTCTGATCGGCGGTATCGCCGAGAACTTTGGCTCCAGCTTCCAACTTGGATCGGGCAAACACTTCATCATCGAGGGGGATGAATATGACACGGCCTTCTTTGATAAGGGACCGAAGTTTCTCCACTACTTTCCCGATGCCATCATTCTCACCTCGGTAGAGTTCGATCATGCCGACATCTACAAAGATCTCGATGCGGTCGAGACTTCCTTCAAGCGTTTAGTGAACCTGATTCCTCGCCGTGGGCGCGTGATTGCGTTTGATGGGGCCATCGGCGGAGCATCCGACAGCGCGAGCCTTGAACGTTGCGTGGCGAAAGCATTCTGTCCGGTGGAACGTTACGGCGCTGGCCCACGCGCAAATTGGCGCGTCACGAATCTCAGGCTGGATCCAACGGAAACCTCATGGACGGTCGTTCACGACGGAAAGCCCTGGGCCGACTTCGAGTTCGCATTGGCCGGTGAGTACAACGTCTGGAATGCCACGGCTGCCGCTGCGCTCGCTTCGTCGTGCGGCGTTTCGAAACAAGCGATCGCTGCCGCGCTGAAAACCTTCAAGAGCGTCAAGCGGAGGCTCGAAGTAAAGTCCCAGGTCAATGGCATAACAATCATTGATGATTTTGCGCACCATCCCACCGCCATTGCAGGCACGCTCAAGGCATTGCGAGCGCGTTATCCCGGGGCGCGTTTGTGGGCTGTCCTAGAGCCGAGGTCGAACACGTTGCGCCGGCGCGTACTGCAAAGTGACTTGGCACGCAGCCTCGCAGAGGCCGACGAGGTCGTAGTTGCGAACGTATTTCGTTCCGAAGCAGTCCCGGAATGCGAGAGACTCGAATTGCCCGCCCTCGCTGCCGAGATCAAGCAAAACGGCCGTCCCGCAAGGCTTTTGGCTGATGCTGATGCAATCGTTCAAACCATCGCGCCGGAACTACGCAATGGAGATGTCGTAGCAATTCTCTCCAATGGAGGTTTCGGCGGCATCTATGAGAAGCTTCCAGCGCGCCTCCGCGACTTCGCCATCAAACAATGAAATCCTCTCTTGAACTTTCCAAGCCCGCAGTCCGACTCCTCGCTGTTCTTGTTCTTGTTCTGTTGCACAGTGCAGGTACTCTGGCCGCTACATCAGAGATTAGCTACACCATTTCGCTTACATCGCCTGAGCAACATCTGGTCGAAGTGCAGATCATGCTGCCGCCGGGAGCCGCGGATCGCGAACTCCAGCTTCCGGTCTGGAATGCCCTCTATCAAGTTCGAGACTTCGCACAATACGTGAATTGGGTGCACGCGAAAGACCGATCCGGTAAGCCACTTGAAGTGCAGGAAGTTCATCAGGGCCTATGGCGAATTCAGGGAACCGCCGCTGGAGCCATCGTCAATTATCAGGTCTACCTGGATTCTCCCGGCCCGTTTGGCGCTCAACTGAACTCCCATCATGCCTTTCTCAACCTCGCACAGGTTCTGATGTATGAGACCGATGCCCGGAACGCGTCGTTGGAATTGCATTTCAGCCAGATACCCGCAGAATGGCACATCGCGTCTCCGCTCAAATCGCAGGATGGAATATTTCTTGCGGAAAATTATGACCGTCTTGTGGATTCCCCGGTCGAGATCGGAACATTTGAGGAATCGGGCTTTGACGAAGCCGGAGGCCACTTCCGCGTCGTTATCGACGCCGATCCTGCCGACTACGACGCATCCAAAATCATCGCTGAACTACACAAGATAACCGCCGCCGCAACCAGTTGGATGAATGATCGCCCTTTTGACACCTACACATTTTTCTATCACTTCCCCCGAGGCCCAGCGGGTGGAGGAATGGAGCACGCTTACTCCACGGCAATCGACATCAGCGCCGAGCAGATCAAGGCAGGCATAGACGCCTTCACCGGCGTCACGGCGCATGAATTTTTCCATCTGTGGAATGTCAAGCGCATCCGTCCGCAGACGCTTGAGCCCATCGACTATACAAAGGAAAACTACACGCGCGCCTTGTGGTTCAGCGAAGGAGTTACAAGCACCGCAGCGGACATCATCAGATTGCGCGGCACCCAGATCGACGAGCGCCAATATCTGGATGGACTCGGTGCAGAAATCACTGAACTCGAGAGCCGTCCCGCGCACCTTGCCCAATCCGCGGAGGATTCCAGCCTCGACGCATGGCTTGAAGGCTTCGGATACTACCGCCGGCCCGAGCGCAGCATCTCCTATTACAACAAAGGCGAACTGCTGGGCATCATGCTTGATCTCGCTGTTCGCGACGCTAGTCACGGCCAGGCGTCGTTGCGCGAGGTGCTTCAGTGGATGAATGTGAATTACGCGCGGAAAGGCAAGTTCTTCGACGATTCCAACGGCGTCCGGCAAGCCGCGGAGGCTGTTAGTCATGCGGATCTCGCATGGTTCTTCAACAAGTACGTTGCGGGAACCGAAGAGATTCCCTGGGATGACTTTCTGCGTTCGGTCGGGCTGCGAGTTGAAGCCATCAGCAATACCGTCGCCGATGATGGATTCTTAGCTTCCCGTAATTTTGATGGGCCGATGTCTGTAGTCGCGGTAACTGCCGGTTCAGAAGCCGAACATGCCGGATTGCTCGCCGGCGACACGATAATCGAACTTCAAGGCAAGCCCGCGGGACAGGAATCGCGTCGGGAATTAGCTCGCCTGAAAGCAGGAGACACTGTCGTTGTGCGGGCCCGCAGCCGGCGAGGAGCCGAGAGAGAATTAAAATGGAAAATGGGCAGCCGTCAGGAAATCTCGTATGAAGTGAAAGACCTCGACCAGGTCACATCAGCGCAGCGCACACATCGCGCAGCCTGGTTGAAAGGCGAAGCGGAGAACTCCGCCGCCTCCGTCGGAGCGCAGGCAAAATGATTCGCACGGCGATCATGCTCGTCTTCTGGGCGCTTGCGATGCCGTTTGCCGCCCTGATTGGCTTCTCCTGGAGATTTGTTACCGGCGACGTGAGCGTACTTTACAAGCTGTTTACCTGGGGCGCGTTCGCCGGGGCCCGACTCACCGGGGTGCGAGTGGAGACCGTCGGCCTCAACCGGTTGGATCCCCACCGCAGCTACATCTTCATGACGAACCACGTCTCGAATCTCGATCCGCCAATCCAGATTCCCCTGATCCCGGGCCGAACGTCAGTACTGGTGAAGAAAGAACTGTTTAAAACTCCGATCCTGGGCTATGCGATGCGTCTCGCGTCGTTCGTCCCGGTAGATCGTGGCAACCGCGATGCGGGCATCGAAGCCGTCCGAACAGCCAAGGCCGTGGTTGAACAGGGCATCAACATGACGATCTACGTCGAGGGCAAGCGGTCGTTCGATGGCAAGCTGCTTCCTTTTAAGAAAGGCCCGTTTTATCTGGCCATGGAATGCGGCGTTCCGATTGTGCCCATGACGATATTAGGCACGCATTACGCCATGCCGAAGGGTAGGTTTGCGATCAAGCCGGGATTGGTGAAGGTAATCTTCCATCCTCCGATTCCGCCGGAAGATTTTGGAAGCCGAGAATCCCTGATGGAACGAGTGCGGGCAGTGATCGAAAGTGGCCTGCCGGAAGAATTCCGCGCTTCGAACTCTGAATCCCCACCGGACTCAAACTGTCACGAAGGAACCGCGCTCGCCTGAATTCCTACGTGCACCTTCGTGTCCTTTGTGGTTATTCTTTCCTGCTCCGTACCGCCCGGGCGATCTCCGGCAAACGCGGCAAGACAGCCGAATACTTCAGCCAGGCCCTGTGGTCCACGGCGGGCGCACCGCTCACGATTGCTCCGGCTGGAATATCGGCAGCCACGCCACTCTGCGGCGTCACGATCGCATTGTCTCCGACCTTGCAGTGCCCAACGACTCCGACCTGCCCAGTAAGAATCACCCGCTTCCCGATCTCGGTTGATCCAGCCAGCCCCACCTGGGCACAAAGCAGCGCGTCTTCGCCAACCTGCGATCCGTGGCCTACTTGTACAAGATTGTCCACCTTCACCCCGCGTCCAATATGAGTCTCTCCGACGCTGGCGCGATCAATGCAGGAATTAGCCTGCACCTCCACATCGTCATCGATCACAACCGGCGCAGGCTGCGGGATCTTGTACCATTTTCCCTCCGCAGTCTTGGCAAACCCGAACCCGTCCGCGCCAACGACGACGCCATTCTGTAAGAGAACGTTATTGCCAAGGTGGCAATTCTCGCGCACGACAGAGTGCGCATGCGCGAAGAAGTTGTCGCCGATCCGCACGCCGCGGTAAATGACAACATGCGCCAGAAGCACAGCATCCTTACCGATTTCAACGTTCTCCCCAATAACCGCGTAGGGCCCGATATGCGCACCAGCGCCGATTTTTGCGCTCTCATGCACGACCGCCATCGGATGCACTCCCGGCGCATAGCGAACCGGCGGATGAAACAGCTCGAGCGCCCGAGCAAAACTGAAATACGGATCTTTCGCCCGCAGCATGGCCGCAGGAATAGCAGGGAAGTCTTCCGCGACGATGACCGCAGAAGCCTTGGTGCTCCGCGCCGCGGCCCCATACTTGGGATTAGAGACGAAAGTCAGCTCACCGGGACCGGCCTGTTCAATTCCGTTGAGGCCGGTAATCTCGATATCAGGAGAGCCGTTTTCGAGGCGTAGAGACAGAGCGTCAGCGATGGCAGAAAGCTTCATGGACATGGTGTGCGAATAAATCGTACACCAGGCGCCCGATCCGGAAAGATCGCAGTCTACTGAACGACCAGCGTAAATCCCGTACTGCCGACTGTCGAGCCGGCGCTGGCAGTGACAGTTACGCCGTATGTGCCGGCCGGAGTGCCTGGATTTGGAGGCGGATTTTGGTTACCTCCACTATTGTTATTTCCGCCACCACAGTTCGGAAGCAAAACCAGGAGCCCGAGCAGAAGGAGCAGGCTAGCTCCGCTCGCCTTCCGCGGTCTTCGGCTAAGAGTCAGCATTGACACGACGAGCCCGACACAAAAGACGAACTGTGCCGGCCCAAATAAGCGTTTTTCCGGGAAAGCCTGCGCAGTTGCTGCAGTTGTTTTGACGGTGAGGTTCGTCGATGTCGTGCTCCCAACGCCGCCGACCGAGAGCGATGCGGGTGAAAAAACGCACGTGGCTCCAGATGGAAGGCCGGAACAGGCAAAAGTGATGGTGCCTAAGAATCCGGTCGAGTAGGAAAGGCTCGCGGAGGTCTGGCCCGACCCTCCGGGCGCAGTTACAACAACCACAGAGCCGGCTGACGGAATCGCGACAAAAAATCCCGGCGAAATGGTGAAGGTCTGGGATTGCGTGCTGCTGCTGGCGTTGAAACTGGGATCACCTGTGTAACTGGCAGAGATCGTATGGGTTCCTGCATCGAAATTGAAAACTCCGTTCGGATTGGCGGTATTTCCCTGGCTGTTCAGACCGAATGTGCTTCCGCCCGGAATCGCGCCGAACGTATCGCTGAACGTTACGCTTCCCGTCGGGATACCGTATCCAGACTGTCCAGCAACGTCAGCTCGCACATAAACCAAGCTGCCAAAGGGCCAAGGTGCGCCCGAAAGCGGATTCCCCGTTGCATCGTAGGCAAGCATTGAGAGAGACAGGGTGCTGGGCTCAGGCATAACCGCGACGGAGACTGAAGTCGAATTGCTCGGAGCATAGGTGGCGTCACCTCCATAATGTGCGAAAACACTGCCGATTGTGCTTCCGGGGATTGTGTAGATCGAGCCATTGAATACACCTGCATTTAACGGCAACAGCCCAAGGGACAACTCGTCGCTCTGCGTCACGCTCTCCGTGGGATAAAGAACCATCTCGACATTTCCCGTCGGAGTTCCTCCACCGCTGTTCGGGCTGACGTTCACGCTGATCGGCAGTGGCTGCCCGTGTACAACATTGATGACAGCACCGTTATTCAGTGTCAAAGACGTAGTAGTTGGGTTGAATGTTGCAGTGCTCCACTGATCAGCCAGGTTGTTAACATTCATGGAGCCCAACCCCGTGGTTAGGTCGTATCCAACCCCGGCTTGATACTGTGTGCCTTGCTCGCCTGGCACCACGTTACTCCCAACGGTGACGTCGTTAAAAACGCAGGAAGTGGCCGGCGGAGTCGAAGTATTTGACCCATCACACTGTGCAGGGTAGCTGCTCTGCATAGCTGCCAGTCGGTAAAGGTAGTAGTTCGCCAGACCGCCCCTGGTCCATTGCGCCGTGCCGGTCTTTTGGTCGATGAGTGCCATGATGCCGGCAAACGACGGGGCGGATGCAGATGTTCCGCTGATGAAATATACGAAAAGCTCACCTTGGGAATTCGGCTCACAAGATCCTTCCAGACAGAGGAGGTAAGGATCATGTCCCGCCGCCGTTAGTGAGACATCGGGCAGATCCCGCACATTGTCATTGGGAATACTCGAGAGCCCTGATTGCCACGACGG
Source organism: Candidatus Sulfotelmatobacter sp. (assembly GCA_036268025.1). Lineage (GTDB taxonomy): Bacteria > Acidobacteriota > Terriglobia > Terriglobales > Acidobacteriaceae > Sulfotelmatobacter. Next base: position 19,504 of record DATAUY010000068.1, on the reverse strand, counting down.
TTTCGGAACTCCGCCAGTCGTGCCGAAACCGCTAAGAAGATTTCCTGCGCTCGCGCCGCCACTGCTGGACCAAAGTCCATTGGTCAAGCTGCTCTCATTCCAAACATTTTCCGGAATGTAGGACAGTGCCGTCTCAGAGATTGGCGGCGTCGAACCCCAGTACTTATTTGGGCTTCCATTTTCGTTGAACATTGTCCCACCGACGGCAACGTTGAAGGCCGTTGATGCAAGGAAATTCACCGAGGGCGGATAACTTGCCGGAGCCACGTTCGGATCGTCACATCCTGTGGCTCCGTCGTCTCCCGTGGAAACGATGTAGGTGATGCCCTGCGCCGCAGCCTGTTCGGCCATTGCTGTCGCGCCCGCGAGTTGGGCGTCAGTGGCGAACAACTCGCAAGCACTGAAGCTCTCAGTCATCACATCTGCAAGATTGTTTTCAATAATGTAGCTTTCCGACAGGTCAATGCCATCGGTCGTGTTTGTAGTGGCTGAGACTACGAAATATACAACCGCATCCGGCGCTAGTGCGCCGGCCCAACTCGCATCCAAAGTCGCCTCCGCCTCTTCGCCGCCTCCCAAGTCCCCCGGATCTGGTCCATTCAAGTCAGTTATGACAACGCCAATACCGGGAATGCCGGGGCCGATCCCCGAACCCACCACATTCCTGAAATCTTGAACATCTTGGCCGTTATTGAAAAGATTGCTGCGTCCGATCACCCCAATTGTGTTTCCGGAGGCGGTTATGTTGCTCGCATAAAGGGGGGCGATATTGTAGATCGTGGCGAAGTCCTGGGGTGCCAGGGCATTCATCGCAGGCTGTCCATTCTGCGACGGGAAAGTAACCTGCGGCTTCTTCCCGCGAACGAGTTGAGCGGGAACCGGTTCACCCGTGAAATGCAAAGTCGGCTTCTTGATGAAATTATGCAGCGTCAGCACTCCTGCGACCGCCGGCGCCAACGCCGCCGGAATCTGCGGATCATTCGCGTTCGCCCAGTGCTGCTCTCCACTCACAACATACTTGTGGATCGTGGTATGGAACGCCTCCTGCACCTGGCTCGCGGAGCCCGAGAACTCCAAAACCGTCCGGCCCTTGGTAGTGTTCACCTGAAATCCATGTGACTGTAACCACGCCGTAATCGTCTGCATGTCGGCATCGGTCGGCCCGAACTGCCGCCCAAAATCTTCGGGACTAACCCACTTGTGATAGCTGGGCGATTTCTTGTCCTGCTGATCGTCAAGCAGTTTTCTGAGTGCGGTTTCCTGATCCACGCTACGCTTGAGCACGAGCAGCATTCGTTCCATTGGCAGGCTTGCTGGCGCCGTCCCAAGATCAAACTGCTGCCGCGCCAGCGGATGCACATTGCCCTTAAGTGTGGTTAACCGACTCTCGTCCACCGCCTCGGTGATCAGCGGGCGCGGCGCGATGGCCGTGGCTTGTGGGGCGTCCAGATTCTGGGCGGCAGCGCGCGAACAAGGCACACCGATGAGAACGAGAAGAACAGCAATGCGAGACACAACTCCGGGAGTGCTTGCAGGTACGAAGGGCATGACACACCTCGACGGGGCCACCGAGAATTGAAATCGGACAGGAGGGAAGGGATGTCCGCCCCAATCTCTATTGGCCAGAGCCCGTGGATTGAGAACGCTATCGCACCAAGTCCGTGTTTTCAATGTATTTCGGAAGTGAGCATCTGCGGAGTTAATTTCGCCAGGAGATCGCGATTGCCTTGAGCAATTCCGCTCTCGACAGCTACGGTTCGAACATCGGAACCTGCCGCTGGTCCTCGGCTCCGCGGCGCTGCCGCCGGGCGGCGCCAATGACCGCCAAAACTGTTAACGATTCCAATGCCATTCGAGGCACGAAGATGCGCTGCGTATTGGACCGTTGATCGGGAGGATTGACCAGATAGCCTTCAGCGGTACTTTGCAACAGGTCCGCAGGCATCAGCCCCTCAAGGATTTCGTTGTCTTTGAAGCGCAGGCGCACCCAGAGGCCCTCCGCTCGCGGGCGTGAGGTAAAAGTCTTGCGGGTCAACGATTCAGAATCACCAAACTCCCGCACAAAATACACGCCCTTGATCTCCCGCAAATCGACGGAGACCACGGTGCCGGAGGTGTTCAATACCTCCACCTTGCCTTCATGGACGAACTGCGCCGGGGACACGTATCCCGAGACCGAATCCCGGTCCATCTTGCGGACAATCACCTTCTTGTGAGTGGAAGGCATAGAGGAGCCGGCGTCAGAGTGATCCAAGCCAAAAGCGGTTCACCACAGCAGCCTGCCCTCGGATTCTCGCATCTTTTCGCAGGAAACTTGCGGAATCCGCCTTGGCAGTAGCCAAATTATAAACGTTGTGTTATTTTCTTGAGCTTGCCGCAATGTTTCCATTTGGAATAAGTACTTTGTATTAAGCCACTTGCGTATAAGTGGTTCGGGCCCGCATCAACTTGCCGTATCGACCTGTGGAAATCTTGTGGAAAGATTTACGAGTCAGTCCCTTCCCCGGCGGCGATTATGCCTCTAAATCGCCAAGGACTAAGGTCTGACCGCCGCTTGAAAGCGAATGGCTGATTACATTTACACGATGGAACTCCGGCTGACGCCGGACCAGCTCAAAGGCGTCGGCTTAGTGCAGGATGTGGCCCGCGCGGCGGGCATGAATCTTTATCTGACGGGCGGAGCCATCCGCGACATCATCAGCGGATTCACTATCCGCGACCTCGATTTCACCGTTCAGGGCAATCCCCTGAAACTTCAAAAAGATTTCGAAAAGGCCGGCGCGCGGGTTACGGCCGTCGAGGAAGATGTACGCACGATCTTTCTGGCGCTACCCGGCAATGCCCGCGCCGAAGTCAGCATGGCGCGCACTGAGCGCTTTGAAAAGACTGGAAAACCGCCGATCGTCATGCCGGCGACCATCCACGAAGATCTGCGCCGCCGCGACTTCACAGTCAATGCGATGGCGCTATCGCTGAATGAGGGGTCGCGTGGACTGCTGCTGGATCCGTTTAACGGCGTCGCCGACCTTGAAGCGAAGGTCATCCGGATCCTGCAAAACTATTCGTTTCTCGAGGATCCTTCTCGCCTGATCCGCGCCACGCGCTTTGCCGCTCGCTTCCACTGGCCGCTCGAAGAGCGGACACAGGCGCGCTACGACGCAGCCAAAGAAGGCAGGTACATCGATCACATTCTTAAGTCTTCCATCGGCCACGAAATCGCTGCGCTGGCGCACGAGGATGACCCGCTGAATGTCGTCAGGATGCTCGAAAAGGAAGGCTGGCTGAGCATTCTTCACGATCACTGGACAGTTGCGAAGGTTGACGCCAACGGCCTGAGCACGCTGATGAAGACCCGCCAGCAGATGGTGGATCTCGGTTACTCCCCAGACGCCGGGCCAGCCGTGATGTATTTCCTTACCTCGCATTTTTCCGCGAAAGAAGTTGTCGACATTCAGAAGCAGATTCCGCGCAAAGACCTGGTCGAGGCGTGGCGCGACATCGAAGATCATGCCAAGGAATTGGCCAAGCGGCTCACGGGTAAGGAAGCCGCAACCCCGTCGCGCACGTGGCAATTGCTGTCGTCGGCGCGTCCGGAGATGGTCCTGTTTCTCGCGGTGACGTCCAGGCAGCAGGCAGTCGAGCAAAAGATCAAGAATTTCCTGACCAAGTGGCGCCAGGTGCAGCAGAGGATTCCGCTGCCTGAAATGACGGAGTTGTTGATCACTCCGCAGCTCCCCATTTATCCCAAGCTCGCGAACGATGTCTTCATGCTGCTGCTCGATGGAAAGCTTCGCTCGCGCACCGAAACGCTAAAGTTTCTAAAGCCTTTCGCGCCGCCACCGCCACCGCCACCACCGGCTCCCCGGCGCGGGCGCGCCGCCAAAGCCGCAGCCGAAGCTGCAGCCGCACAAGCAGCGGCGGCGGCGAAGTTACCAGCAAAAGGAAAAAAAGGGAAACCGGCAACCGCTCCAGCTCAAGCGGTCGCTGCTCCTGCGCTGAAGCCCGAGGCGAAAGCAAAGACGGCGGACAAATCCAAGGCTCCCAAGCCCCAGCCACCCGCCAGGCCAGCGCCCAAACCGGCAAAGAAGCCGGCCGCGACGCCCGCAGCGAAGAAGGCGGCAGGTAAGAAGAAGCGGTAATCGCACTCTGACGGCAGGCTGTCCCGGAATTCTCCGAACTTGCCGCTGCCTTAGTCGTACCTTAGGATCAGTTGCGTTTTACGGACGGTTGTCATTTTCTAAATGGGGTCGTGTGGATGAAGAAGCTTGGGAAAATCCTGCTTATCAGCGCCGCGGTTCTGGTTGTAGTTCTGACAGTTGCAATTACCTTTACCATTGGATGGCGTCCGTTCATCGGACCGAAAAAGCGCGCCGTGACCAGCCGCCAATTCGAGCGCACGCCCGAGCGCCTCGCCCGTGGCAAATACCTGGTCAGGGGTTTATTGGACTGCGAATCCTGCCACTCGCCAAAAGACTGGACGGAGCACGGCGGCCCCATTCCTATAGGGATGGCACTGGCTGGACAGGCGGTGTCCGATGACCCCGGATTTCCCGGAAAGCTCGTCATTCCAAACATTACTCCCGATTTGGAAACAGGAATCGGCAAGTGGACCGATGATCAAATTGCACGCGCCATCCGCGAAGGCATCAGGAACGACGACACGACACTCTTCCCCATGATGCCGTATGAAGGCTTCAAGAGGCTTTCTGATGAGGATATCGCGGCGGTGGTCGTCTATTTGCGGTCAGTCGCGCCCGTGAAAAACCCGCTTCCGCCAATGGAAATCAATTTCCCGGTGAACTACCTTGTGCGCAGCGCTCCTGAGCCGATCACGCAGCCCGTGCCCGGCCCGAACATGTCCGACCCGATCGCGCGCGGCAAATACATGGTCGCTCTCGGTTGTGGCTGTCATAATCCCACCGAAAAATCACGCTACAGCGGCGGGGAGCACTTGAAAGGCCCGTGGGGAGACGTGGTCAGCCCGAACTTGACATCGGACCCCTCCGGCATCAGTTATTACACGGCAGGCACGTTCATCAGCGCGATGCGCACCGGATATGTCGGCGCGCGCAAGCTGAATTCGATCATGCCCTTCATCCAGATCAGGAACCTGTCCGACGACGATCTCAAGGCGATCTTCGCGTATTTGAAGACTCTGCCGCCGGTAAAGCATCGCGTGGACAATACTCTGCCGCCGACATATTGCAAAGTGTGCAAGCAAAGTCATGGTGGGGGCGACCAGAACAAGATTTAACTGGTGTAGTGCGTCAAACGGATCGACATTTATGGGTCGCCCATTTCCCCTGTGATCGTCTGGGCCCGCTGTGGTTAAAGCCTTTGACCTCCTCGCCGACCACCACGGAACACGCGGATCAAGGCCCAACATTTAACTCTCACTATTTCCGACGCACTACACGAGTTAGCTGAAGAGAGATATCGTCCTTCCTGATTGGACATCTCTCACATCCCGGTTTTTCCATTTGTTCTCTTGGCCTTAGCTGTCATGACGCAATTGTGCAGTCGCTTCCGTCACGACATTGTGTTCCTGCGGGAACGTTCGCGCCAACCCGGGGCCGTCCCTTTCCAAAAGCTTATGGGAAGAGTTTAAAGTTACCTTACCGCGGCAGCTTTCCGGGGAAACATCTCTCCGATGCGGCGAATCTGCGCCCCGACACCCTTCAGCTTCTCTTCGATGTTCTCGTAGCCGCGGTCGATGTGATACACGCGGTCGATGATGGTCTCTCCGTCGGCGACCAGGGCAGCAAGCACCAGGGATGCCGAAGCGCGCAGGTCGCTGGCAAGAACAGCCGCAGCGCTCAGCTGAGTCTTACCTCGAACAACTGCACGGCGGCCTTCAATCTTGATGTTCGCCCCCATACGGACGAGTTCTTGCGCGTGCATGAACCGGTTCTCGAAAATATTTTCCGTGATGACAGACGTTCCTTCCGCCTGCGTGGTGAGCGCCATAAACTGCGCCTGGCAATCCGTTGGGAATCCAGGATGCTCTTCTGTATTCATATCGGCTGCAATGAAAGGGTTGTCGCCCATTACGCGTACCGCATCGGCTGAGATCTTCGTCTTGACTCCAACTTCGTGTAGCTTGCTCAATAACGCGTCCAGGTGTGAAGGCTCGCATCCCGCTACGTTCACATCGCCTCCCGTCATTGCGGCCGCGATGATGAATGTTCCGGCTTCGATCCGGTCAGGAATGACGCGGTGCTTTGCGCCATTTAATTTGGTAACGCCTTTCACCCGAATCGTAGGCGTGCCCGCGCCTTCAATGTGTGCGCCCATTTTGTTTAGCAAGTCGGCAAGGTCCGCGACTTCCGGTTCACGCGCGCTGTTCTGAAGAATGGTTTCACCTTCGGCCAGGGTCGCGGCCATGAGCAGGTCTTCCGTGCCAGTGACAGTGATCTTGTCGAAAACAATTTCCGCACCTTTCAACCGCTTGGCCGAGGCCTCAACGTAACCGTGCTCCTGCACGATCTTCGCGCCAAGCTGTTCCAATCCTTTGATGTGAAGATCAATCGGCCGCTGGCCAATCGCACAGCCGCCGGGGAGCGATACGCGCGCGTGTCCGCAACGCGCGACCAGCGGGCCAAGAACGAGCGTAGATGCTCGCATCGTCTTTACCAATTCGTACGAAGCTTCCGGCGCGGAGAGATTCTCGCAATGAATCGTCGTGCGGTGCTGTGCGCGTCCGTAGCCGAGTTCGACATCCGCGCCCATCGCAGCGAGCAGGTTGCGCGTGGTCTGAATGTCGCGGACCTGCGGAATATTCTCGAGGACGACGGATTCATCGGTAAGCAGAGCAGCGGCCATGCAGGGCAGCGCGGCATTCTTTGCGCCACTGACGCGAATTGTTCCTAACAGCGGCTCTCCACCGCGGATGACAAACTTGTCCATGAAAAGTCCCTGCCCTCGATTGTAGCCAGCTTAGATTGTAGCCAGCTTATTGCTTCGGAGAGTTGACTGCGATGGAACGAGAGGTCAGGGTCGCCCGGTTGCCGGCACGACTAAACAGGGACGCCCTAGGCCTTCGCCCAGGCGATAGCCTGCCTTACGTGGCCCTTCGTCTTTTGCAAGGCCGCCAACGCTTTGGAGCGAGGGACGCCTGCTGCGAGCATGACAACCGCTACGGGTGTTCGATTCCCGCTGACTTTCAGCGCATGACTGGCGCTCTCGTGATCGGCGCCGGTGGCTTCTTCGAGGATGCGCGTGGCACGCTGAACCAACTTTTCGTTCTTCGTCCAGACGCTCACCATCAGATTGCGATAAACGTAGCCGAGGCGCGTCATCGCTCCGGTCGAGATCATGTTGAGGACCATTTTGTGGGCGGTGCCAGCTTTCATGCGCGAGGATCCGGCGAGCACCTCTGGCCCAACCTCCGTGACGATGGCGAAATCCGCGGCGCGCTGGAGCGGCGAGTTTCGGTTGCAGGTCAGGGCTATCGTGCGTGCTCCGCGGCTGTGAGCGTATTCGACAGCAGCAATCGTGAACGGCGTACGTCCGCTGGTCGCAATACCAAGAACGATATCGTGCTTGCCTGGCTTGCGTTTCTTGATTTCGGCCACCGCCAGCTTGGTATCGTCCTCGCTTGCCTCCGTCGACGCGCCGAGGGCTTTTGGGCCTCCGGCCATAATGAACTGGACGGTGCGCGGATCAGTATTGAACGTCGGCGGAATTTCGGACGCGTCCAGCGCGCCGAGTCTTCCACTGGTGCCGGCGCCGACGTAAATCAAACGCCCGCCATGGCGGATTCCGTCGGCAACAACGTCGATCGCTCGTGCGATCTGCGGCAGCGCATGACGTACGGCAGGCGCCACGGTCATGTCCTCGTCATTCATCAACTGAACCATTTCGAGCGACGACATGCGGTCAAGAGCGGATGCCGCGTGCAAAGTTTGTTCCGTCGGAAGCTGACGAAGATCGGATTTCCTAATCGTGGGTCGAGCCAATTCGCGCGCCTTTCGGGTCGATGGTCTTAGGTCCGGGTCTTAGGGTCTTGGGCTTTAGGTTTTGGATCTTAGAGTCGAGGTCTTGGAGATTCTACCGTCCAGAAACAACACCGGCGACCCAAGACCTTCCCATGACCTGTCATTCTAGACTGTGCCAATCGGCTTTCCCGGGCGCGGATTTCCACACTGGTATTGCCTATGGTGCGGTCATACCAAAGATTCAACGATAGCATCGTGAATTTTGGGGCGGAGCTGCTTGATGGCGTGATTCGAGCAATCAGGCCACGTGCGATTCGTGAGCAGAGTGATGGAGAGTTCGCGTTCGGGATCAATCCACAGCGAAGTGCCGGTGTAACCGAGATGGCCATAGGATTTCGGTCCAAAATGCTTTCCGGATTGAGAGGGAGCAGATGGCGTGTCCCAGCCGAGCGCCCGTGACGTACCGGTTGGCGTGGATTCGCGAGTGGTGAACAGCGAAACCGTCTCGCTGCGAAGAATCGGATTGTTCCCAATCAACATCGCGTGGGCGAAGCGGGCGACATCTTCGGCGGTCGAAAACAATCCCGCGTGGCCGGCGACTCCCCCGAGTACAGAGGCATTTTCGTCCTGCACCTCGCCCTGGATGATGCGGTTGCGAAACGTGCTGCGCGCCATGTTGTTTTCGGCTGCACTAGGTGGCGCGGTTTCGTCGGCGGTCGGCGGAATCTGACTGCGAAGTTCAGTTGGTGGGTTGAACCTCGTTCGCGTCATCGCAAGAGGTCCGAAGATTTCGCGCTTACAGAATAGCTCCAGCGGTTCTTCCGCGATTCTTTCAAGCGCTATGCCGAGAATGATGAATCCGACGTCGCTGTATTCGGGACGAGTTCCAGGATCGGCGGTGAGCGCAGTACCAAAGGCAGCTCTGAGCAAGTCGTCACGCGACCTGGCCTTTAGAAACAACTTTTCATAAGCAGGAAGTCCCGACGAATGCGCCAGCAGCATGCGGAACTTGATATCGCCTCGCCGGTGATCGTCGCTAGGCGTCTCGAGAATTTCCGGGAGGGTGCCCGCCGCTGGACCATCCAGTTCGAGCTCGCCCCGCTCGTAAAGGATCATTGCCATTGTCGTTGTGGCAAGCGGCTTGGTCAGGGAGGCGATATCGAAAATCGTATCAGGCTGGACTTGATGGTTTCGCTCGAGATCCCCGGGATAGACAAACGATCCAAAAGATTTCAGTGCGGCCAACTTGCCGGCATGAGTGACTGCCAGGGATGCTCCGGGAAACACGCGATCCGCGATAGCCTGCCGGATAGTAGAGAACGCCGCAGAAAAATGAGCATCCTGATTATCGTACGCAGCGATGAGAGAGGAGTCTTTCAAATCGCGGTTATAGCAGCTTCTGTGTGGTTTTTCCAGGAACGGCGCGCCCGCAGCGTATCTACGCGATTACCTGCGTGTGTTGAGTCAGCACCTGCCGTTGTGTAGATTCAGAATATCCTGCTCCCCAACTTCAGACCGTTGGCACCTGCACTGCGCTGGTTTTCGCATGAAGGGGCCTTAGTGCGTTTGCTCTTCCTGGCGTGTGCATCTTTGGCGCTGATTCCCAACGATGCAGTGGCACTTCGGCAATCGGGAACAGATTCCGTGGCCGCCGCAGCAACCGAAAGCGCTTCCGTTGCGAATCCGGTCCGGCTGGCTGGCGTCGATTCGATCATCGAGCACGCCATTGCCGATGGAAATATTCCCGGCGCGGTTCTCCTCGTTGGACATAACGGCAAAGTCATCTATCGCAAAGCCTACGGCGAACGCGCGCTTGATCCGAAGCGCGAACCGATGACGCTCGACACCGTCTTTGATCTCGCATCTTTGACGAAGGTAATTGCCACGACGACTTCCGTGATGCAACTGGTGGAGAAAGGCAAAGTGCGGATGAACGATCCGGTGGCGAAATATCTTCCGGAGTTCGCACAGAACGGAAAAGACGACATCACGGTCCGCCAGTTGCTGACACACTATTCTGGTCTTGAGCCTGACCTCGACCTGAAGACGCCATGGGAAGGCAAAGAGACCGCGTACAAAATGGCGTTTGCCGAAACGCCAGCGCAGGCGCCGGGCTCAAGCTTTGTCTACAGCGACATCAACTTCATCACGCTGGGTGCGCTGGTGGAGCGCGTGTCGGGCGAGAGGCTCGATATCTACACTACGAACCATATTTTTGTTCCCTTGAAGATGTTGCACACGCGCTTTGTACCGCCATTGGAATGGCGCGCCAGGATCGCCCCGACGCAATACGACGAAGACGATCACATGCTGCGCGGCCTGGTGCATGATCCCACGGCACGCCGTATGGGCGGCGTCGCCGGACACGCCGGGTTGTTCTCCACCGGCGACGACCTGGCGAAGTTTGCGCAAGCCTTGCTGAATGATGGCGGCGGAATTCTTTCTCCCGCCGCAGTGGTCAAGATGTCAACGCCCGAGCAGCCTCCGTCGGCCCCGGTGTTGCGTGGTTTCGGGTGGGACATTGATTCTCCGTTCTCGTCGAATCGCGGTGATCTGCTGCCGGTAGGATCGTTTGGGCACACGGGATTCACCGGAACCTCGGTATGGATCGATCCGACGACACAGACTTACATCATTCTGCTGACCAATGCCGTGCATCCGCGCGGCAAGGGCAATGCCATTGGTTTGCGGTCGAAGGTAGCGACCGAGATCGCCGCATCGCTGAACCTGACAACCAGCGAGAAGGAAGCTGCGCGCTGGAAGAGCATCACCGGATACAACGAAGCCTGGAGCGCCGCGCGGCGCATGAGCACGCGCAACGGCTCGGTAAAAAATGGGATTGATGTACTCGAAGATCACGGCTTCGACGTGTTGAAGGCGGCGGAGGGCAAGAAGCACATCGGTCTCGTCTCGAATCAGACCGGGCTTGATGCGTCTGGAAAGCGCACGATCGACGTACTCGCACAGGCTCCTGGAGTTTCGCTCGACGCGATTTTCAGTCCCGAGCATGGCGTCACTGGAACGCTCGACACTACCGATATCAACAACTCAAAAGACGCTGCAACGGGCGTTCCGGTGTACAGCGTGTATGGCGGTAGCGATGCCGCGCGGCGTCCGCCGGCCGAAGTCATGCGCACGCTTGATGCGGTGGTGTTCGACATTCAGGACGCAGGCGTGCGCTTCTACACCTACGAAACTACATTGGGATACTTCCTCGAAGCCGCGGCGAAGAGCGGCATCGAGATCATCGTGCTCGACCGCCCGAACCCGATTACAGGATCGTTTACTCAGGGCCCCGTGGCAGACGCAGGTCACGAGAGTTTCACTGATTATTGGGCCACACCCGTGCGGCACGGAATGACAATTGGCGAACTGGCGAAGATGTTCAACGCCGAACGTCAGATCAACGCGAAGCTGAATGTTGTGCCGATGGAAGGCTGGCAGCGCGGGGACTGGTTCGATTCAACCGGGCTCGAATGGGTGAATCCCTCGCCGAATTTGCGAAGCGTGACTGAGGCTGCTTTGTATCCGGGCGTTGCACTGATCGAAGGAACGAACGTTTCGGTGGGGCGGGGAACCGACACGCCCTTTGAACTTGTCGGCGCGCCCTGGATCAAGAGCAAAGAGTTCGCGGCTTACCTCAACGCGCGCGGCATCGCTGGCGTACGTTTCGTGCCCGTGACATTCACCCCAACAGCCAGCGTCTACCACGGTCAAGCTTGCCAGGGAGTAAACATCGTCCTCACCGATCGCAACGGCTTCGATGGGCCCGAATTGGGCATCGAGTTGGCGGCGGCTATGCGCAAGCTTTATGCCTCTGACTTCAAGATCGAACGCATGAGCGAACTCTTGGTGAATCAGGCCGCATACGACGGCTTGGTTGCCGGTCAGGATCCGCGCAGGATCGCGCAGGACTGGCAGGATGAACTCGAAAAGTTTCAGAGCATCCGGCAGAAGTATCTGATCTACAAGTGACGGCGAGACTGCCGAATGGAATGAGGTATGTTCGTTTTCTCTATTTCTCTATGCATAAGCCCGAACCGAAAACGAGCAGTCCATGGGCCCGGCTCAAACTGGTCGGCGCAGGGATCCTTCTCGGATGTATGGGCATCGCCTTGATGCTCCGTGGTGTGCAAGTGGTTCGGAACTGGACTGGTCAGCCGATGTTTTCATGGGGGTTCATTGCAGCTGGGATTTTGTGCCTGTTGCTTGCTGGTATCCCGGTGTCGTGGATAGCTTGGGCGGCGCAGACGAAGGGCCACGGGAAGCGCTACGGAAACACCGAAGGACGTAACCACAGCGAACGCTGAGTTTGACAGGGGAACACCGAGAAGTTCTTTGTGAACTCAGTGTGCCCTGGAAGTTAAGTTTCCGCTTCTGAACAGCTAACTCCCGCGTGCAAAAGCTGCATCTTAGCCTCTATTGACCCGTGATAATCTCAGGTGGACGCAATCGGTTAGGAGGCGAGCAATGCGCATAATCCTGACAACAATGTTTCTGGTGTCCGGGATGGCATGGGGTCAATCGGCTGCGCCGGCGAAACCTGCCGACTCGTCTACTCCAGCTTCTGCGCAGCCATCAAATTCCGGATTGACTGGCAACCAACCGTCATCGCACGACGGCAACGCGATAGTTATCCCGGCGGGAAGCAAGATCCCGCTCACTCTCAAGCAGGCGATCTCGACCAAGAATGCGCGTGAAGGTGATCCCGTGTATGCCGAGACGGCGTTCCCGTTCGTGATCAATGAGCGCGTTCTCGTGCCGGCCGGAACGTACATCCAGGGCAAAATTTCGCACACAGAAAAACCGAGGCGCTCGAAAAGGCGCGCTGAACTTCTGATCCACTTCACGTCGATGATCTATCCGAGCGGCTATACAGTCATGTTGCCCGGTTCGGTGGAAAACACACCCGGGGCAGACAGTCACGGAGTGAAGGACTCCGAAGGCACGATTCAGGCCGACAAAGATACGGGGAAGCGCGTCGAAGACGCCGCCAAGGGCGCAGCGGTCGGAGGCACGGTGGGCACGATCGGCGGCGCGGCGGCTGGAGGATTCAATGGCGCCCGCTATGGCGGGCTGGCCGGCCTCGCGGGTGGCGTCGCCTGGGCCCTTCTGAAACATGGTCCGGACGTGAAACTTGAAGTCGGCACTTCGATCGAGATGGAAATCCAGCGCGATGTGCCTGTCGATGCCAACAGAATTCAGGTGGCGAAGGCGGGCTCCTAAGCTCCCGTTCCCCCGCGTGTTGTGGATCTACACGGACCAAGCCGTCGATCCTGACCTAAGCTAGGTAGACAATAGATTTTCAGCCGCATCAAGCCAAGCAACGTCTGGTTTGCGATTTGCACTCGGCTTTACGACGGCTGCTATACAATCCGCCGTAGGGCCGGTTTGGCTCCTGGTGTGGGAGGCGTTTGTGGAATCATTCGGATTCGGTTTTGGAACAATCATCATCGTCATCGTCGCTATTTACCTGCTCAGCTCCATCAAGATTTTGGCGGAGTATGAACGTGGCGTCATTTTCCGCCTTGGCCGTCTGCTCGACGTGGCGAAAGGCCCGGGAGTCGTTTTCGTCTTTACTCCGATTGACCGCATCGTGCGTGTTTCCTTGCGGCAGGAGGCACTTGAAGTTCCTCCACAGGACATCATCACCCGCGACAACGTTACGCTAAAGGTCAACGCCGTCATTTTTCTGCGCGTGATCGAGCCGCGCAAAGCGGTGGTGGAAGTTTCGAACTATGTGTACCAGACCTCGCAGTTTGCGCAGACCACGTTGCGCTCGGTGCTTGGTGAGCAGGAACTCGACGAACTGCTCGCCCATCGAGACAAGATTAACCTGCGCCTGCAAAGCATTCTCGATACGCATACGTCACCATGGGGAGTGAAAGTCACGAATGTGGAAGTAAAACAGGTCGATATGCCCGAGTCGATGCTACGTGCTATGGCGAAGCAGGCCGAGGCAGAGCGCGAGAAGCGATCGAAAATCATTCACGCGGAAGGAGAATTCGCGGCCGCGCAGCGACTGGTGGACGCGGCCCATTTGCTATCGAGTGAGCCGGTCAGCGTGCAGCTTCGCTATCTCCAGACGCTCACGGAGATCGGTGTTGAAAAGAACACGACGGTTGTCTTCCCCGTGCCGGTGGATTTTTTCTCTGGAATCCAGAAAATGTTGTCGAAAACCGATGGAGATGCCGCACCTGAGAAAAAAACGGCGTAGTGGAATTGGGAGTTGAAGCATGGCTTCATCACAAGACACGGAAATTACGCTGGGCACCGGTAAGCTGCTGGTGCTTTTCTTCGGGCTGGTGGCCATTTGCGCCCTGTTCTTCGCGCTGGGGTATTCGCTCGGACGCAAGTCGGAACCGACCGTCACTACGGCCAGCGCTGCGGCTTCACCGCAAGCCTCCTCGAATGCGAATAAGGCAAGCGGTGCGCCAGCAGCAGCTCCGCCGATGACCTTCTACAAGGCGGTTGAGCAAAAGCAAGCAAGCCCAGATCTGACGCCCGCTGCTGATGCCAAGAGGGATTCTGCCGCATCTTCTGCCGCTGCCACGCCCGCATCGGGCGCGGCTGATCCTGCAACTACGATTCCGACTGCGGGTTACTTCGTGCAAATCGCTGCGGTCAGTAAGCAGGAAGACGCCGACGCCTTGGTCGATGCGCTCAAAAAGAAAGATTATCCCGCGTTTGTGGCTGCGCAAACTGCCAGCGATAAACTGTTTCGCGTGCAACTCGGACCGTATTCCGACGTTAAAGAAGCCGAGGGCCTGCGCACCAAGCTGGTTGCAGACGGCTACAGCCCGATCCTCAAGAAATAGCCATTCTCAGGAACCGACCTTTGCAACGCTTGGCCGCCATAAATCTCCTAGATTGACACTGACCAATTTTCGGGTTATTTCTACTCCACCATGCCTAGTGAGATTTCACTCGATCGCGCGCTTCATGCCATTGCCGATCCAACGCGGCGGCGCATTTTGCGCACGCTGCGGGATGGCGCGAGCGATACAAAACCAGCGGGACTGAAAACAAGCCCCGGGCCATGCCTTTGCGGCGGAGATATCGAGCAGCGAATTCATCTTTCGCAACCGACGATTTCGCATCACATGGCAATCCTGACCAGGGCGGGCCTGGTGGAGGCAAGCAAGAAAGGGCAGTGGCGTTGGTATAGGAGAAATGAGAAGGCCTTGCGCCAGGTGGTCAAGTTGTTAAGAGGGAAGTTGTAGCCGTTGTTGAGTATTACGATGGTTCTTACTTAAATCAAGAATTCAAATTACGCCTTCAGCGCGCACCCAAAGCCCATTTTTCCAGATCTCCCGTCGAGCGCAGCAGCCCAAGTTCCGCGCGTTGCAGCTCGAACGTGACATCTTGCAGCGTAATAAAGCGCTCGCTGACCTGCGAGCGGGCGTCGTCAAGGTCGTGGAGGTTCGCTGTCCCGGCATCCATTCGGGTTTGCACCGCGGTCTGGCCTTTTTCTGCGATTTCATACTCCAACTCAGCAACATCATGCGCAGCCTGCAACTGCGCAACCGAGCGGCGCAGGCGCAGCGTTTCCTCTGTGGCCTGGTTCCTGGCAGACTCCGCCTGTTTGCTGGCCTTGAGCGCGTCAGCATCGGCGGCCTGCGCGCGCGCTCGCTGCGAAGCATTAAATAAAGGAAATCGAATGCTGATGCCAACTGTTGCGTTGTTCTGCTGGAAGCTGTTGGTCACGCAGAGAAATTCTCCTAGCGGAGTGACGCAAGGTTTTGAGGGAATGTAGTAATTCTGAAAATTATTGAACTTTGAAAGCAAGGCGTACTGGGCGGCGAAATCCACGCTGGGCCACAAAGCGCGATGCTCGCCCTGCGCGCGCAAGTACTGCGCGCGGGCATGCTCCACCGATGCTTGTACTGCAGGAGTCGAATTGACGGCCGCTGTAGATTCTTCCGCCGGCGGCTCAGGCGGAGCAGGGATTGAATCGGGGTCGGTTTGAATCTCGGCAGCAGGGAGTCCCGTGAGCTTGGAAAGATGCTCGCCCAGAACATCTGCGGCCCCCCGGGCTTCTTCGATCCGAAGCCGTACGCGAGCGGTGGAGAGCCGCGCCTTTGTTCCATCGAGATCGCTGTCCACGCCTTCCTTGACGCGTTCTTCTACAGCAGCTTGAAACCTTTTTTCGCTTTCTTCCGTCTCCTGAAGCTTTCCCAGTCTCTGCTCCCACTTCGCCAGTTCCGCATAGCTTTGGGCGGCATCCTGGATGATCTGATTGCGCTCGTCCTTGCTCCTGGCCGCGGCGACGCCGGAATCCATCTTTGCGGCCTCGATGAATTGGCGCAGCGAGGGATTTAATAACGCCGACTGCGCGGTTATGTTGAATAAGGCAGGCGCGGAGCCTTCCAGCGAGAGTGGGAATCCGTAGGAGAAGCCGAGGCCTGCACCGGTCATGAGTTGAGGGATATAACTGTTGCGAAGATCACGATAGGCTGCGGCCGCATGCTGCTCATCGGCGGCGGCGATCGCAGTGCCGGTCGCATGGGTCAGGGCAAGCTCGACAACGCGCTTGAGCGAAACGGGATTGGCCAGCAGCGTGGCCGGCACAAGAACAAACGCCAGAACCCTCAGACAGAGCGCAGGGCGATACAGGATTTTCATCGCATCCCTTTCACAGCGGCAGGAATGATTGCTCAAATGCATATAGATGCAAGCGAAATTCTAAATGCCCGATCGCGGGAACGACCGACTTTTGATCGGAGTTGAAGTGCACTTCGAGGCTTAACACCTGGCTCAAGAAGTATCCGGTCATCGCTCGACGCGCTTTAAATCTTCCCTTGCGCGGGCGTAGGTGTGGGCGAGTGCCAGAGAGGCGCGGTACTGCGCGGCCGCGCCGGCAGCGTCTCCCTGCCGTTCGAGTAACTGGCCAAGGATTTCATAGGCTTCGAAAGCCGGTCCGGCCTCGACCGGCGCGGAAAGATAGCGGTGCAGGAAACGCACTGCCATCGGCAGGTTGCGACCCGAGCGCAGAAGGATATCGGCCGCGTGCATGAGCGACTCGGGAAAATCCAGAGGGCAGGACTCAAGGTTCTTCAGCGCTTTCTCCATGTCGTCGAGCCGGCGTGCGTAGCGATAGAAGTTGGCCAGGTTGAGCCAGGCGCGAGCGCCCGAGTGGCTGGCCTGAATAGCAGCGCGATACTCTCGTTCAGCCCCGGCGGAGTCTTTGTTTTTTTCGGCAATGCGGGCGAGCACCCAATGTCCCATGGCTGGATTAGCAGGCATCAAGACGTCCGCCTGTGCGCGCGCCTTGTCCTTTCCTCCTCCCACAATGCCTGGGGCTTCCGTGTAAAACTCTGCCAGATCAGTGCGCGCTTCCCAACTGTCCGGATCCAGTTCAACCGCACGCTCAAAGGAATCCCGAACTTTCCTGGCCAGTCCCATGGCCGAGAAAACGCTGGCCTTGTCAGCTTTTTCGCCGTATGCGCGCCCCAACCAGAGGCGATAGAGACTGTTCTGCGGAGCGAGAGCTGTCGCGCGTTCGCACCGGGGAATGGCAGCGTCCCAATCATCGAGCATGAAATGAGCACGGCAGAGCAGGTTGAAGGGTTCTGCGCTGCTCGGAGACTGATTAATCTGCTGCTCCAGGACCCGCATCGCCTCGTCGACGTGGCCCGACGCAAGCAGTTCTTTTGGGGTGGCAGCGGCCGCAATTGGCGCCGTGAGGCAGACGATGAAGATCGACCGAAACAGCCTTCGCAACTTTGTTCGTCTCAACGGCCCGATTCTCAATGCTCCGCCCCGGCTCAATAGGTTTTTCAGGGTACAACCTTGACCGTCGCGCCATCGTAGATCGGCTTCGATTCCTCGGCAGATAGTGCGACGGCTTCGCCCTCGGAGAGGCCGGAAGTGATTTCAACTCTCGTCAGGTTCTGCAACGAAAACTGGACATCCTGGCGTTTGAGGCGATCGCCAACGATCCGGAAGACGTAAGGCTTGCTGTCATCCATGTGCAACGCGTCGCGCTGCAAAGTGAGAGCATTTTGGTGCTCGGCGACGACGATCGTTACGCCGACATTGATGTTCGGCAGCAGCCGCAGGTCCTGATTGTCAATCAGACAAGTAGTTTCGCCGACATTTCTGGAGACGCGGAGCTTCACGGTCGCAGGAACCGCATTCACGGCGCCAGTCCACATGCGACCGGGAATCGCATCCCATGTGACTTCCACTTTTTCTCCCACTTGCAGGCGGCCCACGTCAGGTTCATCCACAAATGCTCGTACGAGAACTTTCGATAAGTCCGCCTCTTGCAGGAGCAAATCGCCGGCCTGGACGAATGTCCCAACTTTTACCGGCAGGGAATAGACCACGCCCTCGTATGGAGCGCGCACACTCGATTTGCTTAAAGCGTCTTCCGCCGCCGCATAGGAGGCCTGCGCTTCCTCGCCCTGCGCCTGTATCCTGGCGACCTCAGGTTGCGAGTAGCGGTCTTTCTGCTTTTGTTCCAGCAGACTTACATCGGCCTGCGCACGTTGCAGCGTGTCCTGCGCCTGGCGGACTTCTCCAGGAGACGCGGCTCCTTCCTGTTGCAGCCGCTGCATGGAGTCAAGATTGCGTTGCGCGATATCACGCGCGCTGCGGGCTTTCGCCAGTTGAGAATTCAAAGTGAGAACTTCTTCTTGCGTGCCACCGGTCTTCAGCGACGCCTGGTCCGCCTGCGCTGCCCTCACCTGAGCTTCGGCGCGCGCGGCCTGCGTACGAATGTCGTCATCGTCAAGTTGCAGCAAGAGCTGGCCTTTGCGTACCTTGTCGCCTTCTTTGACGAGAAGCCGCTTTACCGTGGTAGCGATGGGCGCGTGGGCCTCGAAATTCTGAATCGGTTCCACCTTGCCGTTGGTAGAAATAAGGCTGCGTATCGGGCCGCGCTGAACGGCCACGGCGCGAACCTTAAGCGGCGTTTGATGAAAGTAGGAATAGAGCACGGCCAGTAACGCGACCAGGGCCAACGCAAACCAGATCCAACGCCGGGGCGAAGGCGTTTCCGAATTGTTCGTCGATGCCAAGTATTAGTTCTTTCAGGATGCGGCAGGAAAAACTGTAAGCAGTAATTTATCACCCTGAAGCCGAGATCATAAACGCTGCCCGCCCTGAGAGCGGTACTTCTTTGGATGCCTATGGCTGACCGCGGATGCGCGAAAATGCTCTAGAGACGCACCGCAGATACTCCCTCTGCCGGCAAATATCGTAGCCGCTACAATATCCGTTATGGCCAAAACGCCACGGTATACCCGCGAACACGCCGCTGCCGGACTCGACGCCAAATTTCCTGAGATCGAGACCTGGCCTAATCAATTCCCGCGATATGAAATCGTCGTCGACGATCCGGAGTTTACTTCGGTCTGCCCCAAGACAGGACTGCCGGATTTCGGCGTGCTTAGCATCCGCTACATGCCCGACAAGCATTGCCTCGAATTGAAGTCGCTGAAGGAATATTTGCAGTGCTACCGCAACCTGGGAATTTTTCAGGAGAACATCGTCAATCAGGTTCTGGAGGATGTGGTGAAGTGGGCGAAGCCGGTGTGGGCGGAGGTGAAGGGAGAATTTCG
>DATAUY010000067.1:0-8445 GCA_036268025.1 Candidatus Sulfotelmatobacter sp. | reverse complement strand
CGCCAAAATCCTTTTCCACATAAAGCTGGCGAAACCTGACGACTTCCCGGGCCTTTGAATACCAAAGCAGAAAGTCACACGTTGAAGGCAAGAAAGACTGGGACAATCCGCCAGTTTTCTGAAAGGGAATAACTCCGATGAAATTTCGGTTCCCGAAAACATCATCCATCACTTCTCTAACGTGGTGCAGGTTCTCATCGCTTATCTGTACAAAACAAGAGCCGGATTCCTGAAGTAAGTCCTTCGCGAGTAGCAATCGATCACGTAAGTACGTGAGGTAAGAATGGATTCCCATCTCCCACGTATCTCGGAACGCTCGAATCATCTCCGGTTCTTGAGTCAAGTCCTCGTCTTTCCCATCCTTCACATCCCGCTTATTCACAAACGGCTGAAAATTCGACCCATACTTAATCCCATAAGGCGGGTCGATATATACC
Source organism: Candidatus Sulfotelmatobacter sp. (assembly GCA_036268025.1). GTDB lineage: Bacteria > Acidobacteriota > Terriglobia > Terriglobales > Acidobacteriaceae > Sulfotelmatobacter. The sequence continues at coordinate 8,008 of DATAUY010000067.1, read as the reverse complement.
ATCTGCACCTGGCCGGCCATGCCCTCCTTTTCCAGCAGCGAGTTCATCACCAGCAGGGAGTCGCCGGCGATAAGGCGGTTGGACCAGCCGTGGGGATGACGGTAGAAATCCACGGCGTCGCGCAGCGGCGGGTTTTCTTCGCGGCGCTCGAAGAGCGAGGGCTGCTCGGGATGTCCGTTGCCATTGCGGCGGCGCACGGCTTCGATGATGGTGGAGGGGTCGATGCGCTCGTGCACGTGCAGCGAGACGGTGGGGACTTCGAAAGATGTGTGTTCTTTCTTGCCCGCCCAGACGAGTTGCGGGTCGAGGTGGGGGTCGTAGTTCAATGTGGGGCGGACACTCTTGTCCGCCTTGCTTGTATTTTCGGTGCTGCCGGCAGTGGCGGACAGGAGTGTCCGCCCCACATCCGGAACTGGGGTTAAGTATTCGTAGGTCTTGTGGGTGGGGAGCGGAGGGTCGGTGAGAGGAGTTACGAGTCCGACCTCGGGATTGTTGATGCGCTGTTTGCCGGAGTGCTCGTAACGTTCGATGGGCCGCTTGGCAGGCTTGCCGGGCGTGCCTTTCCCTCGGGGCATGCGGTAAAGACTCCTTTGATGGTTGCGGGCCTGGTTACGGGGAAGAAACGGGATTGTAGCGTGAGATGGCGCGGAACGCCAGTGGAGAGAGAGCGCGTTACGAAATACGAAGTATGGGAGCTTACGGTAGCATGCGAAAAGCAGGTTCATCACCGCCGCTTTGCGGCGATTCGGAATGACATCCAAGGTTATTGGGGGAAAGCGAAAGCCCTGGTTATCAGCCGGGGCTGGATTTCGTACTGAACGCGGTCTGCGAAGCATTCCTGGAATAACTCCGGCATCGGCGAAGTCAACAATTCCAAGCGTAGATACCATGACCCAATGCCTTTCGGGGGAAAAGCAAATGCAAGCCTTCCCAAAGTGACCATAAGACTCGAAGGAAATTTTCCTCAGCTTTATTTCCCACTCTGTGACATCTGACCTTGCTTTCCATAGGCTCATCATCCGATCCTCGTATGAGCCCCAAGCGGCGCGTGTTCTTTGACATTGTTCGCGTAAGTCCGTTTGTTTAGAAGATTTTGCCCGCAAACGATTGAGCCCCTTGGATCAAATCGCAATTTCTCTCCAAGTATGTGATTCCAATAGATCGGGGGGAGGGGGGTACCCCGAATTCAAATTACGGTCAGCAGAGAACAAGCAGATTCCTCACCGGCACTTCGCGCCGGTTCGGAATGACAAAGGGCTGAGGGTTGCGTGTATCGGCGGGCTGAAGCCGTGCCCTTCCACCAGGGCAAAACAGGCTCGCTGCGCGAGCCGGACAGCCGAGGGCGGCTGTCCCCACATGAGTCCAGATGGCTGTCCAGATGGTCCAATCTCAGATCACGAAATCTTACGCGGCTTGGCTTGGATTCAGGCTTACTGGTGGGTCTTGGGTTCGGGTCCAGGTGTAGCGCATGCGGTGGATTACTGTGATTGTGCTTAGGACGGCGATGGTCCAGAGGACTGGGGCCATGCGGTTGAAGAGGGCTCCGAGGATTACTAAGACGAGGCGTTCGGGGCGCTCCATGAATCCTACGCGGCAGGATCCGATCAGGCTTTCGGCGCGGGCTCGAGTGTAGCTGACCATGATGGCGCTGATCATGACGAAGGCGCTGAGGACCACATAGAAGAAGCGCTCGCCGCGGGCGTAGAAGACGAGGAGTCCGAGGAACTGGCTGGCGTCGGAGTAGCGGTCGACTACCGAGTCGAAGAAGGCCCCGAAGCGGGTGACGCGGTTGGTGGCGCGGGCGACTTGTCCGTCGACGAGGTCGAAGAAGCCGGAGAAGATGATGACCAGTCCGGCGTAGATGAACATGCGCTTCTGGTTCGAGGCGTTGGCGGAGCCGAACAGGATCGCGGCCCAGGTGTTGACGACCAATCCCATGAAGGTGAGGACGTTGGGATTGATGCGGGAGAGGGCGAGCCAGCGGACGATGGTGTCGAGGAGGACTCCGCAGGCGCGTCCGAACGCCGAGGTCCAGGAGTGGGTCATGATCTTGGCTCCCGGCGGCAGCCGATAAGACTGAGATCCTTCGCTTCGCCGCGCTTCGCGCGCCCCCAGCTGAAAGCTGGGGGTCTACCAAAGCGGCTCCGCTCGGGATGACAACACTTACTGGCGGCACGAGCTGCCATCAGGCTTGCGCCTCTTTTGGATCTTCGGCGACTTCTTCGTGGATGGTGCTTAGCTTAAGGATCTCCAGTTCGCGTTTGCCGTTGGGAGAGATTACGGTGACTTCGTCCCCGACTTTCTTGTTGAGCAGGGCGCGGCCGATAGGGCTGGTGGTCGAGATTTTTCCCGCCGCCACGTCTGATTCTTCGCTGGTGACCAGCTTGTACTGCATCTCTTCGTTTTTGGTGCTGTCGAAAACTTTGACAGTCGAGCCGAGGCCGACGCGGTCGTGGGGAATGTTGTCCATGTTGACCATGGAGAGATCTGCGAGGCGCTTGCCGAGCTGGCGGACGCGCGCCTTGACGAACTCCTGGCGCTGCTTGGCCATGTGGTATTCGGCGTTTTCGCTGAGGTCGCCGAGGGCGGCGGCTTTCTTGATCTCCTTGGGAAGCTCGTGGATCAGCTCGTGTTCGAGCGCGTTGATTTCGTCCTGGAGCTTGCGCTTGATTTGCTCAGTCATTGGTTACGGCCTCGGCCATTATACGCTTGGGATCAGGCGCGAGGGCGCGGGTTTGATGGTCGTTCGTCCCTTCGGGCTTGTTCCTTCTTTCGCGGCGATAACCCACAGCTTGCGCTGTGATCTGCATTCTGGTGCCGCTTCGCGGCTTGCGGACTATCGGGTCTCCGCAGCTTCGATTTCCGTCGAGGGAGCGGAGCTGCGCTCCGCGGACAGCGGAGGGTTGCTGTCCCTACATTCGTGCCGTTACCACCGTAATCCCATTTGTGTATTTCCTTCTTTGGCCTCACTTTACTCTCGTTAACATTGAGGAATGCGCAATGAAGATGAGAGATTTGCGGATCTGAAGGTCCGGCTGCTTCTGGCGGCGGCGACGATCGTGGGCATGGTCGTGCTCGCCGGGACGTATCAAGGGAACATGCTTCGCGGGGCGGCGTCGGGGCCTGCACCCCGCGTTACTGCAATCACGCAGGTGACCCATGACGGATTTCGCAAGACGAACCTGCTGGCAGAAGACTCACAGCTTTATGTTACGGAATTGCCGGCGTCTGATCGGGTGATTGCGAAAGTCACGCTGCCCGGATCGGACAGGTCGGTGGTGACGAGTCCGTTTGCGAGTTTGCAGGCGTTGGATCTTTCGCCCGATCATTCGAAGCTGCTGGTTTCGACTTCCAAGAATGGCGAAAGCGAACTTTGGACGCTGCCGGTTGCGGAGGGAGCCCCTCAGCGTGTGGGAGATCTGAACGGCCGCGATGCGAGCTGGTCGGCGGATGGAAACATCCTGGTGTTTGCCAAGGGGCCGACGCTTTATCTCTCAGATAGCGCCGGAATCCAGGCGCACGAACTCTTTACAGCGAGCGGATCGGTTTTTGCCCCGAGGTTCTCTCCCGACGGACAGCGCATCCGGTTTACGGTCAGCGATACGGAGAACAATGCGACTTCGCTTTGGGAGGTTGGCCGCGATGGATCGCACGCTCACGCACTGCTAAGCGACTGGCCTTACAAGTCATCTGCGTGTTGCGGCAACTGGACGTCCGACGGGCACTTCTACATTTTTCAGGCGAGCCAAACGATTCCCAATACGAACCTCGTCGTGACCAGCATCTGGGCGTTGTCGAATGCCGATCCCACTGCGGCTCCTGCACAGATTACAAGCGGTCCGATGTCGTTCGGGAATGCGTCGATCGCGCACGATAGCAAGAAGATCTGGGCGATCGGAGTGCAGCCGACTGTTGAGGTTGTGAAGTACGAAGCCAACAAGAAGAAGTTTGTCCCGTTAATCGCAGGATTGTCGGCGACTGATGTGGAGTTTTCGGCAGACGGTAAATGGATTACCTACGTAGCGATTCCCGAAGGAACGCTGTGGCGTTCGCGAGCGGACGGATCCGACAGGCTGCAATTAACACCTCTTTCCGAACGCGCGGCACTGCCGCACTGGTCGCCGGATGGCAAGCAGATCGCTTACGCCAGCATGAAGGCGGAAGCTTCGTGGAAGCTGTCGCTGGTATCGGCGAATGGCGGCGATCCGCAGGAAGTTTTGCCGGAGAGTGGCAGCCAGATTGACGCGAACTGGTCGTCCGACGGTCAGCGGCTTATGTTTGGCGATTACAACCGCGATAAATCAGGCCTGAATATCCGCGTTCTCGACTACAAGACTCGGAAGATTGAAACGGTTCCCGGATCGACCGGACTCTTCAGTCCGCGGTGGTCGCCCGATGGGCGGTATATTGCGGCGCTCTCGCCGGACGGAACTGCTCTGATGATTTTTGATTTTCAGACGCAGAGCTGGGCGACGTGGCTGAAAGAACCGGCGGGAACCGTGAGCTACCCGATCTGGTCGGCGGACAGCAAGTACCTTTACTTCGACGATCTGGTAAACGGCGCGGAGGCGATTCGCCGGGTGAGGGTTGGGAGCGCGGAACCCGAACAAGTGATCCTGCTGGCAAGCTTTGAGCGGTACCCGGGCGCGCTTGGGCCTTGGATCGGCCGGGCCGCGGATGGATCGTGGATGTTTGTGCGGGACCGCAGTACGCAAGAGGTTTATCAGTTGACTCTGGAGCTGCCGTAACGAGGACTCGAATCATGGGGAAACGCACGGTCGTGTTACTGGGCGTATTGATGTTGCCGGCAGTTTTCGGAACGGCGCAAAGCTACGAGGCAAGCGGGGCCGAAAGAAAAGTTGTCACTCGGGTTGAGCCGGACTATCCCGACGCCTTGAAGAGGCTCTACATCGGCGGCGTGGTGCGGGTGGAAGTGCAGGTCGCTCCCAACGGGACGGTGAAGTCCACCAAGCTGCTGGGCGGCAGCCCTATCCTCGGGCAATCAACCATGAAGGCGGTCAAGCAGTGGAAGTACGTTCCTGCGTCCGCGGAAGAAACTTTGACCGTCAAAGTTGCGTTCGATCCGCACCGGTGAGAATGATGTTTCCTCAGCGGCTTAAGCCGCTTTCTAGGGCGCACTGCCAAGGGGCCTCTCTTCCACATTTCTCATAGGCCGCTCGCCCGCTTGTAACTTGTCGTGCTCGTAACTCCTTCCGTTCATAACGCGTCGTGTTCATGCGCTGCTTGTCTTTTCCGCACTGGTACCATGTGGTGCTGGGATTATGTCTATGCCGTCCGCCTGGATGGCGCAAAATCCGGGGAATACAGATCTTTCGTTTAAATTCATTTCGTGCGTCGATTCCGGGTTAGCTGATTCGACGTTCATATAGAGGCGGGATGCGGCGGTTTGCAGCAGCCAAGCCATTTCAATAAGTTAAGGAGAAAATCATGCGAGTCATGGTCATTGTAAAAGCAAGCAAGACATCGGAATCGGGAGCGCTGCCGGATACTGAAATGTTGACCCAGATGGGCAAGTTCAACGAGGAACTGGTGAAGGCCGGCATCATGCTGGCTGGAGACGGGTTACAGGCGAGTTCGAAGGGGAAGCGGGTACGCTTTTCAGGGACGAAGCGCAGCGTAATCGACGGGCCATTCGCCGAAACCAAAGAGCTGGTCGCCGGCTTCTGGATCTGGCAGGTACGCTCGATGGACGAGGCGGTCGAATGGCTGAAGCGCTGCCCGAATCCACATCAAGCAGAAACCGAAGTCGAGATTCGTCCCTTCTTCGAGGTCGCCGATTTCAGCGACAACCTGACGCCTGAAGCCAAGGAACGGGGAGAACGCGTGCGGCAGCAGCTGGCGGGACAGAAAAAATAAGTTTGTTTTTGGTCGATTTGTCGATTGCCCATGTGACGTACTGATAGAGCGTGAGACTGGAACTGCTTGGGTTGTACCGGCTGCGAGCGCGAGACGCGCACGCGACAGCCGGCGGGACGCCGGCGCTACGGTCCATGGAAGCTGTCGCGGTTGCCTTGAAGGCATAAACAATGATGTGATCGGTAGCGGTGGAGACTACCGAGACCAATCGCGCGATTGAGGCGGTCTGGCGCATCGAGTCAGCCCGCCTGATCGCAGGCCTGACGCGCATCACCCGCGACGTCGGTCGCGCCGAAGAACTGGCGCAGGATGCGCTGGTCGCGGCCCTCGAACAGTGGCCGGAGTCGGGCGTTCCGGGAAACCCCGGCGCCTGGCTGATGGCGACGGCCAAGCATCGCGCCATCGATCACTTCCGCCGTCTCGAACTCATCGACAAAAAGCATGAGGAACTTGGGCGTGATCTCGCCGAGCGGGAAAACACTGTGTCCGACCTTGCCGCAGCGATCGACGATAACATCGGAGACGATCTGCTGCGGCTGGTTTTTATCGCGTGTCATCCGGTGCTCTCGACCGAAGCGCGGGTTGCGCTGACGCTGCGCTTGCTTGGAGGACTGACGACGGATGAGATCGCCCGTGCCTATCTAACCGCCGAACCTACGATCGCGCAGAGAATTGTCCGCGCGAAGAAGACTCTGTCGGAGGCGCATGTTCCATTCGAAGTACCGCGCGGGGCTGAGTTTACGGCACGGCTGGCGTCGGTACTGCAAGTTCTGTATTTGATTTTCAATGAAGGCTACTCGGCAACTGCCGGTGATGACTGGATGAGGCCCGCATTATGCGAGGAAGCGTTGCGGTTGGGGCGAATTCTCGCGGGACTCGTGCCGAAAGAGCCGGAGGCAATCGCACTCGTTGCTCTGATGGAAATTCAGGCGTCGCGTTCGAAAGCACGGGTCGATGCGGCGGGAGAGCCAATTCTACTGCTCGATCAGGACCGCTCGAAGTGGGACCGGTTGCTGATCGCCCGCGGGCTGGCCGCGCTTGATCGCGTGTTTGAGCTTGGCGGGTCGCGCGGACCATACGCGATCCAGGCAGCTCTCGCTGCGTGTCACGCCCGCGCCGCGACTGCCGCGGACACGGATTGGGCCCGCATCGCTGCGTTGTATTCCGATCTCGCCGAAGTTTCTCCCTCACCGATTGTCGAACTGAATCGCGCGGTTGCAGTTGGCATGGCATCTGGTCCGGCAGCCGGATTGGAGTTGGTGGATCGGCTGATGGACGGTCCGGCATTGAGCACGTATCACCTGCTCCCAAGCGTGCGGGGCGACTTGCTGAAGAAGCTGGGACGGACGGATGAGGCGCGGGCTGAGTTCGAGCGAGCGGCTTCCATCACGCGAAATGCGCGGGAGAGGAACTTGTTACTGAAGCGCGCCCGCAGTTGCGGCTAGAGGCCCTCATGCTCGGACGAGTGAAAGCGAGGAGAACTGGTTAGTGAACCAACTCTTCCTCGCGCCGCCAAATCGCCAAACCATCCGTACCCAAGGCAAGCATTCCGAGCGAAGGACGGCTGGGTTCGTCGGGGGGTGCCTGGGCTTGGTCATCGGCCGAATCGGATGCGAGGCCTGCGCCGAGACGCTTGTTGGCGATGGTTTCGTAGCCGTATTCCGTGATCGTCGCCGACAAGTAAGTACTGCATAGTGGCACGCAGGAAGGGGACGGTGTATTCACCGTTATCCGCACCCATCCGAAATGAGTTTTGCCGTTGATCTTGAATTTCACCCCGAGAAAGCGGTTTGGGTGATTCCCTGCCCATTTGCCGTAAAGCTTCAGGTCCGAGAGTTCACCTGACCTGTTGTAATGTCGATAGGAAACTTCGACGTTATCTTTGCCGCCTAAAAAGTGATCCGATGCTCCAATGTTCGCCCCCCGAAGTAGGGGCGATGCATACGGACCGTGCGCGCCGCCGGCAGTTCCAATTACACCTCCTCCGTTGTGAGCCGCCACGTGCAGGTGAAGAGAGTGGGCAGAGTACGTGTAGGACGAGATGAGTGAGAACTTGAAGTCATTGACCCCATCGTCATTCATGTCGAGTGAGACAGAACAGGGAAAGAGTTGGGAACAGTATGGAATAGAG
>DATAUY010000066.1:0-6848 GCA_036268025.1 Candidatus Sulfotelmatobacter sp. | reverse complement strand
CCGGATCGCGTGCCCACACGATGTCGTAGATCGAATCCACATCCTGCAGAAAGGCGGTGATGCGCTCCAGGCCATACGTCAGCTCGGCCGAGATCGGAAAAAGGTCCACGCCGCCGCACTGCTGGAAATAAGTAAACTGCGTGATCTCAAGACCATCGAGCATCACTTGCCAGCCGACTCCCCACGCGCTCAGCGTGGGAGCTTCCCAGTTGTCTTCTTCGAACTTGATGTCGTGATGGCGCAGGTCAATGCCGATCGCGCCCAGCGATTCGAGGTAAAGCTCCTGCACATTCTCCGGCGGAGGCTTAAGAATCACCTGCAACTGCATGTGCTTGAAGAGCCGGTTGGGATTCTCCCCATAACGTCCGTCCGCCGGACGCCGCGAGGGCTGCACATACGCCACCTTGTAGGGCTTCGGCCCGAGCACGCGCAAGAACGTTTCGGGCGCCATCGTGCCCGCGCCGACTTCTACGTCGTAAGGCTGTTGCAGGACACATCCGCGCTCCGCCCAAAAAGTTTGCAGGCGAAGGATAAGCTCCTGAAACGTAAGCGGATTGGAAGCCGAGGATGCCATAAAAAGCTGCCGTTCCAGCCGCCGACATCTAGTGAACTGCCCCGCGCATCTGGCAGTGGCTAGAAGCTAGTGACTAGGAGCTGATCCTACAGTGGCGTGGGAGCCCGGCAGGTAAACTCTGATTGTAATGGATGAAGGCGCGACCCGTCAGCTCTGCGACTCACGATCTTATTTGCTATTGCGCTTCAAGGGTTAGCCGAAGACCAACCGCTTTGACAACAGCAAACAATGTCGAAAGCCTCGGGTTTCCTTTCGTAGACAGCGCACGATACAAGCTCTCCCTCTCCACCCCCGCAGCTTTGGCTATCTTGGCGATTCCGCCTCTGCCTTCCGCGACCCGGCGTAAAGCAATCAGCAGGACTGCTGGTTCGTTGGTGTCCTCAAGCGCCTCTTTCAAATACGCTGCTGCCAACCCTGGATCGTTCCGTAGTTCACGTACAACACCTTCATCATGCGATTTACTCGGTTTTCGCCTCATGAGTTCTTTTCCAAAAGTCGTTGAGATATTTCCTCGCGCTCTGTCGGAGGATTGTTTTCGTTTGTCGCCGCCGCACAAAAGCAAAATACAATGCGATTCGACGAACCCATAATAGACGCGGAACCCTGGTCCCCAATCGATGCGGAGTTCGAATAGTCCGCCGCCAAGGGACTTGCAGTCGCCAAAATTCCCCACGGCCAACCGGTCAATGCGGACCAGAATCTTGGCGCGTCCGCACATCCTTTACCTTTTCCAGCCATTCTCCAAGAACATCACGGCCAGATCTGGTTTGGTAACGCCGAATTTCAATCGGCTCTGCCGGTGTAACTTATAAGTTACCCTTTTGTTCAATCTCTAAAATCCGCCTTTTTCCAGCATTCCCGCTGTGACCAGCTTCTTTTCGATGTGCCTTTGCAGGATCTGAACCACAAGCTTCCGCAGATCCGCACCCTGGGCTTTCGGCCAAGGCTCCTCTGCGAAATACTCCACCGGAGCGCGGAACATTTGCGCCGCAAGGGCTCTCGATTCACTCGAAATCTCCGACGACGCAAGCCGCTTGTCATCGGCGCACATCAAACCGTCGGCCAGAGCGTGGAAGTATGCGCGGCTGCCGTTGAGTTCGCGCCCGCAGACAACGCATTCGGTCAGTTCCGGGAGGAAACCTACCAGGCGCGTCAACCAGAGGTCGAAGTACGTGACCGGCATCCAGATGTCAGGCCCGGTCAGCACGTGCAACACGGAAAGCGTTAGCCGGAAAATAGCGTCATTGGCTTCGTGATCTGGCAGCAGTTCGTCGAGCAATTCCGCGATGTGGCCCAGAGCGACGGCGCGCGGATAGCTCACCTCGGACGCCAGCGGAGATTCCAGCACTTCGCACGAATCCAACCGCGCCAACTCCTGGCGCTCGCGAACGTCATAGAACGCTCGCACATAAGTCAGCGGCTCGAGCGCGCCTCCGAAACGGCGCTTGGATTTCTTGGCCGAACGCGCCACGCCGCGCACCTTTCCCTCGGCGCGAGTGAAGAGCGTGACCAGCAGGTCCGCCTCGCGCAGCGGATAGCTGCGCAGCACAATCGCTTCTGATTCCCGCAGGGCCATGGATTGGGATGAATGCTCATTCTCGCCGGTGGAGACGTTGCTCGCAACGTCTGGACCTCAGAAGGGTGAATCTTCGCCAAAATGTCGAACTGCGCTCGACAGGCAGCCGAGGGCGGCTTTGCCCGCAAAATCCTTCGGAGCCGGCTCAGCTATACTTTCAAGACCGTGACACGAATCTCTTCAATCCTTCTGCTGTCTCTTTTGCTGTCGAGCTCAGCTTTCGCCGACGAAACTTCTTTTCACCACATTCAAGTTCCAAACGCGAAAGGAAAGGCGGTCAAAGCGACGCTTACGTTCAGCGATACCAACAAAGCCGTCCAGATCCAGCCGGCCAAAGGCAGCGGAATTTCCATTCCCTACGACGCAATCGACAAGTTTTCGTACGAATACACCAAGAAGCATCGCGTGAATGATGAAACCATCGCCACAGCCCCACTCGGCATCGGCGCGATTGCTATGCTCACCAAGTCCCGTTCGCACTGGCTGCAAATTGAGTATCGGGAACAGGACATTCCGAAGGAATATATCCTGCGAATGGACAAGCACGACTATCTTCGCATTCTCGATGCGGTGAAGGCCCACACGGGGAAAGAAGCCGAAGTCCTCGGCAACGCCGACAAACGCCGGTAATCCCGACAAGGATAATCCAGACAAACGAAAAGGCGCGCGTCCATGCGAGGACGCGCGCCCTTCATCAATCGAGAACGAACCTGCCGCGCGCTACCGGCCGTAATACGCCGCATTCTTCGCGGTGAAGTCCGCCCACTTTTCCGGCAGATCGTCTAGAGCAAAAATCGCCGACACTGGGCACACTGGAACGCAAGCGCCGCAATCGATGCACTCCACCGGATCGATATATAACAGCTCCGCTTCACCGTGATTCGGTTCGTCCTTCTTAGGATGAATGCAATCCACCGGACACGCATCCACGCAGGCCGTGTCTTTGGTGCCAACGCAGGGCTCAGCAATCACGTAGGTCATAAAGGTCTTTGTCTCCTGAAAGCGTTCCTTATTATTTTACTACCACAAGCGCTACCCACGCTGACCGTCAGGTACTCACGAACCGCACATTCTAGCAAGAAATGCGGAAAGTGGTACAGCGCGGCGTTGGACGGGTTTTCGCATCCCGAAAATGGCGCGGTTCCGAAGCCGGTCGGTCTGGAAAACTAAAGTAATTTTGAGCGGTGACCTTGTGAATGCGTTAATGATTCAGCTGTGCGTTGTGCCCGCGTTGGGGGACGCGGCCCGATGAACAAGCTCACTGTTGTGGTGTCGTTGATTACCGACGACAATGAGTACCAACTGGAACAAGCCTCTTCCGCTCAGGCAGCCGCTCTCAAACTCGGGGCGAACGTCGAAATCGTTTACGCCGGCAATGATGCCGTTCAGCAGACTCAGCAAGTCCTCCAATTCATTCAGGAACCCAGGAAGCGCCCGGATGCCATTCTGGTAGAACCGGTTGGCACTGGTATGGCTCAGATTGCACGGGCTGCGGTCGGAGCGGGCATCGCCTGGGGCATTATCAACACCAGCGTCGATTACATTCCAGAATTGCGGAAACATGCTCTCGTTCCTGTCTTCAGCGTCCAGTCGGATCACGAGGCCATTGGCAAGCTCCAGGGCGAGCAGATGGGTGCTTTATTGGGCGATCAGGGATCCGTTCTTTACCTTGAGGGCCCATCGGTCCGCGATGTGGCCAAAGTCCGCAGCAAAGCCATGACAGCCACCAAGCCGCCCGCTATCGAAATCAAGACCCTCAAGGGCGATTGGACGCAGAACAGCGGCTACAATGCCATCAAGTCGTGGCTGTCCCTCAGCACGTCGCGCCAAATGCACATCAGTCTTATCGCCGCCCAGAATGATGACATGGCCATCGGAGCGCGTCGGGCATTCGAAGAATTGTCAAATTTGCAGGAGCGCGATGCATGGCTCCGCCTTCCCTTCATTGGATGCGACGGCGTTCCACGCTCCGGGCAGGAGTGGGTCCGACAGAAACGCCTTGCGGCAACCGTTCTCTCGCCACCGCTGCTCGGCGAAGCCATGGAATTGCTCGCGAGCTCCTTGAAATCGGGTGCTCAACCTCCCGAAAAAACACTGGTGGCACCCAGTTCCTTTCCTGCCGTGAAAGACCTCCAGAAGGCCCGCGGAGCCGTCGGGCGCTAGCTATAAGCTCCTTCCTTGGCAGGCACAAAAACAGCCCAGAAAACAAAACGGCTGGCAGCATCGGCTGGCCAGCCGTTTTCTCACGCCCCCAAGGCGAACTTAGCGGCGTCCGCCATGGAATCCACCTTCACTATGGAATCCGCCTCCACCATGGAACCCGCCTCCACCGCGGAACTCACCGCCGGCATGAAACGCCTGGCCGCGGCCTGCAAATCCCCGCGCCACCGGCCCGCGGCCTACGAACCCCGGACGTCCAGCAAACCCACGTCCAGCATAGGGGCGACCATAAAATCCGCGACCATAGAATCCCTGCCGCCAGAACCCCGCCGGATGTCCCCAGTGGAACCAGGGCCCGGCACCGATAAAGATGCCGTTCACGAAATAGTCAGGCCCGTAGAAGCCATACGGAGCGCAAGCGTAAGGCGCATAGTCGTAGTAGCCATAAGCGCACGCTGGAGGTCCATCCACATAGCCCGGCCCGACGCCGACGCCCACTCCAACGCTTACCTGCGCCTGCGAATAAGCCATCGGAACCATCATCACTGCCAACATCGCCAAATACTTTACGTAACGCATATTCACCCCCTTGATCCAGGTACGCTTGGTCTTCGAAACTATCGATCTTCCAAGTGATCCCGCTACATCTCTGACCGGGCTGGTCGTCGGCTTTTTCTGTCTTTCGCCTTCCACCAGCCTCTATGTATTTGAACGTTTCGGGGGCCAAAAAGTTGCGGAAATCGGAGTGGTTTATTTCAGCCATCTCGCTCAATTACAACCACTTAGAGCAGATGGATTCACTCAATCCATGTAGGGACAGCCGCCCTCGGCTGTCCAGCCGCGACGGTCTTTGTCGCGGCGCCTTAAACCGCGATAAAGCTCTCAACCTCAGTTGCCTTTGCCGCTAAGAGCGATGACCTGTGGCTTCGAGGAAGCACTGTCGTTGATCTGGACGGTGCCCGCGGATGCTCCCGCGCTCTTCGGCGAAAACGTGACGCTGATCTTGCAAATGGCTTTGGCGGCGACCGTCTTGCCGCAGGTCGAGGTCGCGCCGAATGCTCCTGTAGCTTTGATTGATGTGATGGAGAGAGACGCCTTGCCTTCGTTGGTGAGCGTGACGGTCTGGGGTGCACTCGTCGTGCCTTGCTTCTGGTTCTTGAAGCTCAGCGGTGTGAACGGCGAGAACTTGATGCGGCCCGTGTTGAGCAGCACATATTCGCTCACTCCGCCGGCATGTCCGAATTCGTCTGCGATGGTCACATCGAGCTGGCCGTCGCCATTGAAGTCAGCCAGTGCCAAGCCGTTCGGGAGGGAGATGGACGCCACTGGATAGGAAACCTCAGGGTTTCCGAAGGTACCGTCTCCATTTCCCGGAAAGACATACACGGCGCTGTAATCGATGAGGCCAACGCCTACGGTAGGAGCAGACACCAAGTCGGGAATGCCGTCGCCGTTCATGTCCGCGACAGCCACTGTTACCGACAAAGCGTTAAAACCGAGGTGGTAATAGACCGGCTGCTCAAACGTCCCGTTACCGTTGCCGAGCAGTACCGCGGGGCCAGGACTCTCCAGCCCGGCTACGGCCAGATCGGTTTTGCCATTATTGCGCAAGTCTGCGGCGAAAATTGACTCAGCGTCGTCTATCCCATAACTGCTGCCGATACTGAAGGTGCCGTCGCCATTACCCTGTAATATCTGAATTACCTCACCGGAAAGTCCCTCGTTATCCGCAACAGCTATATCCAGGTTCCCACCTTCCGTGAACCGCCCCGCAGTAAGCGCATCCAGTCCGCCGTTTGGAGGGTAAGTGACGATCGCTGGCTCCTGGAAGGTGCCATCTCCGTTGCCCAACAGAACGTCAATAACGGCAACCGTCGTGGTGCCCGTCGTACAGATATCGATCTTTCCGTCGTTGTTGAAATCTCCAAGCACAAGGCCCCCGAAGTCGCTGGAGATCGCATAACTGGCAGGCGGCTGAAAAGTGCCGTCGCCATTTCCCAGAAGCACCGTCACGGAATCGCCGGCGATGTTGGCTATCACAATATCCGGGTTCCCGTCGTGGTTCAGGTCGGCGGTAGCTAGAGACGCGGCACCGGAGCCCGGAGCATAAGCCACGGGGGCCTTAAAGGTTCCGTCACCGTTCCCCAAAAATACCTGTACTCCCGAGGACGCCTCGAACGCCCCAACCGCCAGATCCATAACGCCGTCGCGGTTGAAGTCAGCGACGACGACCCTGTTGGCTCCATGGAGAGTTGCGAGGCTGGAGCGCATCAAGAACTGGGCTGATGCCAGCGTGGACAGCCCCGCGACCCACGCCGCAACCAAAGTTGCGGCCAGAAGAATCTTTCTTGCCATCGCTGCCTCCATTCGCTCAACATCCCGTAAGAGTTGCTCAAGGTGCCTATCATTGCGGAGAGGCACCTTGGCTGATTACTGGCACAGAGTCGTCATGTCGATTGCAATCTGGCTTTTCTCGGATCCGCTAAAGTCCGGGTCCGTGCCATCGCTAACCCCTTCGGCGTTGTTGCAACTTTGCGT
>DATAUY010000065.1:0-1504 GCA_036268025.1 Candidatus Sulfotelmatobacter sp. | reverse complement strand
GAAATGTATTTGGCAAGATTGTCAAAAAAGATTGTTTCGTTCGGATTGAAGCCTAGTGTACGGATAGTCCGTGACTCGGTCAGAATCCCGCATCGGTTTAGCCCCGATTGTGCTAGCTCCGGCAAAGTAGTCAGGCGAGCGGGTATTGGCAGCCGTGGTGTAGGCTCGCACTGAAGAGCGCCCATGCACGCTTGATATTGGTCGAATAGAGAGAAAGAGTATGGGCACAGACTGAAATGATGGAACGGACTGCAGAAACGTCGCCACGTTTCAAGGCCAGGATGGCCGGTGTCTGTCAGTTGATGGAAGCCGTGACGGCCGCGTTCGGTGGAGTGATCATTCCCGGCAAGCTTGTTGTCGCTGGCAACGCTGCGGCTACGGCGGCCAATATCCTGGGACACGAACAATTATTTTGGCTGGGATTCGTACTCTCGCTCATCGGCGTTGCGTTCCACATCGCATGGGCGCTTCTCATGTATGAGTTGCTTAAACCTGTGAACAGGAGCCTGTCTAGACTCGCGGCGTTCGTGATTCTCGTTGGATGCGCTATTCAGGCTCTTACCAGTCTCTTCTACCTCGCTCCTTTGATCATCCTGCAAGGCGGTAGCTCCTTGAGCGCATTTACGCCGGAACAGTTGCAGGCGCTGGCGCTCGTATTTCTGAGATTGAATGATCACGCCTTCCAGATCTACCTGGTGTTCTTCGGAGCTTGGTGCCTCCTGATCGGCTATCTCCTTTTCAGGTCAACCTTCGTTCCTAAAGTTCTGGGAGTGCTCTTGGCGATTAGTGGTTTGGGTTGGGTGACCTATTTATACCCGCCGCTCGCACACCGCGTGTACCCCTTCATCGCTGCCGCTTCCGCCCTCGGGGAAATCCCGCTGGAGCTATGGCTCATCGTGATGGGTGTGAACGTTCAACGATGGAAGGAGCAGGCCAACGCAATGAAAGCCGCCCTCTATAGTCCTCAAGCGGACTTGTAAGTTGCTCACGCAAAAACAGGTACTTTTGGTTAGCCGTCGAGGATACATGTTTTTGGGTGGATGGTCGGCAATCTGGAAGTTAGCACACGGACCAAAAAGCCGATCTCTCGGACAAGTGGTCCCGTCTTCAATATTTCATGAAAACGGTCTAGCGCTGACGCAGCGCTGCAGCCAGCGTTCGCACATCCTCTTCGCGCACCTCGTAGGGGGGCAGCGCATCCGGCAGCACATGGATCGTCGAATCTTCTCGCGCCAGCGGGCGGCGCATCGACGAGTGGATCGCAGCCACGCCGGAAGCTTCACACAATGCCACGGCGTTCTGTAGTCGCACGCCGGAGCCTCCCATGATCTCGATGCGGTCTCCCGCGCGCTTCACCAGGTGAGCCACGGCATCCACGCCTTCACTCAACCGTTCTGCGCCACCGGAGGTCAACAGGATGTCCGTACCCGCCGCGATGACTGCTTCGAGTGCAGCATCCAGGTCGCGTGTTACGTCGAAGGCGCGATGAAAGGTGACGCGCATC
>DATAUY010000064.1:0-3206 GCA_036268025.1 Candidatus Sulfotelmatobacter sp. | reverse complement strand
GACCACGAGCACGGCTTCGACACCATTGCAGAAATTCCCGGTACCGATCCCAAACTGAAAGATGAAGTCGTAATGGTCGGCGGACACCTTGACTCGTGGGCCTCCGCAACGGGAGCCACCGACAACGGCGCGGGAACCATCGTGGCGATGGAAGTGATGCGCATCCTGAACGCGTTGCATGTGCAGCCCCGCCGAACCATCCGCGTCGGCTTGTGGACCGGTGAAGAGCAGGGAGAATTCGGTTCCTATGGATACGTCAAACGGCACTTCGGATACGTTCCGCTCTCGACCGCTCCGGACCAGGTGAAGCTTCCCGATTTTCTGCGCAAGGCCGCGGGACCTGTCGAGTTGAAGCCCGAGCAACCAAAAATTTCTGGATACTTCAACGTAGACAACGGCTCGGGAAAAATCCGCGGCATTTATCTTCAGGAGAACGCCGCCATCGCTTCCATCTTCCAGCAATGGATGCAGCCGCTGGCCGATCTCGGTGTGGCCACCATTACGATGCGGAACACTGGCGGCACCGACCACGAAGCGTTCGATTCGGTCGGCATTCCGGGCTTCCAATTCATTCAGGATCAATTGGACTACAGTTCGCGCACGCACCACTCCAATCAGGATACCTACGAGCGCTTGCAACCGGATGACCTCGCCCAGGCCGCCACGGTGGAGGCCATCTTCGTCTACAACACTGCGATGCGCGACCAGATGCTGCCGCGCAAACCGCTGCCGCACCCGGAACTCGACGAACAAAGGAAAGCGCCGCTTAAGAACGTGATGCCGGGAGCGGAGGCGAAACCGGACCCGTCCAAGGCGGACGAGTCAAAGAAATAGGTTTGTTGAGATAGGATCTGCCGGGCATGCCGAGAATCGCCCCAGGTCATTCCGACAAGCGAGCGCAGCGAGCAAGGAGGAACCCGCCGTTTTTCCGCTCAAGTGAAAAGCAGGTTCCCCGTCGCTGTCGCTCCTCGGAGTGACAATTCTGACGCGATTGAAAGCTATCCTTGCCTGGGCAAACATTCTCGCGCTACCCTCGTCTAACGCCATATCCTCCACTGTTGGAGTTCTCCCATGAGTTCATTCCAGCTGACGATCAACGGCAGTCCGCATCAGGTTGACGCTTCCCCCGACACGCCTCTTCTGTGGATCCTCCGCGACAAACTCAACATGACCGGTACGAAGTACGGTTGCGGCATGGGCCTGTGCGGCGCATGCACAGTACACCTCGACAGCGAGGCTGTGCGCTCGTGCCAGACGGCCGTGTCGTCCGTGGGATCGAAGAAGATCACGACCATCGAGGGCTTGTCGTCCGACAACTCGCATCCCCTGCAACGCGCCTGGATTGCCGAGCAAGTCCCGCAATGCGGATACTGCCAGCCGGGGCAGATCATGTCCGCGGCAGCACTGCTCGAAAAGACTCCCAAGCCGACGGACGACGACATCGACTCGGCCATGCTCGGCAACCTCTGCCGCTGTGGCATGTATCAGCGAATCCGGCGCGCCATTCATCGTGCCGCGCAGCAAGGAGCCTAGCCATGCCAATCAACCGAAGAAAATTCCTGTCACAGGGAACCTTAGTGGGCTTGGTGATCGGCCTGAGGCTCGCTCCATCGCGGGCCTTCGCTCAGGAGAATGAGAAGGGGCCGAAGAAAGCGCCGGTGAATCCGTTCGATGCGTACATCCATGTCAAGCCGGACGGAAAGATTTCGCTGATCGTGGCCAAATCCGAAATGGGGCAGGGAATTAAGACCGGTCTCGCCATGATTCTTGCGGAAGAAGCCGAAGTCGACTTCAACTCCGTAAGCGTCGAGCAGGCGGAAACGCGTCCCGACATCTACGCGCACATGGGGACGGGCGGCAGCGGAAGCACGCAGGAGAATTTCACGCCACTACGTCAGGCTGGAGCTACGGTACGCGAGTTGATGATTACCGCCGCGGCATCGAAGTGGAATGTTCCGCGCGCGCAGTGCCTCGCCCGCAAAGGAGCCGTGCTCCACGAAAAATCCTCGCACAGCGCGAGTTACGGCGAACTCGTCGAGGCCGCCGAAAAACTTCCTCGGCCCGATCCTGAAAAAATAAAACTGAAAGACGAGAAAGATTTCCAGTTGATTGGCCACGCGACGCCGCGTGTTGACATCCCTTCGAAGGTCAATGGCAGCGCGGTGTTCGGGCTGGACGTTCGCGTTCCCGAGATGATTTTTGCGGTGGTTGCGCGCTGTCCGACGTTTGGCGGCAGGCATTCGCGTTTCGACTCCACGAAGGCGAAAGCGGTGCCGGGCGTCCAGAACGTCTTTGAGATCCCTGCGCTCGGCAAAGATATGTTCACTGCGGGTGGAGTGGTCGTCGTCGCCGATTCCACCTGGGCCGCGATGAAAGGCCGTGAAGCTCTCGAGATCTCGTGGGACCACGGAGCCGCAATCTCCGAATCGACTGCCACTCTGCACGAGGCGTTACACTCCGGCGCTGGGAAGCCGGGCAAGCGCGTCCGCGATGACGGTGACGTGGACAAAGCGCTCCCGCCCGATGCAAAGGGGGTCGAGGCGACTTACGAATTTCCGTTCCTCGCTCATGCCACGATGGAACCGATGAACATCACGGTGCATGCGCGTAAGGGAGAAGCCGAGGTGTGGGCGCCCACGCAGTCACCCGACTGGGTGCAGCGTACTGTCGCTAAAATCCTCGAAGTGCCTGAGAAGAAAGTTGTCGTTCACACCACCTACATGGGCGGAGGCTTTGGCCGGCGCTACATGGCGGACTATCCGGCTGAAGCTGCGCAGATTGCGAAAGTTGTCGGCAAGCCCGTGCAACTGGTCTGGTCGCGCGAAGACGATATGACGCACGACTTCTATCGACCTTCGGCTTGCCATCGGATGCGCGGCGCGGTCGACGCAAGCGGCAAACCTGTGTCGTGGTCGCACACGATCGCGTCGACATCGATTGCGGATTTCTGGAATTCTCCTGACAAAGCCGAGGAATCCGAAGTCGGTGGCGCCAAGCAGATGCCCTATGCGATTCCAAACGTGCGACTCGAATACAACGCGGTGGCCAGTGTCGTTCCGCCGCTGTGGTGGCGTTCGGTCGAGCATTCGTTCAATGGATTTGCGGTCGAGTGCTTCATCGACGAACTCGCTGCGACTGCGGGACAAGATCCCGTGCAATTTCGTAAGGGATTGCTGGTGAAGCGCGCGAATTGGAAACCAAAGGAC